>NZ_JBFRCG010000008.1:0-392473 GCF_040965595.1 Paraburkholderia sp. EG287B
TAGCGCGAGGTCTTGCGATCCCCCGCTTTCATCCAAAGATCGTATGCGGTATTAATCCGGCTTTCGCCGGGCTATCCCCCACTACTGGACATGTTCCGATGTATTACTCACCCGTTCGCCACTCGCCGCCAGGATTGCTCCCGCGCTGCCGTTCGACTTGCATGTGTAAGGCATGCCGCCAGCGTTCAATCTGAGCCAGGATCAAACTCTTCAGTTCAATACCTGTTACTGTTTTCGGTCTCTCTCGAGACCGGTCGCTCACTCAAAGCTGACAGGAATTTGAATTGCTTCAAAAACCTGACTTACTTTAGTGTGAGACTCTTGATACTTTTGCTGCTCCTGATTCCGCTCCGAAGAACGACATCAGGTCGCCACCGCATCAAGCGCCCACACTTATCGGCTGTAAATTTTTAAAGATCGATCGCGAAAGCGCCGTTAAAACATCGAACTACCCGGCGTTTTCTGCGTTGCTGCGTCAGCAGCAGAGAAGCGAGATTATGAAGACTGCCCGGCGATCTGTCAACAGGTTTTTTTACTTCGTTCAACCTGCCGCTCAACTTCCAATCACCCGCAGACCCAGTCGCCACAAGGCTTTCGCCCCAAGCTTCCCGTCTCCCCGCGCCTTCATCGAAAGCGCGAAAGACCGGAATTCTAGTCACGCAGATGACATCTTGCAAGCGGTTTTTTGACTCGCGTGAAAATCGGAGAAACGCGTCAGCGCAATCGCCTCAAACGTGGCGTTGCATGACGCGTTCGACGAGCTGCAGATAGTGGTCGAGATCCGGTGTCGGCTTGCCGGCCACCTTCGCGAGGTCGTCCCAGCGGCGCAGGCGCACCGCGTCTTCCGCGTGGGGGCGCGCAGCGAAATCGCGCGCCTCATCGGCATTGAAGATGCCACCCTGCAATTCGAGGCTGCGCACCGAGTCTGCGGAAAGGCAGCCGAAATACGCTTCGTCGACGGCGCAGAGGTAGCGCTTCGCATCGACATGCAGGCGGATCGGTTCCAGCACGCTATCGGGCAACACGGGCCGCAGGAACGGCAGCGCATAGTACTGGTGCAGATCGTCGATGCCGCGTTCGGTCGGCGTTTCGCCCTGACGATTGAGCAGGTGGCCGAGATCATGCAGGAACGCCGCGGCGGTCAGTTCTTCGGTCGCGCCATCTTCTTCTGCCAGCGCACCGCTTTGCAGCGCGTGTTCGAGTTGCGTGACCGGTTCGCCGCTATAGGCCAACGCGCCATACGTCTCGAACAGCCCACGAATATCCGCGAGGCTCAGTGCCATCTTCTTCAACTCCTCTATGACGTGAATACGGCGACGCCCCACATCAGAGCGTCGCCCATCGTTCCATCTGCTCTCAGTCGCAGCACGATTCGCGCATGCGCCTGGCCGATTCGTCGGCGTCGCGCGACGCGAGCGCGCTCAACAGCGCCCGATGCCCTGCATACGATGCATCCATAGCGCTGTGCGTCGGCGCTGCACACTGCGAAGAGAGCCGCAATTCGCTCACGGTCCCCTCATAGGTCTCGCGCAGCCTCGCGTTGCCAGCCGCTGCGAAGAGCGACGCGCGAAACGCGTCGCGCGCTTGCAGAAACGCCTCGCCCTGCTCGGCGACCACCGCGTCGCGCATCGCGTTGAGGTGCTCGCGCAACTCCGCGACCTGCGCCGCGTCGATGCGCGGCGCCAGCATCCGGCACGCCGCTTCGCGCAACGCCGCGCACACTACGCCCAGTTCCTGGGCCTCAGCCGCGCCGACACTGCGCACGAACACACCGCGATGTTTCTCGTTGCGCACGAGGCCTGCCTGCTCCAGCGCGCGAAACGCTTCGCGTACCGGTCCGCGTGAGACGGCGAGGCGTGCTGCCCAGTCGGCTTCGTTGAGCTTGTCGCCGGGTGCGAGCACGCCCGCCGCGATGCGTCGCTCGATCTCGTCGCGCACCAAGGCGGTCAGCGAATGCTGGCGCACCATGGCAAGCGGCGTCGTGTCGGACAACCCCTGCGCATCGCGATCAGGATCGCCCGCGTTGCCGCTACTCGCATGCTCATCGCTCATCGGATCTTGCACGTCCTGCCTTGGCCGTCTGTTGCGCGGCTGCGGCGCATCGAACCGCATGGCATCCATCCGCTCAGTCCGCTCGCCGGCGCGGCACACGCGCCGCGATCAGCAGCAGCGCCCCCAGCGAGACGAGCAACAGGACCAGCGAGAGCGCCGAAGCCGGCAGGTAGTAACCGCGCTCGACTGCGCCCACCACGACGATCGGCACCGTTGCAAAACCCGGCGGATACACCGTGAGCGTCGCGCCCAGTTCGCCGAGCGACAGCGCGAAACCCAGCGCGAGACTCGCGCGGATCGCCGGCACGAGCTGCGGCAGCACCACGCGGCGCAGCACCATCGAAGGCGGCGCACCGAGACTCGCTGCCGCTTCGCGCAGCACGGTCAGCTCGGGACGCAGCGCGGCCGAAGCGCATCGATAGCAAAACGGCAGTACCAGAGCGAGCTGTACGAACACGACGATCGCAGCCGAACTCGACAGATCCACGGGCGCCTTGTGATAGGCGATCAACACCGCGAGGCCGAGCACCACGCTCGGCACGCCGTTGGGCACCATCGCGAGCGTGTCGACGACTGCACCCAGACCGCGCCGGTCACGCCCTTCGAGCGCGAGTGCGAGCCACAGACCCAGCGCGGTGCCGAGCACCGCCACGCCGAAGCCGACTTCGAGACTCGTTGCGAGCGCATCGAAGTCGGTAGAGCCGAGGCGCTCGAACCAGCGCGTACTGAAACCGTCGGGCAAGATCGTGCCCGACCAATGCGACGCGACGCTCGACAGCGCGACGACGATCACCGGCAACACGAAGAGCCAGAAGCACAGCAGCGCTGCGAAGCCAAGCAGTGTCGCGCTGACGATGCGCGTGAAGAGGCTGCGCTCGACTGGCCGCGCGCGAAGATGCTTGGGCGGCAGCGCGATACGGTCGGAACCGGCGGCAGGATTAGTTGACATTGCGCGCGCCTCCATGACTGCGGCGATTCACGCGCCGATACAGCGCATACAGGGAAAGCGACATCGCGAGCATGACCACGGCGCCTGCGGCGGCCGTCGGCAGATCGAGGTCGACCGTGGCCGAACTGTAGATCGCCACCGGCAGTGTGATGAGGTGCGCGCTGCCGAGCACGAGCAGAATGCCGAACTCGTTGAACGTCAGCAGAAAACACAGGATCGTGCCCGCGGCGATGCCCGGCCACGCGAGCGGCAGAATCACGCGCAGGGCGACCATGCGGCTATTCGCACCGAGACTGCGTGCGGCTTCGATCAGGCGCATGTCGAGCAGCGCGAACGCGGCGAGCGTCGGGCGCACGACGAACGGCGCGTAGAACACCACTTCCGCGAGCACCACCCCGCCGATGCCAAACAGGAAGTCGAGCGGCGGCGCCTGCAAATGAAAGAGCCGTTGCAGCCCGATACTCACGGAGCCCTGCGAACCGTACAGAAAAATCAGCGTGAACGCGACGAGGAACGACGGGAACGCCACGAACAGCTCCAGAAACCGCGTGACGAGCTGCGCGCCCGGAAACGGTTTGAAGAACAGCAGCGCGGCGAGCGCGACGCCGAGCACGGAAGCCAGACCCGCGCTCAGGAACAGGATCCACAGCGTCGTGGCGATCACGCCGCGCGAATCGGGATTGCCGAAGAAGGTCTCGTACGCGTGGAAACTCAAGCCATGCGCGCCCGACAGGCTCAGCAGCACGAGCCGCACGAGCGGATAGACCACGAGCGGCCCGAGCACGAACACGAGCAGAAACGCGATATGCCATTGCGCACGCCGTTCGCGGCGGCGCACGGCGGCCGCGTGCGCGTCGGCGCCGGGCAGCCCCACGGCGGAATCAGGGGTTGATAAGGACGACATCGTCAGCCTCGTAACGCAGGGACACACGCATGCCTTTTGCCGGCGTCATGCCGTGGCCGCGCTGCATGGTGACGAGCACCGGTTCGTTCGGCATCGCGTCGAGCAGCACCGGCACCGAGAGCACCGAGCCATACCACTCGACCGATTCGATCGTGCCGTGCAGCGAGCCTTCGCCGAGCGGCACGATGCGCAGGCTTTCGGGGCGCAGGCACGCGAGCTTGTCGCGCACGTCGTGGCGCGCGTCGCCCACCGGGAACGCGACGTTCGGCGGCAGCAGGTTCGCCGCGCCCAGATAACGGGCCACGTAGGCGTCGTTGGGCGTGTCGTAGAGTTCCTGCGGCGTGCCGAGCTGCGCGATGTGGCCATCGCGCATCAGCAGCGTGCGGTCGGAGAGCACGAGCGCGTCGTCCTGATCGTGCGTCACGCAGACGATCGTCAGGTCGGGCAGGCGCTCGTGCAGCGCCTTCAATTCGGAGCGCACCGAAGCGCGCAGATTGGCGTCGAGTGCCGAGAGCGGCTCGTCGAGCAGGAGCACGTCCGGCTCGATCACGAGCGCGCGCGCAAGCGCCACGCGCTGCTGCATGCCGCCCGAGAGCTGCGCGGGCATGATGTGCCCCGCGTCGCCGAGCTGAACGAGCTTGAGCGCGTCGGCCACGCGCCGCGCGATGTCGCGCGACGGCACGCGGCGCGCCTTCAGCCCGAACGCGACGTTCTCGAACACCGAGAGATGCGGAAAGAGCGCATAGCTCTGGAACAGCAGACCCAGGTTGCGCTGATGCGGCGGCACATGGGTCAGATCGTGGCCCGCCACGGTGAGCGTGCCTGCGAGTCCATCGGCTTCGATGAAGCCGGCGATGAAGCGCAGCAAGGTGGTCTTGCCGCAGCCGCTGCGGCCCAGCACGGTCAACAGTTCGCCGCGTCGGATCGTGAGCGACAGATCGTCGAGGACAGTACGCGCGCCGAAGCGCACGCTCAGGTGGTCGATCTGCACGCCCGCAACGCCGGAGGCGTCCGTGGAGTCAGTCAGTCCGGACACATCCGGCAGCGCGCGGGCCATGCCGGCCGGCGCGAGGCTTGCGGTATTCACCGGGTTCATCTCCTGTCGACCAGAGCAGGCGTTTTAACGCCTTACTCTGGTCCCATACAAAGTTGCAGATACAGTTGCTTACTTCGGCTTCACGACTTCGAGCTGCTTGCCCGACGAGCCGATCACTTCGTTCTTCCAGCGCGTCGTCCAGTCGGCCTTCTTCGCCATCACCTGGTTCCAGTCCACCGGAATCAGCTTCACGCCCTGGATGGCCTGCTTGACGGCTTCGCCGTTCTTGCCCGTGAGCGCCACGTCCGTGCGGCCCGGAATACCGAAGATATCCGGCACCTTCGACTGCACGTCCGTCGACATCAGGTAGTCGATCAGCTTCTTGCCTTCAGCCTGGTTCGGGCCGTTCTTGATCAGGCCGATTGCGTACGGCAGCTGGAACGTCGTGGGATGTCCGCCGGCGTCGGCCGCGAGGAAGATCGGCTTGAGCGAGAGGCCGCCGTTGGCTGCGTCGTCGAGATCCATCTGCAGGTCGCCGTTGGCCACCGCGATTTCGTTGCGCGAGAGCAGCACGTCGAGGTAGCCCGTGCCCTTGGTGTGGAACTTCGCGCTCTGCTCGAGCTTCTTGAGGTAGTCGAACGCCTTGTCTTCGCCCATCAGCGAGGTCGTGAGGATGATCACGGCCATGCCGTCGCCAGCCGTGGCCGGGTTCGAGTACGCGACCTTGCCCGAGTAGTCCGGGTGCAGCAGGTCAGCAAACGTCTTCGGCTCGTTCTTCACGACATCGGGATTGATCGCGAACGAGAAGTAGTTGTTCACGAACGTCGCCCACGAACCGTCAGTCGCCTTCGCGATGGCCGGCACGTTCTTGTAGTTCACGCTCTGGTACGGCTGGAGCAGCCCGCTTTGCTGCGCCGTCTGGATGAACGGCGGCAGCGTGACGATCACGTCGGCCTTCGGCGAGTCCTTCTCGACGTTCGCGCGGTTCACCACTTCGCCGCTGCCCGCCGTGACGATGTTGACCTTGACGCCTTCCTTCTTCTCGAAGGCCGGCAGCACGTCCTTGTAGAGATTTTCGAGGCCGTCGGCCGTGTACAGCACGACGGCGTCGGCGGCGTGCGCGCTCGCTGCTGCGCCCAGCAGCGCCGCGGCGGCCGCGATCGGCAGCAGCTTGCGTGCAAAACCCGCGCGATGGGAATTCGTGTGGTTCATGTCACTCTCCGAAGGCAAAACCAGGTGCTCGGGATACCCGATGCGTTTGTGATTGAATGGATCGAACTGAGCTGAACAATCCGAACTTCGGCGGACTGCGCCGCCTGTCATTGCCCGCCTCGCAGTGGTCTCGTATCGCGGATTGCAGATTGTCTACAATCTGCCACTTTCCACCTGACCCGGCCGGCCCGGCGAAGCCGCGGAATTGCCGCTCGCCTCGCTGACCGGCCCATCTGGACGGGCCCCGCAAGAATCACAGGTTTTGATGACACGCGCATGACGATTGTGGCGTTTGTCAAAAAATTCCACAATTCGCCAATATTCGACAAGCCACATATGCGTGCTGATTCCGCCGGCAAGGTGTCGACGGCAGCCATGCAGACGTGTAGACGGGCGAGCGCAGCGCGCGCCACGCCGCGCCGCAGGAAGACTCAGGCGATGACGAGTTCGGGCCCGCGCGCCGTAATCGCGCGCGCGATGCTTTTTTCGGGCGCAAGCTCGGTGATGACGTAGCGCGCCTGCTCGAAGCCGTTGATGCGCACGGGCGTGACGCGCCCGAACTTCGAATGATCGGCGACGACGATCGCGCAGGCCGTGGCCGCGAGCATGCGGCTGCGCACCTCGGCGACCATGCGCGAGTAGTCGGTGAGCCAGCCGTCGGTGGTGATGCCGCCCGCGCCGACGAACGCGAAATCGGCATGGTACTGGGCGAGTTGCTGCACGGTGTCGAGGCCGAAGGTCGCTTCCTCGTGGTCGGACAGCTCGCCGCCCAGCAGCGTGACGCGGTTTTCGTTGCGGCGGCCGAGCAACAGCGCGATGCGCCAGTCGTTGGTATAAACCGTGAGCCGATGGCGATCCGTGAGCGCGCGCGCGAGCGCATGCGTGGTGCTGCCCGAATCGATGATGACCGAGGCGCCGTCGGGCACGAACTCCGCCGCACGTTCGCCGATTGCGCGCTTGGCGCTCGCGTTGGCGGCTTCGCGCACGTCGAGATCGGGCTCGCGGCGGTCGCTCGAGAGCGCGCCGCCGTGGGTCGTGACGAGCAGCCCGCGCTCCGCGAGCGTATTGAGGTCGCGCCGGATCGTCTCGCGCGAGACGCGCAGTTCGCGCACGAGATCCGCCACGGAAAGCGCGCCCGTCCGGTTCACTTGCGAGAGGATGTATTGGTGACGTTGTTCTGCGAGCATCTCGATGGGTGCGGGTCGTACGTGGAAAAAACGCAGGTAAGGAAGTGAATCCGACGTGAATCCGGAAAAGCCGCCGTATTGTAGTACGCATGCGCTGAACGAGCCTGCCCTGCCATCGCGTGCGCATCCCTGCTAATCTCGTGGAGACCGCGCGCTCACGCGACGCTCGCTTCGCCGAACATTGGAATTCATGCGTTCACGACTTCGTCAATTGCGCCTGCTGTTTTGTGCACTGCGTTATGGCTTCAGGCTGATCTGGCTCGCCGCGCCCGAGCATCACAAGCTGCACTGGTTCCTCACGCTCGCCTCGAATCTGCACGGCGACCCGCGGCTCGCCTCGCGCCTGCACGGTTCGCTGCCGCGTCTCGCACCGCTCGCCGCGGCCTTCGCGCAAACGCTCGCCACACGCCCCGAACTCGCGGGCGCGACCTTGCACGACGCGATCGACGCCATCGAGCATTTCGAAGAGCCCCTCGCGGGCGAGGCGCTCGACACCACGCTGCGCGCCGCACTCGGCAAGCCGCCCGAGACGGTGTTCACGTGGATCGACCCCAAGCCGGCCCATAACGGCTGGTGCGAGCAGACGCACATCGCGCGGCTCGCGCTGCCGGTGAACGGCCATCAGACGATCACACTGCGCGTGCTGCGCGCCAAACAGGTCCAGGAAGTCGACGACGACGCCGCGCTCCTGTGCGCCGTGGCCCGCTGGATAGAGCGCTTTTCGCGCGCCGCTCGCAAGCTGCAGCTGCACGCGCTCGCGCAGGCGCTGCGCGACGATCTGAACCGCCGCTTCGACCTGCGCGCCCAGGCCGCGAACCTGAGCCAGAGCGGCCATCAGCTCGGCGATGACCCGCGCATCGTCGTGCCCGACGTGATCTGGGACCTCTGCACCCCTCAGACGATCGCGGTGCAGCACATCGACACCGTGCGCGCGACCGATATCGCCGGGCTTGCCGAGCACCACATCAACGTCACGCAGGTGGCGGCCCATCTGATCGAAGTGGTCACGCGCCAGGCGTTCGAGCACGGGTTCTTCCATGCGGCCCTCGACGCCAGCCGGGTCGCGGTGAGCGTCGAACCCGAGACGCGCGGCCGCCTCGTGCTCGCGAGCGCGGCGCTGATGACGAGCCTTTCTTCGCCTGAACGCGAATTCTTCGTGCACGGCGCGACCGCGTTGTTCGAACAGGACTACGGGCGGCTCGCCACGCTCCATCACGTGGCGGGTCATGTGCCCACGCATGCACGCACCGAGCAGATCGAGGCCGAGTTGCGCACGCGCAGCGAAGCGCATTTCGCGAGCGACACCGACGAGCGCAGCGCGGGGGCGCTATTCCATCATCTGCTGCACTCGGTGCAGCCGTTCGGGGGCGAAGTCTCGCCGCGCCTCGTGGCGGCGCAGCGCGCGTTCGGCCAGGCCGAGCAGCTGGCCCGCACGATTCATCCGGGCGTCGACGCATGGGGCATCGCCCGGCACACGCTCGCCGACATCGCGCGGCAGGATCTCGGCCACCACGGCTGGATCCGGCGGCTCTCGCAAGAGTTGCCTCATCTCGCGCAAATCGCCCCGCGCGTGCCGCAGATGGTGTTCCGCTTCCTCGAGCATCACGCGAAGGGCGGACACGGTCCCGCCGCGGGACAGGCCGCGCAGCAGGCCGCCTTGCTCGATGCCTGGCGCCGCGAGCATCGGCGCACGCGCGCGCTGCTGCTCGCCTGCGCGGTCTGCGGCGGCTTGATCGGCGTGACGGCGGTGTTGTTTGGAAGCTAGCGGACGCTAGTGTTTCCGGTCTGGCGATGCTTGCATTGGCTGGCGCCGCACGGGCTGGGCGGTTAGTTGCGTTCAAATCATCGAGCGGCACACGTCGTGGCCAGTGCAGTCCTGAACAAGACCGCCACCTGCGCGTCGCGCGATACTTCGAGCCTTTCGTGTTCCTCCGCGCGCAGCGTCAGCGCGCCCTCTTCGACACCGATGCTCGCCACCTTCGCACCCACCGTTTTCGTCTTCCTGTGGTCGACGGGTTTCGTCGTCGCGCGCGCCATTGCGCCCTACGCCGATCCCAACCTTTTCCTGCTCGCGCGCTTCGCAGGCACTGCGGCGCTGTTCACGATCGTCGCGCTGGCGATGCGCGCGCCCTGGCCGCGCGGACGCGAAATCGGCAAGCACCTCTTCGCCGGCGCGCTCCTGCAGGGCGTCTATCTGGGCGCGGGCTACTGGGCGGTTGCGCAAGGCTTGAGCGCGGGGGTGATGGCGCTCCTCGGCGCTCTCCAGCCGCTCCTGACGGCTGCCGTCGCGGCACGCATGTTCGGCGAGCGCCTGCCGCCGCGGCGCTGGTCCGGCATGTCGCTCGGCCTTGCCGGCGTCGTGCTGGTGCTGAGCCCGAAGTTGTATGCCGCCATGCACGCCGCCGGCGGCGCGATCGCCGATGCCGCTGCCGCTACTACAGCCACGCACGCTCACGCGAGCCCGCTGCTCGTGGTGGTGGTTGCGGTGGTATCGGTCGGATCGATCACGGCGGGCACGCTTTACCAGAAGACTTCGCTCGCGCAAGCCGACATTCGCAGCGCGAGCGCCGTGCAAAACCTGGGCGCGGCCATCGTCGCCGCCGTACTCGCGCTCGTGCTCGGCGAGACGCGCTGGATCTCAACGCCGACCCTGTGGTTCTCGCTGGCGTGGGGCATCGCGATGCTCTCGGGCGTGGGCGTGACGCTGCTCGTCTGGATGGTGCGCCACGGCGACGCCGCCCGCGCCACGGCGCTGCTCTTTCTCGCGCCGCCGCTCGCGGCGCTCGAAAGCTGGCTGCTGTTCGGCGAAACGCTCACGCCCGTGCAGATGGCGGGCTTCGGCGTCGCGCTCGCGGGCGTGCTGCTCGCGCGGCGGGCGTAGCGCCGGCGCATCCGCTGGCGCGCCCTCGCCGGTTTGCGCGCTCAGTCCGCGGTGTCGGCGCCGGCCGGCACCTTGGCGCGCGCCTTGCCGCCGGGTGCGGGCGTCCACGCCGGGCGCGTCTTGCGCTCCGAATCGACCACCACGACGAAGCGGCCCGCCCACGGCGTGATCTCGCGGTCCGAGTGGAGCACCCAGAGCGACTTGCCCGCATCGACCAGCGCCTGGTATTCGGCGTCGATGATGCCGTAGTGGTCGATGAACGCGTTGAGCGTCGCCGGAATCCGCACGCAGCCCTTCGAGTGGCGGATGCCGAGCAGCGGCTCGAGGCGGTCGGGGTCGGTGGCGTGCATCTGGAAGCGCATCTGCGAATAGCCGCCCTTGCCCCAGCCGCGTTCGCCGTCCACCCAGCCGAAATCGTAGATGCGCATGTCGCGCCGGCCATAACCGCGAATGTTGTTCTGGTTCATGGTGCCTTCCGCGCGGAAGTCCATGTTCAGCGGCGTGTGCTCGAACACGCCGAGTGGCGTGAGGAAGTGGTCGTACTCGCCGGGGCGTCCCGTCGCGACCGGCGACGCGCCGATCATGAGCCACGGCTCGTCGGGCATCGCGCGGAAGTAGATGAAGAGCGCCTGCACGTTCGCGCTGCGATCGACGAGGATGACGAACTCGCCCGCCAGCGCACCGAGGTTCTTCTCATCGAGCGCAGCCTGCAGGCGCTGGCCGTAGGCGCGCTGCTCGGCCAGCGGCACATGCAGGCGCCGGTTGACGTCGCGCGCGAAGCGCTTGCGCATTTCGAGCGCGCCGCGGGTTTCTTCGGCGGCCTCCTCCGGCGTGAGCATCCGGTGAATCGGCAGCACGAGCGCGGGAGGCGCGGAGGCGGCTTCCGCGGCCGAGGCCGCGGAAGCCGGCTGAGCCGACGAAGCGGCAGACGCACTCGAAGCGCCGGAAGCCGCTGAAGCCGGTGCGGGCATGGAAGCAGCGGATGCCACTGAAGCCGCCGGGGCCGCCGAGGCCGCTTTGGCAACCGGCCGGGCGGCCGAGGCGCCCGCAGCAGCGGATGCAGCCGATGCGCCCGGAGCGGCGGGCTTCGACGCCGCCTGCGCCGGCGCGCTGCGCACGGCACCTGAGGCAACGTGCGCGCCGGAAGCCGTCACGGCGTCGGAAGCGTAAGCGGCGCGAGCCGCCCACGAAGCGCAAAACCAGCTGCAGAGTGCGATCGCTATTGCGCGGCGCGCCGGCGCGCCCGGCCACCGCGTTCTATGATGGGGAAGTTTCGGGGCGTCGCCCCGGACGCCACCGCGTACGCGAGCGCCCTTGCGCCGCGAAAAATTGTCATTCATCGTGAGTCCGGCCGATTGTGCGTCTTGTCTGAAGTCGGATACGTCGGGCGCCGTGCCGTGCGGCGTCGCTGACAGCGCCACGACCACCCGACATTAGACCAGACAACGCAGACTGCGCGCATATGTCGCGCGCGCAGCCAATTTGAGGAACCGCCCATGCCCACCCGATCGGACGCCAACCCCGAAACCGACCGCCTCGCCCGCCAGCACCGCATCATCGCGGAACTGAACGTCGCCGGGCACTTCGACGCACACGCCGAAATCGAGCGGCGCGTGCGCTTTCTCGGGCAGCGCCTCCAGGCGAGCGGGCTGCACACGCTCGTGCTGGGTATCAGCGGCGGCATCGACTCCGCGACGGCAGGGCGCCTCGCGCAACTGAGCGTGGAAAGCCTGCGCACGCAGGGCCAGACGGCGGCACGTTTCATCGCGATGCGTCTGCCCTACGGCAGCCAGCGCGACGCAGCGGACGCCGCCGCCGCGCTCGCCTTCATCGCCGCGGACGACATCCTGACTGTCGACATGCGCCCCGCCGCCGACGCGATGCTCGCCTCGCTCACGGCGAGCGGTCTCGCCTTCGCCGACGAGAGCGTGCAGGACAAGGTTCAGGGCAACATCAAGGCGCGCGAGCGGATGGTCGCGCAATACGCGGTGGCCGGCGCGCGAGCGGGACTGGTGATCGGCACGGATCACGCGGCGGAATCGCTAATGGGCTTTTTCACGAAGTTCGGCGACGGCGGCGCCGACGTGCTGCCGCTCGCGGGCCTGAACAAGCGGCGCGTGCGCGCGCTTGCGCGGGCGCTGGGCGCTCCGGCCACGCTGGTGGAGAAGACGCCCACTGCGGATCTGGAAACGTTGCGCCCGCTGCACCCTGACGAGGACGCCTACGGGATCGGCTATGACGAGATCGACGACTTTCTGGAAGGCAAACCGGTGAGCGAACGCGCCTACGAGACGATCTTTCGCTTTTACGAGTCGACGCGCCACAAGCGGGCGCTGCCCTATACCCCGTACGACACCGCCGACGACGGCCGCTGAAGCGCGGCGCGAACGGCTCAGCCGCGTTGCGGCGGCTCTTCGTCTTCGAACGGAGGCGCGCTCACCCTCAGCGCAACGCCTGCGAGGCGACGGGATTGAAGTTCGCGCGCCACGGCGTCGGCCACATAGGGCACTTCGGAATCGAGTTCGAGGTCCGCGTGCGCGTTGGGCGTGCCCGCGTCATAAACGGTGATGCCCTTGGCGTACTTGCCGAGTTCGCGCTCGAAAAAGCTGCGCACATCCTGCTCGCTGCAGGTTTCGGGAACATTCCAGACAGTCAGGTGCATGACGGCCTACCTCGCGGGATATTCGGACCCGGCGTGCTGCGTTTAGCGGAACCGGCGGGGTTGCGTCGCGCGTACGCGCACGGGCTGAAGGCTCGCACGAGCGCGAGCACGGGTCCATGCCACCTGGCCGAACACGGCAGCGACGCCAAGCAATAAAAGGCTGGACGTAAGCATTGTTGTGACTCCCTGTTGTTGATGAATGTCAGCATAGTCGCATTTGCTGAGCAGTGCGCTGCGGCATATTGTCTGGCGGCAGATGGCTAACCGATGGCCGCCCGACTGCCTGCTGCGCATATGTGATCCGGGCCGCAATCGGCGTGCCCGAGGCGGCAAAGGTGCGCGCGAAACGGCGCGTCAGGACCCGTCGTCGCGGCTCGCCGAGGTCGTCTCGTCGGCCGACCCGCCGCAGTCCATGCGGGTGAGGCGATCGTACTGGTGCACCCAGTTGCCGCTGATCGCGGCCTGCGCCTGGGCCAGCGTCATGCGCCCTGCGCACACGCAGCGCTTCAGGCGCACCGTGAGCAGCGACTTGCGGCGCTCGCCGGCGTGGCCGCCCCATGGGATGAGGTCGAAGTTGGCTCTGGCGTCCGGCGACCCGCCGAGGACGATCGGCACGTGCCGGTCGAGCGCGTAGCCCACGCCGTCGTCGGCGTCGATGCCGCGCGCCGCGAGCATGCGGTCCTTCAGCGCCATGGTCTCGTCGAACGGCGGCGCCACGGTATCGGCGTAGCCCGGACGACAGATCGTGTCCGTCACCGACTCCTGCGTGACGCGTGTATCGAGTAGCCGTGGATCTTGCGCGGATGCGGCCTGCGCCGCGCTGCCTGCAACGAGCGCCAGCAGCGAAACGCGCACCACTCGCGCGCGCCACCGCGGCGCGCCAGTGCGACAAACAATGCCTTCTGCCATGCGGCGCGCGATGCGGCGTATTGCTGCCTTTTCTGCGTTCATGGTTGAGCGCATCGTGCAGCACGATGCGGAATGGATGGTTGGTGCCGGGCTATTAAACCACAATCAAATATTGTCAGGGCAATTGCGCACATCGGGCCGCAGGCATGCAGTCGCGCGTATCGCGCGCCGCGCGTCACTCGCTCGCCGCAAGCGCTCGCAACCTCAAGGTTTCACAAGGAATTTTTGCTCTGTAATCCCAGGTAATTGATGCGCCTGGCGAGAGGCCTGATCGTCGCGCTCATGCTGGCCATTTGGCCGATGGCAGCGCGCGACGCGATAGCGCATAATGGGCCGCCCGGTCAGCTCCAAAGCGGAGTGCATCGCGCGCATTCGAAGAAACGAGGAAACCCCATGTCCATTTCCATGTATCAAGCATCGGTGCCCGTGCTCGTGCGCGGCCTCACCAATCTGCAAAACATCATCGGCAAGGCGCAGGCGCATGCGGCGGAAAAGCAGATCGACCCCTCCGTGCTGACGGGCGCGCGGCTCTTCCCCGACATGCTGCCGCTCATGCGTCAGATCCACATCGCCACCGACACCGCAAAGGGCTGCGCGGCGCGCCTCGCCGGTGTGGAAGCCCCGAAATTCGACGACGTCGAAGTCACCTTCGACGAATTGCACGCCCGTATCCAGAAGACCATCGACTATCTGAACGGGTTCAAGCCGGAGCAGATCGACGGCACGGAAGCGCGCAGCATTACGCTCAAGATGCGCAGCGGCCCGATCGAGTTCACGGGCCAGAGCTATCTGCTGGGCTTCGTGCTGCCCAACTTTTTCTTCCATGTCACCACGGCCTACGACATCCTGCGTCACAACGGCGTGGAGCTGGGCAAGCTCGACTACCTTGGCGGGCGCTAACGCGAGCCGCTAAACGCGAGCAATAAAAAAGCGTGCGGCGCCTTGCGCGCCGCACGCCTTCTCGCAACCGTCTTTCCCGGCGGCGGCGTCAATCGAGCGAGAGCCGCAGCGCGAAGCCGATCAGCGCGGACGAAAACGCCCATTTCTGAACCGTCTGCGCGAGCGGATTGCCGCGCAGCCACACGGCGATGCGCGCCGCGCCCAGCACGTAGATCACGTCGAAGAGCGCGCATATGGCAACCAGCAGCACGCCCAGCACGGATACCTGCAGCCAGACCGAGCCCGCCTCGGGCCGGATGAACTGCGGCAGCAGCACCGAGCAGAACAACAGCGCCTTCGGGTTCAGCAGGTTCGTGAGCAGGCCCTTGGCGAAATCGGCGCGGCGCGGCCGCGCGATGGTCACGCCCTCCTGCTCGGGCATCGCGAACGCCGGCGCACGGAAGATCTGCACGGCGATCCACGTGAGATACGCCGCCCCCACATAGCGCACGACTTCGTACAGCCACGGCGCGTTGCGCAGCAAGGCCGCGAGACCGCAGGCCGACAGCGTCACGTGGGTCGCGCGCGCGAGTCCCAGGCCGCAGGCCGCCGCGAAGCCGCTGCGCGTGCCGCGGCTCATGCTGGTCTGCATCACGAGCGCCATGTCGGCGCCGGGCAGCGCGCAGACGATAATCAGGGCGACAATGAACATCAACAGCAGGTGGGCGGAAATCATGTTGGCCTCGCGTGAAAGAGGCTCTATCTTGCCGCTACATGCAGAGCGATTTCTGGCGATTTTCATACCACTTTAGCCGATGATTGGCGGAATGCGCTAATATTTCCGAATCCGCACCAGAACTCCCCTAACCGCCATGAGCGACCTCGACAAACTCGACCGTGCGATCCTCGGCGCGCTGCAAACCGACGGGCGCATGCCGAATGCACGGCTCGCCGAAACGGTGGGCCTGAGCGAAACGCCGTGCGCGCGGCGCCTCAAGCGCCTCGAGCAGGACGGCTATATCGAGCGTTACCGGGCCGTGCTCTCGCGCCGCGCGCTCGGCTATGGCGTGGTGGGATTCGTCTCGGTGCGCTTCGCCGTGCACGACCGCGCGCTCGCCGACCGCTTCGAGCGCGAGGTGCTGGCGATCGAGCGCATTCTGTCGTGCCACAACGTAGCCGGCACGGCGGACTATATTTTGCAGGTGGTGGCCCGCGATCTCGACGACTATGGCACCTTCATGCGCGACCAGCTGCGCAGCTTGCCCGGTGTCACCTCGGTCGAATCGGCGCTGTCGCTGCGCGAAGTGAAGGCCGAGGGCGGACTGCCCCTGCCCTGAACACACCCAACCCCATTCACGTAACAACGGAGCTTTCGATGACCCCAGAACAGGCACGAGCCGAAGAAGCCGCCGCCATGGAGCGCGTCCTGACCGCGACCCAGCGCGTCAAGTCGGCGTTCACCTCGCTGCAGTCGCAGTTTCCGCCGGAAGGCGATGGCAAGCCGTCGCAGTTCGCGCTGCAGACCTTCGACATGGCGCTCCAGGAACTGGAAGACGCCCAGGCCGCCTTCGACGAGATGCTCAACGATCTCTTCGACGGCGAACGCTGAGCCTGCGCGCGTTTGCTGCGCGCCCCGCAAAAGCAGAACGGCGTGCAGCACGCGACCGGCTTCACCCATGATTCGGATTCCAGATCAACATCGACACGGCATGACCGATGACATGAACGCGCCCGTCACCGTGCTCGGCGTGGGCGTCGTCGTCCGTAACGGCGATGCGTGGCTGCTCGGCCTGCGCAAAAGCACATGGGGACACGATACGTGGGCGTTCCCCGGGGGCAAGGTCGACCCCGGTGAGGATCCGCTAACCGCGGCCGCGCGCGAGCTGCGCGAGGAAACCGGTCTGGAAATGATCGAGGCGCAAGCCGCCGGCTGGGCCAGCGGCTGGCTCGAAGCCGGCCGCGTGCGTCATGTGACGCTGTTCGTCGAGGCCGCCGCGCCGGGCACGCCCGTCGTCGCGGAGCCCGACAAGTGCGCGCGGTGGGCGTGGTTCACACGGGATGCCTTGCCCGCCGATCTGTTCGAGCCCACGCGCCTCTACTTCGAGACCCGCTAGCGCGTCGCGGCTGCGGCGCCCTCCCGTGCGAACGCCGCGATCCGCTCGCAGGCCTCGACGAGCCTCGCTTCGTCCACGACGAAACCCAGCCGCACATAGCCGTTTGCGGTCTCGCCGAACGCGCTCGCGTCGAGCACGGAAACCTTCTGCGCCTCGAACAGCTGCCAGGTGAACGCGTGCGTGTCGAGGCCCGTGCCGCGGATGTCGATCATCATGAACATGCCCGCTTCCGGTAACAGGCACTTGAGCCCCGGCACGCCCGCCAGCCGCTCGTAGACGATGTCGCGCCGGCGGCGATAGATCTCGCGCATTTCAGCGACGATCTGCGCGCGGTTGTCGAGCGCCGTGATCGCCGCCTCCTGGATGAAACCGGGCAACCCGTAGAGCATGCAGAGCGCGAGCCGCGCCAGATGCGCGATCATCGTTTCCGGCGCGACCACCCAGCCCAGGCGCCAGCCCGGCATGGCATGCGACTTCGAGAGGCTGCCGAGCGTGACCGTGCGCTTCGCCATGCCGTCGAGCGCGGCGATGCTCACGTGCTCGCGCTCGAACGTGAGGTCGGCATAGACCTCGTCGGAGAGTACCCACAGGTCGTGCCGCTTCGCCAGCCGCGCGACGCGTTCGAGGTGCGCGCGCGGCATCACCGCGCCGGTGGGGTTGCACGGCGTCGCGAAGAAGATCGCGCGCGTGCGCGGCGTGACAGCAGCATCGAGCGCGTCGCAGTCGAGATGAAAACCGTTCCCGGGATCGACGGGCACCGGCACGAGCGTCGCGCCCGACGCGCGGATCGCGGCCTCGTAGGTCAGGTACATCGGCTCGGGCACGAGCACTTCGTCGCCGGCCTCGAGCAAACAGAGCGACGATGCGAACAAGCCGTTCTGCGCGCCCGCGCAGAGAATCACGTTCTGCGCGCCGACCGCGCGCCCGCTTAGCTGCGCATGCTCGCGCGCGATCGCCTCGCGCAGCGGCTCGCGGCCCATGATGGCCGAGTAGTGCGTATCGCCTTCACGCAGCGCGGCCACGGCGCGCTCGACGATGGGCGCAGGCGTGCCGAAGTCGGGGTCGCCCACGCTCAGCACGATCACGTCCTCGCCACGCGCCGCGGCCTGCACCGCTGCGTGATGGATCTCCCATGCCGTCGTGCGACGGCCCTGCAACCGCTCGACCAGATTCGAATACTTCATCTTGCGCGACTCTCCCGAACATACGGCGCGCTGCGCGCCGTGGCGTTCAAACCGTTCCCGTTGATGCGTGTGTGCAACGATACCAAGGAACGCTGCCGCTGAGAAATGTCGATGCGCGCCAGCGCGTATCCAACGTGGTGTTAGTATTTCCAGCCTGTTGGATGATCTTTTGCCGGCAAACCCGGCGCGCAGCTCCATGTCCTCACCCTACGAAGTCCCGGCGCTACGGCGCATACACGACATTCTCGACGTGCTCGCACACGCTCAAGGCCCGATGCGTGCGGCGGCAATCGCACAGGCCACCGGCCTCTCGCGCAGCACGCTCTATCTGATGCTCGACTCGCTCGAACGCCGGCGCTGGATCGAAAAGCGCGCCGACGGCTATATCGTCGGCCTCACGTTGTTCGAGCTAGGCAGCGCCTACGTGCGGCACGATCGGCTCCAGGAAGTGTTCCGCCAGGAGGCGACCGTATTCGTCGCGACGCATAACGAAGTGGTTCAGCTCGCGGTGCTGGACGGCGCAGAGGTCGTGTATCTCGCGCGCGAGGACCCAGCGCGGCCCGTGCGTCTCGTCTCCGATCTCGGCTCGCGGCTGCCCGCGCACTGCAGCGCGCTGGGCAAGGCGCTGCTCGCCAGCCTTACCGACGATGAGGTCAACGCCATCCTGCCGCGCCAGCTTCCCGCTGTGACGGCCAACACCATCACGCGCAAGCAGGACCTCATAGCGGCGCTCGCCGCGATACGCCGCTCCGGCCTCGCGCACGAGCGGGAAGAAGTGACGGCGGGTATCGCGTGCTTCGCGGCGTTCGTCGGCGTGACGGCGCTCGGCAAGCGTGTGGCGGTCAGCGCGAGCCTGCCGCTGGAGCGGCTGGACGCACGCCGCGAGAAGCGGCTCGCCATCGCGGTGGTCGAGATGGCGCAGCGTATCGCCAAGGGGCTTTGACGACGCGAGCGCTGGTGCACACTCGCGTCGCGTGCTCAAGCGCTCTCGCGCGGCATGACGGTGTACTGAATGCGTGTCTTCACGGGATGCGACGCGCTCGCGCCGTCCGCTGCCGCGAGGGCGGCGATGATCGCCTCGCCGGTGCGCTGGCCAATGCCGTAGGCATCGACCGAGATCGTGGTGATCGCCGGATGGCAGCACGCCGCGATCTCGAAGTTGCCGAAGCCGGCAACCGCCATATCGCGGGGCACGCTCAGGCCGCGCCGCTGGCACTCCATGATCGCGCCGAACGCCGACATGTCGCTCACGCACATCACGGCCTGGGTGTCGGGCCAGCGTTCGAGCAGCTCGGCCATGGCGGGCGCGCCGTGGCTCATCGTGACCGGCGAGTCGCCGAGCTGCACGACGCGGTGCCTTTCGAGCGCGAGCGCCTTCATCTCCATCTGAAAGCCCTTGAGGCGGTCGAGGCCGCGCCGGTCCAGGTCGCCCGCGCCGCCAAGAAAGCCGATGCGGCGATGGCCCTTGTCCGCGAGATAGCGCACCATCTCGCGCGCGGCGCTCACGTTGGAAAAGCCCACGGCCATGTCGATCGGCTCCGTCGGCAGGTCCCACATCTCGACGACCGGTACGCCCGAGCGCTGCAGCAGCGTGCGCGTGGCGTCCGTATGCTGCGCGCCCGTGAGCGCGATGCAGCGCGGCTGGTGGCGCAGCATCTGGCGCACGAGACGCTCCTCGCGATCGAGGAAGTAGTCGGTGTCGCCGATCAGCAGTTCGAGCCCTTGCGGTTCGAGCACGGCGGTGAGGCCGCTCACGGTGTCCGAGAAGTTGGAGCTGGAAAGCGACGGCACGAGCACCGCGACGAACGACGAGCGCCCCGAGGAAAGCGCGCCGGCCGCCGCGTCGGCCACGTAGCCCAGTTCGTCGATGGCGCGCTGCACGCGCTCGCGGGTCGCCTCCGACGCGCTGCGCCCCGCCATCACGCGGGACACCGTCATCTTCGAAACGCCCGCGAGACGGGCGACATCGGACATGCGGGGCGGCGTGGCTTTCGGAGCGCTGGTTTTTGACATCGCGGCTGGGCGGCAAAATAAAAAGAACGCATATCATAACGGCTGCGCCCTTCTTTTCCTCGTTTCGCGCGGTTGCATGTCATCGCCATCGTAGGCGTTCATTTAATTCGCTATCCTTAGCGTCGTGCGAAATCGCTGCGCAAGCGAGCGCCGTTCGATTCGGGAATCCAGGAATTCGGTCACAATCGATGACCGGCGCCAGAGGATGCGCACGCCCGCGCAGACGCCCCGCCGCCCACCCACGAGCCAGGAGGAAACTTGCCATGTCAGGACCCGCCCGCACGATTGCCGAGAGACGCGCCGAGTTTCGCGCGCTGCACGCCGCCGGTTGCTTCGTGCTGCCGAACCCGTGGGACGTGGGCAGCGCGCGCTATCTCCAGAGCCTCGGCTTCAAGGCGCTCGCGACCACCAGTTCCGGGTTCGCCTGGTCGCGCGGCCACGCCGACAACAGCCTGCCGCGCGACGCGATCCTCGCGCACCTGCGCGAGATCGTCGCGGCCACCGACCTGCCCGTGAACGCCGACTTCGAAAGCGGCTTCGGCGCCGATCCCGAAGGCGTCGAAGCAAGCGTGGGCCTCGCCGTCGAGACCGGCGTCGCCGGGCTTTCCGTGGAAGACTCGACCGGCGACGACGCCGCGCCGCTGCTGCCGATCGAGGTCGCCGCCGAACGCATGCGGGCGGCGCGGCGCGCCATCGACGCGCGCGGCGGCGACACCGTGCTAGTTGGCCGCGCGGAGAACTTCGTGGCGGGCGTGCCCAACCTCGACGACGCCATCGCGCGCTTGCAGGCGTACGCGCAGGCGGGCGCGGATTGCCTCTATGCGCCCGGCATCCAGACACGCGAGCAGATCGTGGCCGTCGTCACCGCTGTCGCGCCGAAGCCCGTGAACGTGCTGATCGGCGCGAAGTCGGCCTTCACGCTCGACGATCTCGCCGCGCTCGGCGTGCGCCGCGTGAGCGTGGGCGGCGCGCTCGCCCGCACCGCGTGGGGCGCTTTCATGCACGCGGCGCAACGGCTCAATGAAGGGCGTTTCGACGGTTTCGAAGGGGCGGCCCCCGGCGCGACGCTCAATGGCGTCTTCCGCAGCGAGAGCTAATCACGCTACTTGCGTGGCGCGCGCGGCTTGCGCGCCGAACGACGAACACGCGGCGACGCCGGCGCCCGCGCGCCGGTGACGCTGCCGCCTTCGCCAAAGCACGCCAGCGCCCACGCCACGAACGCGCGCTGCTTGGGGGCCTGCGCGCGGCGATCCGCGTAAAGCAGATGCATGGGCCGCACCGGCGCGGCATACGCCTCGAGCAGCGGCACGAGCCGCCCCGCCGCCACCGACGGCGCGAGGTTCGGCTCGCCCGCCAGCACGATTCCCACTCCCGCCTCCGCCGCCGCGATCAGCGCGCGGGTGTCGTTGCTGCGCAGCTGGCCGCGCGGCTCGACTTCGATCTGCGTGTCGCCGTCCTTGAAGATCCACGTCTGGGGCGCCGGAAAGCTGTCGAACGCGTAATCGAGGCACACGTGCTGCGCGAGTTCGCGCGGGTGCGCCGGCGCTCCGTGTGCGGCGAGATAGGCCGGCGCGGCGCACGGCACGAGCCGATAGGGCGCGAGCGGCCGCGCGACCAGTTGCGAGTCGGGCAGCACGCCGATGCGAAACGCGACATCGAAACCGTCCTGCAAGAGGTCGAACTGCCGGTCGCTCAGCACGAGATCGACCTTCACGTCGGGGCAATCCGCGAGAAACGCCTTGATTTCATGTGCGAGCCGGAATGCGCCGAACGAGACGGGCGCCGTCACGCGCAGCGTGCCTTGCGGGTGGGCGGTCTGCGCGAGTGCGACGGCCTCGGCGGCGGCCGCCTCTTCGAGCACGCGGCGGCAGGCTTCGAAGTAAGCGCGGCCGGCCTCCGTAAGCGCGTGCTTGCGCGTCGAGCGCTGCAGCAGGCGCACGCCTAGCGTCTTTTCCAGCGCGTCGACATGCTTGCCCGCCATCTGCGGCGTCATCGCGAGCATGCGTGCCGCCGCCGTGAACGAACCGGATTCGGCGGTCTTCACGAACACGGTCATGCTGGTCAATTTGTCCACGATTGGAAATCCACCGTTTCGAGTCTTTCACCTGGATAGCAGATTATCGCATGGGAGTTTCGGCGCTACGCTGGAGTCTCCATTGCAAACCACGGGGCTTCCCATGAACGAACATCGATTGGCTGTCGGCATTCTCGGCGCGGGCGAGATCGGCTCGACGCTGGGCAAACTGCTCGCGCAGGCGGGGCATGAGGTGATGCTCTCGTCGCGCGATCCGAAGGCGCGCGCGGCAGAGGCGGCGGCGCTGGGCTGCAGGATCGGCTCGCTGGAGCAAGCCGCGGCGTTCGGAGAGATCGTGATCGCGGCACTGCCGCTGGCCGCGCTCGGCGAGATACCGGTCAAAACGCTCGCCGGCAAGGTCGTCATCGACACCATGAATTACTATCCGGCGCGCGACGGCGCCATTGCGGCGTTCGACGAACACCGCGAGGCGACGAGCGAGCGCGTTGCGCGGCAACTGGATGGCGCACGGGTGGTCAAGGCCTTCAGCGCGATTCTTGCGTACGACCTGCCGCGCGAAGAGCGTCCGGCTGTCGAAGGCGGACGGCGCGCGCTACCCGTCGCCGCAGACGACGAAGCGGCGAAGGCGCTCGTGGCCGCGCTGCACACACAGCTCGATTTCGACGTGCTCGACGCGGGTTCGCTTGCCGATAGCTGGCGTTTCGAGCGCGCGAAACCGGCCTATTGCATTCCACTGAACCACACGCAGCTTCTTGTCGCGCTCACCGCGGCAGAGCGCGACAAGGAGCTGCCACACGGCTCATGGCGACGCAAAGCGCGGCAGGATTGAGGTTCACCGATACCGGTGAAATCGCCTGGCATACCGAATCAAGCAGCGCGAAGCCGCCGCGATCCGACACCCGGATGAGGTCTAACTCAAGCAGGGAGGAAGTTACGCGCGTGCCAGAACGGCCCGGCGAGCGCCGCCGGATGCGGCGGCGCGAAATGACGAGGCGCAGCGGCGCGCTGCCGTTGCGCCCGGCAAACCGTGCTTAGTCGTAGTGACGGTGCTTGTGGTGCTTGCCGTGATAGCCGCGCGAATAGTCGTCGGCATACGAGTTCGAACGCGAGACATTGCCGCCGAGCGCCGAGCCTGCGCCGCCGCCCACGGCCGCGCCGATCAGGCCGCCCGTGCGGCCCCCCATGGCGTTGCCCGCCGCCGTGCCAGCGCCGCCGCCGAGCGCGCCGCCGATGATGGCGCCCGTGCGCTCGCGACGGTTCGAGGTGACCGCGCCACCCGCGCCGCCGCCCACCGCGCCGCCGATCACCGCGCCGGTGCTGCCGCCCACGGCGCCGCCCAAAGCCGCGCCGGCGACGCCGCCGAGCGCGCCACCCAGTGCGTTGTTCATATCGCCGGCGAGCGCCGGCAGCGAGGCCGCAGCAGTCAGCGCGGCAACGGCAACCATCTGGATGATTTTCTTCGACATAGTTGTTCTCTTACGTTTTTGAGACGGAACCGAGTATAGCGGCCAACGCGAAAGGGCTTTGTAACGCCACAGGCCAAGCCCCGTAAGAGGTGTAACAAAATGGTCTGCCTCGGGGTCGCGCCCCGAAAACGCGTCGTGATGCCCCTCAATCCAGCCTGAACACCTTGACCGCGCTGGCGAGCAGCTCCGTCTGGCGATGCTGCTGCCTGACCTGCTCGACCGTGTCGGCGACATGCGCCGCGTTCTCGCGTATCGCCGCGTCGATGCCGGCGATGTTCTCGCCCATCTGGTCGATGCCTGCGCGCTGCGCGCCGGTGGCCGTCGCCATTTCGTGAACGATGGCCGACAGGCGCGTGACGCTTTCGAGCACCTCGCCCACCGTGTTGCCCGCGCTTTCGACGAGACCATTGCCCGTGCGGGCGCGCTCGACCGACTCGCCGATCAGCGCCCGGATCTCCTTCGCCGCCGAGGCGCTGCGCTGGGCCAGCGTGCGGACCTCCTCCGCCACCACCCCGAAGCCGCGCCCCTGATCGCCCGCGCGCGCGGCCTCGACCGAAGCGTTGAGCGCGAGAATGTTGGTCTGGAACGCGATGCCGTCGATCACGCCGATGATGTCGGTGATGCGTTCGCACGAGCGATAAATGTCGCCCATGGTCTCGATCACTGCCTTGATCGCCCCGCGCCCCTGGGTCGCGACCTCGCTCGCCGAGCCCGCCAGCGCGCTGGCCGCCATTGCGTGATCGACGCTCTCGTGCACGCTTTGCTTGAGCTGCTCCATCGCCGCGACCATGCTTTCGAGCGAGCGGCGCTGCTGCCCGGTCCGCTCCGAAAGGACAGCGTTACGCGCGCTAGTTCCTGCTACGGATTCCGAAACTTCACTCACGCTGTCGCGCACCTGCAGCAGCGTCTTGCGCACGGCCGCAAGCGTGGCGTGGAAGGCGCCGGCCACATCGCTCGCGGACCGGCTCGCCTGCTCGCTCAGCGTGATGTAGCCCGAAGCCTGGCCGATCCCCTCCGACATGGCCGCGAGTTCGCCCGCAACGTTCGCGTCGCGCTCCTGGCGCGCGGAAATCGCCGCGATGAACAAGGTTTGCAGCCAGAGGAACGCCCAGTGCTGCGCCACGACGTCGAAGCCCGTTTGCGAAAATACCCGGACCGGCCAGCCCCACGCCTGCAAATAGTTGAACGCGAGTTGCTGGACGGAGATGAAGCCGGTAGCGAGCAGCACGACCTGCACGTCGCGATAGGCGAGCAGCAGCGAGAGCAGGATGAATACGACGAAGTGAAACTCGTCCTGCCCGCCGCCCACGTCGATCAATAGGGCCGCGCCGCCCATGAAGGTGAGCGCGGAACCCATCCTGGTGAACTTGTGCCCAGGCAGGGCAAGTGCGAGCAGCGTGGACACGAGCGCGAGCGGCAATCCGACGACGAGCACCGGCGTGAGCGCGTCGAAATGCCAGCCTATCCCCAAGGCGGCCGCCAGAAGAATCCAGTTGACCAGCGCGCAAGCCCTGTCGGCTCGTTTGCGCGCGTTCATGAGCGGGCTTTCGACGGCCGCTCCCCGGCGAGCGGCATTGGCCGGGGCGTACGCCCCGCCAAACGGGGCTTCTGCGAAATTGCTGGACATGGAATTCCCGACTCCTGATTGACAATGCAACTTACGGCCAAGTCGAAGCAGACGGACCGGATCACATTCCGCAGTTATCGGCAGGTCAACCGGCAGCTAGATAAGGGAAATCCATTGAAGAATTATTGTTGACTTATCATCCAATGTCATTTTGGTGACAGCCGTTGTAACCTGAGCTAACAAAACGGCATCGGCCGAGGATGTTCCGCACAGCCGTTTTTGTGGCAGGCTTGGTCAATTCGACCGCGAAAAGGCCTTTACCATGTCCCGAAGCCCACACTCCATTTCTGCGTTGTCGTTCGCGCGTCCCACCTACGGCTTGACACTGCGCGTGCTGCATTGGCTGACCGCGCTATGCATGTTCGTGGTGATCCCGGTGGCGTGGTACATGACGACGATGGACCGTCATGACCCGTCGCACGGCAGTTGGGTGAATTTTCACAAATCGATTGGCCTGACTGTCCTGTTGCTCACGCTGATCCGCGTGGTGACACGGCTTGCGGGCAATGCGCCGCCGCTGCCGCAACGCATTCCGGCGTTCGAGCAGAAGCTCGCGCATATCGGTCATGGCTTGCTGTATCTGATTCTCTTCGCCATGCCGATCAGTGGATATATCAACTCGTATGGCGGCGGCCATCCGGTGAACTGGTTCTGGCTGTATCAGGTGCCTGCCGTCGTGCCGGTCGACAAGGCGCTCGGCCATCTCGGCTCGAAGATCCACTATTGGCTGGCGTACCTGACGTACGCACTGATCGCCGGGCACGTGCTTGCGGTGATTTACCATCAACTGGTGCAGCGCGTGGACATCCTGGGACGCATGACGGGGCGCGCCGGCAAACGCTGACGCGCCGTCACATCACAACGCGCGTTCGATCGCGGCGATCAGCGCCACCAGCACCCCCTCGATGGGGCGCGAAAGCCGCCGGTCTCGCATCGTCATCACACACAGGTTGCGCTGGTTGAGCGTCGGTTCGTCGAAGCGTTTCGCCACCAGCGAAAGATCGTCCGCGAGGCCCGAAAGCGAGAGCCGGCTGCCGAGCGTGATCGCACCCGCCAGCGCGGCGAACGCATGCAAGGCGCTCGAATTGTTGCTGGTGAGAATGGGCTCGAGCTTGATGCCGTGCCGCGCGCAGCATTCGTCGAATAGCTGGCGCGCCGTGTTGCCGCGCTCGAGCAGCGCGACGGGATAGTCGCGCAGGTCCGCGAGCGTGAGCGAGTCGCGCTGCGCCAGCGGATGCCCCGGATCGAGCAGCGCGCAGACCGGCGCCTGTGCGCTGTACTGCACGTAGACCTTCGCAGGGTCTCCACTCGAAAACGCCAGCCCCAGGTCCGCCTCGCCCGTAGCCACCCACTGCTCGACCTGCGAAGGCGTGCCCGAGCGCAGATTGAAATGCACGTGCGGCGCGGCGGCGTGATGCTGCGCGAGCACGTGGGGCAGGAACGAGCGCGTAAAGCCCTCCGTGCAGCCGATTCGCACAATGCCGTGCCCGAGCGCCTTGGCCGTAGCGATCTCGGCGAGCACGGCGTCGCCCTCCAGCAGCGCGCGCCGCGCATGCTCGGCCAGCCGCTCGCCCGATTCGGTCAGCACCATCCCCCGCGGCATGCGCTCGAAGAGCGCCGTGCCCACGTCTTCCTCCAACTTGCTGATCTGACGGCTGATCGCCGAAACGGCGACGTGCAGGTTCTCGGAGGCCGCGGCCAGCGACCCCGTGCGCGCGACCTCGACGAAGTAGCGCAAGGCGATTCCATGAAGCATCGGTTTTTCCGTCCAGTGGGCGCCTGGTGCGTTGCCATTTCGGCAATGCTATCCGCAAAATTTGAAATTGTTGCGAATTTTTGACGTTCCTAGACTGCTTTCATTCCCCGCACCCAGGCACGAGAGGAGCCCTTTTGAACGAGACCCGACAAACCGCCATCGACCGCGCCGTGCGCGTGTACGATTCCGGCGCGTTCTTCACCGACCTCCAGCGCCGCGTGGGCTTTCGCACCGAGAGCCAGAATCCGGCGCAGGCCCGCGCGCTGGTCGCCTATCTCGCCGACGAGGTGATGCCCTCGCTCACGCCGCTCGGCTTCACATGCCGCGTGGTCGAGAATCCCGCGGGCTCCCGCGCACCGTTTCTGATCGCCGAGCGTATCGAAGACCCCGCGCTTCCGGGTGTGCTGACCTACGGCCACGGCGACGTCGTGCGCGGCTACGACGAGCAGTGGCGCGAGGGTCTCGCGCCCTGGAGCGTCACCGTGGAAGGCGACCGCTGGTATGGCCGCGGGACCGCCGACAACAAGGGCCAGCACTCCGTGAACTTCGCCGCGCTCGCCGCGGTGCTGGTCGCGCGCGGCGGCAAGCTCGGCTACAACGTGAAGCTGATCTTCGAAACCGGCGAGGAAATCGGCTCGCCGGGCCTCGACGCCGTGTGCGCCGCCCATCGCGACGCGCTCGCGGCGGACGTGTTCATCGCCTCCGACGGCCCGCGCGTGCTGGCCGAACGCCCCACGCTGTTCCTCGGCTCGCGCGGCGGCGTGACGTTCGAACTGCTCGTCGATCTGCGCCGTGGCGCGCATCACTCGGGCAACTGGGGCGGCGCGCTGCGCAATCCGGCCATCGTGCTGTCGCACGCGATCGCGAGCCTCGTCGACCGGCGCGGCGCCATTGCCGTGGACGGGCTGCGTCCGCCGCCCGTGCCCGCGAGCGTGCGCGAAGCGCTTGCCGACATCGTGCTCGGCGGCGACGAAGACGCCCCCGCGATCGATCCCGACTGGGGCGAGCCAGGCCTCACGCCCACCGAGCGCGTGATCGCCTGGAACACGCTCGAAGTGCTCGCGTTCAAGAGCGGCAACCCCGACGCGCCCGTCAACGCGATCCCGCCCACGGCCAAGGCCACCTGCCAGCTGCGCTTCGTGGTGGGCACCGACGCCGCGCGTGTAGGCGAGCATCTCGAAGCGCACTTCGCGCGGCTTGGCTTTGACGACGTGCAGGTACGCGTCATGCAGACGTCCGCCGCGACGCGGCTCGACCCCGACGACGCCTGGGTGCATTGGGCGCTCGATTCGCTGCGAGCATCGACTGGCAAGAAGCCGGCGCTGTTGCCGAACCTCGGCGGCACGGTGCCGAACGACGTATTCGCATACACGCTCGGCCTGCCGACGCTCTGGGTCCCGCACTCGTATCCGGCCTGCGCACAGCACGCGCCGAACGAACACCTGCTCGGCTCCGTCGCGCGCGAGGCGCTCGCCGTGATGGCCGGACTCTGGTGGGACCTCGGCGACGACGCCGCGCGTCTCGCCGCAAGCCGCGCATCGGCGCAAGCGCAAGCACGCGCGACGCAACCCACCGACGCCCTCGCCTGACGACCCAAATAAAGGTGCCTGCCGCCATGTCCGCCAAACAACCCGTGAGCCTTGTGAGGCTCGTCATCGCCACCTCCGCCGGCAACGCGCTCGAATGGTTCGACATCGCCATTTACGGGTTCTTCGCGGTGTACATCGGCAAGCACTTCTTTCCGGCGGTCAACGAAACCGTTTCGATGCTGCTCACGTTCGGCACCTTCGGCGCGTCGTATCTCGTGCGGCCGCTCGGCGGCGCGGTGCTCGGCGCCTATGCCGACCGCAGCGGACGCAAGGCCGCGCTGATGCTCTCGGTCAGCCTCATGATGGTCGGCACGGCGATCATCGCGCTGATTCCCGACTACGCGGCGATAGGACTCGCCGCGCCGCTCGCGGTGTTCGCCGCGCGGCTCATCCAGGGCTTTTCGGCGGGCGGCGAGTTCGGTGCGTCCACGGCCATGCTGATCGAGCATGCGCCGCACCGGCGCGGTTTTCTCGCGAGCTGGCAGTTCGCCACGCAAGGCCTCGCCACGCTGCTCGCGGCGTCGTTCGGCTATGGTCTCGCCCGCCTCATGGCGCCCGCCGACCTCGCGGCCTGGGGCTGGCGACTGCCGTTTTTCTTCGGATTGCTGATTGGTCCGGTGGGCCTCTATCTGCGCCGCTTCATTGAAGACGCCGAGGACTTCAAGCGCGCCGCGCGCACCGAAACGCCCGTGCGCGAAGTACTGGGCCAGCAAAAGCGGCTCGTGCTCACGGCGATCGGCCTGCTGACCGTGTCGACGGCGGTCAACTATCTGCTGCAGTACATTCCCACGTTCGCGATCCGCCAGCTGCATCTGCCGGCGGCTACCGGCTTCGCGGCGACGATGGCGGGCGGCGTAATTCTCACCATGGTCACGCCGTTCGCGGGGCATCTGTCCGACCGCATCGGGCGGCGCACGCAGATGACCTGTGTGGCGCTGCTCTTTCTCGCGAGCGCCTACCCCGGCTTCGCCTGGGCGACCAGCCATGAGAGTGCGGTGCCGCTCTTCGTACTGATCGCGTGGCTCGCGCTCCTCAAGTCGATCTATTTCGGCGCCCTGCCCGCGCTCATGGCCGAGATCTTTCCGGCCGCGACGCGCGCCACCGGCATGTCGATCGGCTACAACATCGGCGTGACCGTATTCGGCGGCTTCACCCCGGCCATCGTTACGTGGATGCTGAGCGCCACCGGCGACAAGAGCGCGCCGAGCTACTGGCTGATCGCGACCGCCATGATCAGTTTGTCCGCGCTGGCGTATGTGAGCCGCGTGCGAGTTGCGGCCACGGTTGCGCAGCGGGCGACGGCGTAGATCGAGCGAGAGTGTGCGCCGCCAACGCAGCGGCGCACCCCCACGATGCAGCGGGCACTGGCCCGCGAATCAACCGGCTCCCAAGCATGGCTTCCCGGTGTTTTGCATAGCGCGAGACCACGCAAAAGCGGGGAGGGAAAGCGCGATGTACCGACAACCCTATTGAAATCAGTGTCATCGCCCATATCGTAGAATCACGATATATGATTCGGACAGTTACGATGCAGCCGCGATGAAGCATTCCCCTACCACTCCCGCTCTAGACGTCGACGCGATCTGCAAGGCGCTCTCCAATCCGGTGCGCCGCGAGATTCTTGCGTGCCTGCGCGAGCCGCAGGTGCACTTCGGCGACCAGGAGCTGCCGCTCGAAAACGGCGTTTGCGCGGGCAAGATCGACGCGCATTGCGAGCTTTCGCAATCCACGGTGTCCGCGCATCTGGCCGTGTTGCAGAAGGCCGGGCTCGTCACGTCCAAACGCGTGGGGCAGTGGGTGTTCTTCAAGCGCAACGAACCGGTCATCGAGGCGTTTATCGCCCATATGAACGCGCAGTTGTGATTCTTCAGCGACGAAACATCTGCTGAATACGCATCGTCCGTTTCGATTCCCGTATCGCTTTTCAGCCCGCGGGCCGCGCCCGCAGACAAGGTGACCCTACACATGGCAATGGCAACGCTTTTCGACCCCATCCAGATCGGCGACCTCACGCTGCCGAACCGCATCATCATGGCCCCGCTCACGCGTCAACGCGCAGGTGAAGTGCGCGTGCCCAACGAACTCATGGCGAAGTACTACGCCGAGCGCGCCACGGCCGGCCTCATCATCAGCGAGGCGACCTCGGTGACGCCGCAAGGCGTCGGCTATGCCGAAACGCCGGGCATCTGGTCGCAGGAACAAGTGGCAGGCTGGAAGATCGTGACCGATGCGGTGCATGCCGCGGGCGGCCGCATCTTCCTGCAGCTGTGGCACGTCGGCCGTGTGTCCGACCCTGTGTTCCTGAACGGCGAGCTGCCGGTGGCGCCCAGCGCCGTTGCGCCGCAAGGCAACGTGAGCCTCGTGCGTCCGCAGCGCGGCTTCGTCACGCCGCGCGCGCTCGAAACCGAAGAGATCGCGGGCGTGATCGCCGCGTTCCGCCAGGGCGCCGTCAACGCGAAGGCGGCCGGGTTCGACGGCGTGGAAATTCACGGCGCGAACGGCTATCTGCTCGACCAGTTCCTGCAGGACAGCACCAACCAGCGCACGGACGCCTATGGCGGCTCGATCGAAAATCGCGCGCGCCTGCTGCTCGAAATCACCGACGCGTGTATCGACGTGTGGGGCGCGAATCGCGTGGGCATGCATATCGCACCGCGCGGCGACGCTCACACGATGGGCGATTCGAACCCGGCGGCGACGTTCGGTTATGTGGCTCGCGAGCTGGGCAAGCGCAAAATCGCGTTCCTCTTTGCGCGCGAATCGCTTGGCGACAACCGTCTCGGGCCGCAGCTGAAGGCCGAATTCGGCGGTCCGTTCATCGCGAACGAAAAGTTCTCGCTGGAATCGGCGCAGGCCGTGCTCGCGGCAGGCGAAGCCGACGCGGTCGCGTGGGGTCAGCTCTTCATCGCGAACCCCGACCTGCCGCGCCGTTTCGAACTGAACGCGCCGCTCAACGCGCCGAATCCGTCGACGTATTACGCGCGCGGCGAAACGGGCTACACGGACTACCCGTCGCTCGAAACCGCGGCGTAAAGCTGACATAAGCAGCACGCGTGCGGCCCATGGCCGCATGCCATCAGGCGGCCACGGCGCGGACATTCTGTCTCGCCGTGGCCGTTTTGCGCTGGAAGCCCTGAAAATACAGGGCTCGAGCGAGCAGGCGCCAAAGCTCAGACAGATCACGCCTGCGACCCGCTTGCGGCGTTTTTTGCCCGATAGGTGGATTCAATTGGTATCCCGCGCCCGGATGTCCTTGAATGGAAAGCCCCCCGCCAACCCCTCCTCGCTGACCGGAGCCAAGTCATGCCGAAGACCGCCGATGCTGCCGAGATCGTCCATACCATCGCCGAAGAAACCAACACGCCGGAGGAAACGGTCGCGCGCATCTACGCCGAAACGCTCAATGAATATCGAGCGCAAGCGCGCATCCAGGACTATCTGCCGCTTTTCGCCGCGCGCAAGACGCGTGCGACACTGCGGCAAAATGGCACGAAGCCGCACTAATCGCCGTCTGTCTGCTTGTCTTTGTGCCGGCCATACGCAGGCCGGCCGCTCCACCCCGCCGCATTTTCCTGCATGGTGCAAGCCCGCATAGGGCTCGCGCCGCTCCATCCATTGGCCGCGCCGGTCACACCCGGGCTGCCATCGCCCCAGCCCCTCTCTTAAGGTTGGTTTAATTCTTTGCTGCAACCATAGGCTCAACCCCTGTTGAGCCGCCGGAATATCGGCGGCATTTTTTTGCGCGGCAAGCGTAGGAGGAGCGAGGTCATGGTTGAAGACGATGTGCTAGTGCACCTGCAGTCCCTGCTGCGCGACGGCGCCGCTTCGACGGTCGCGTCGTGCCGGGTCTCCACGCCGCTCCAGCATCCCTGGGGCCGCGCTTACCGCCTCGTCGAATGGACGACGCCGCTCGACGACAGCGCCCGCCGCCAGGTCGTGCCCGCCGAAAGCACGGCGCTCGATATCGCGCGCCTCGTTGCGCAGCACGTGCCTGGCCGCCGCATTCTGCTGAACGGCGAACCCGCCGCAGTCGAACGCCCCCGCACGCGCCGCCGCCGCGCGTCCAGCACCGCGAACGCACGCGCGGCGCGCTAGACGCGCCGCTTCCGGGCGGCGTACTCACGGCGGCACAAGCCGCACTTTGTACTTCCACCGCCGCCATCTCATCCCGCCACGCGCGCTTCCCGCACGGGCAGCGTCAAATCACGAGGCGCGCCAGCGACGCCTCCAGTTCACCGCTCACACGCGTCATCGGCGCGCGCAGTTCATTGCGGATCCGCCCGCACGCAGCCAGCCCCGCCTTCACCGGCCCCGGATTCGGCTCCGCGAATGCGGCGCGCACGAGCGGCACCAGCGTGTGCCAGATCGCGCGCGCATCGGCGAGACGCCCTTCCTGCAACGCACGCACCATCCCCACGAAGCGCTCCGGCCGCCAATGCGCCGACGCCGCAATCGCCCCGCTCGCGCCCGCGCACATCGCGCCGAACATGTCGATGTCCTCGCCGCAAAGCACCTGCAAACGGCCGTCGAGAATCAGCGCGAGCGTCTTGTCGAGCGAGCCGCCGCAGTCCTTCACCGCGACGATGCGCTCGTGCGCGGCGAGTTCGAGCAGGCTCGGCAACTCGATGTGCACGCCCGTGCGCGCGGGGATGTCGTAGACGATCAGCGGCTTGCGGCTCGCATCGGCGAGCGCGGCGAAGTGGCCGATCACACCCGCCTGCGATGGGCGGATGTAGTAAGGCGCGGCCGCCAGCACGCCCGCGACGGGCCGCTCGTTGAGCGCCGCGATCCGCTCGCAGACGGCCGCCGTGTGATTGCCGCTCACGCCCGCCACGACCGGCAGCCCGCCCGCCGACGCCAGCACGGTGGCGAGCACGTCGTCCGCTTCCGCGTCGCTCAGCGCGGCGGGCTCGCCGGTCGTGCCGAGCGCGACGAAGCCGGCCACGCCGGCCTCGACGTAGTGGCGCACGAGCGCGTCGAGCGCAGCATGATCGACTGCACCGGCGTTGAACGGCGTGATGAGCGGAATCCAGATACCCGAAAACTCTGACATGACTTTCCCTTGAACTCGACCGTATGGAAGGTCCGTTCAGCGGTGCGCAGGAGGGAAGCAAGCCGGGAGTGGGGCGGAAGGCAGGGCGCCTTCGGCTGGCTGTTCCGTCGCACATCTGACGGAACAGCAGACTCCGGTCAGATGAGCGGCTGTTTTTTGGCTTTGGCTTTCACCCACACCGATGCGGCCTGCGCAAGTGACGACACCGCGCGCGTGGCGGCGGTGAAATTCGGCAGATCGTGGCGGAGCGGGTGACGTAGCATGTCGCGCAGTGTAACCGGGATCGCGCGGTTGCGGGCGGGCGCCAGCAGGCGGCGTGCTGCGCGAGGGTACGCGCTCACTCGTGCCCGCAGGGTCTCTCGAGCGCTCTTCCGACAAAAGAACTTGACTTCTCGCGCCACCGAACTAATATACGCACCGCGTACATTAACCAGAAATCACGGGTGCCAGCATGAGCGTTCCGCAACAAGCCTTCCTCCGTGACGCCATGCGGCGTCTGAACATGACCCGCGACGCATTTGCGAGCCGCATCGGCGTGTCGCGTCGTGCGCTCGACACGTGGCTGCTGCCCGAGGAGTCGCAGGAATCGCGCGCCATGCCGGAGATCGTCGAGCGCTTCGTGTCGGAAATCGTCGGCAGCGGCGAGCCGCGCGAAGACTATACGCAAAGCGTAGACTCGGCGCGTTCGCTCGCCAGCCAGATGCAGTTCGAGGGCAAGCCGCAACTGCTTTCCGTGGACCAGTTCTCGCGCGACTCCGTCGAGGCCCTGTTCCGCGTGGCCGATATCATGCAGCCCATCGCGCGCCGCCGGAAAATCTCGCGCGTGCTCGAAGGCGCGGTGCTCGGCAACCTGTTCTTCGAGGCCAGCACGCGCACGCGCGTGAGCTTCGGCGCCGCGTTCTGCCGCCTGGGCGGTTCGGTGTGCGACACGACCGGCTTCACGTTCTCCTCGATGGCCAAGGGCGAATCGATCTACGACACGAGCCGCGTGATGGCCGGCTACGTGGATGCGATGGTGATTCGACATCCTGATCAAGGCTCGGTGGCCGAATTCGCGCGTGCAGTGAACATCCCCGTGATCAATGGCGGCGACGGTCCCGGCGAGCACCCGAGCCAGGCGCTGCTCGACCTCTACACGATCCAGCGCGAGTTCTCGCGTCTGGGCAAGATCGTCGACGGCGCGCATATCGCGCTCGTGGGCGACCTCAAGTACGGCCGCACGGTGCACTCGCTCGTGAAGCTGCTCGCGCTCTATCGCGGCATCAAGTTCACGCTTATTTCGCCGCCGCAACTCGAAATGCCGGCGTACATCGTCGACAAGATCTCGACCAACGGCCATGTGGTCGAGCAGACACACGATCTGCGCGCAGGCCTGCGCGGCGCGGACGTGGTGTACGCCACGCGCATCCAAAAGGAGCGCTTTGCCGACGAGTCGTTCGAAGGCTACACGCCCGAATTCCAGATCAACCAGGCAACGATGGACGAGTGCTGCAGCGCTGAAACGCTCGTGATGCACCCGCTGCCGCGCGATAGCCGCCCGGGCGCCAACGATCTCTCGACCGATCTGAACCACGATCCGCGCCTCGCGATCTTCCGCCAGACCGACAACGGCATTCCGGTGCGCATGGCGATTTTCGCGGTGCTGCTGGGCGTGGAAAATCTCGTGCAGCATTCGATGCGCGACGCCGTGTGGCGTCCGCCCGCGTACCTCGGCCCGGACGACGCCGTGTTCCACGGCATCGACTGAGCCTCGTTGCACTTGCAACGTCATCGGCCCGCAAGCGTCAAGTCGCGCTTGCGGGCCGATTTGCTGATGGCGTGCTCAAACGCCTGACGACGTGCAAACCGTCACGCAGGTCAGCCCTTGTGCCTTTTCCGCCGCGTCGATCGCGCTCTCCAGTGCATCGAACGCGTGGCGCTGCACGTCGATCGCATCGAGCGGCAATTGCCCGGACTGCACGAGCGCGATCAGCGCACGGTAGTCGGCGCCGCTGTACATGAAGTGGCCCATCAACTCCCAGTTGTTGATGAGCATCTCGCCATACTTGATCGGCAACTCCACCTCCATGCTGCCCATCAGCACCATGCGGCCGTTGCGGCGCAGGCTGCGCAGCGCGGCGAGCGTGGCGCCCGGGTCGGTGGCGTGGCCCACCATGTCGAAGGCGAGATCGGCGCCGCCGTTCGCGGCCGCGCGGATGGCCTCCACGTCGCGCGCCATCTCGCCGCTGAGCGCGACGGTGACCACACGTCCGCCGCCGAGCTTCGCGAGCGGCGCCAGCGCCGCCGCGCGCCGCCCGAACGCCACCACACGGCCCGCGCCGAGCGCGAGCGCATCGAGCACGGCCGCCGAGCCGAACGCGCCGGCCGCACCGTTCACCACCACGGTTTCGCCTGCCGCGAGCCGGCCACGCCGCAGGCCGCCGAACGGCACCACGAGCTTGCCGAGCGCCGCGAGCTGCGCCGAGGGCACGTGATCGAGGCCATCGAGCGGGAACACCGTCGAGGCCGGAAACTCGACCGCCTCGCGCAGCGTGCCGTGCGGGAAATCGTCGAGCATGGGCCCGCTGTCCGGGCTGATCGCCGTGAGCCCGAGCAGCGCCTGGGCGGGCTCGCGCAGCGCCTCGTCGGCGATCCAGTAGGGGCTCAGCGCCACGCGTTGGCCGACGCGATAGCCGTACACGCCTGCACCGACCGCGAGCACCCGGCCGATGCCGTTGGTGCCCGGCGAAAACGGCCCCTGCGGGTAGCCGTAGGGCAGCTTGCCCTGCACGTACTGGCGCGTATAGCTCAGGAGCGGCACGGCCTCCACGCCCACCAGCAGCGCGCCGCGGCGCGGTTCGGGTTGCGGCACGTCGCGCAACGCGAGCGGCAGGCCGGGTTGATCGAGCATCCAGGCTTTCATGGCTTCTCCTAGTGGAAAGGGTGTGCATCTGACGGATTGAACTCTAGGCGAGCGAGACGTATTCTTGAAATCAATTGCCGACATTGCACCTATCATCGTGATTGATCTCTCTGGCGTCGACCTGAACCTGCTCGTGTCGCTCGACGCCCTGCTCGCCGAGTCGAACGTGACGCGCGCCGCCGCACGCCTGAATCTCACGCAGCCGGCCGTGTCGGCGCAGCTCGCGCGGCTGCGCCAGTTCTTCGACGACCCGCTGCTCATCCCCGCCGCCAATGGCCGCGGCATGACGCCCACGGCGCGCGCGCTCGAGCTGATGGCGCCGCTGCATGCGGCGCTCAAGACGCTCGAAACGGTGGTGCGCCGCGAGCCGGCATTCGATCCGCTCACGGGTAAGCGGCGCTTCGTGGTCGCCGCGAGCGACCAGTGCGTGGCCGTGCTCGGCCTGCCGCTGATGATCGCGTGGCCGCGTCTGGCGGGGCCTGGGCTGCAACTGGCGTTCATCGCGATCGAATCCGGTTCGCTCGCGGAGCGCTTCGAGCGCGGCGAAATCGATTTGCTGCTCGGCTCCGCGCAGCAGGTGCCGCCAACGCTCAAGGCCAGAAAGCTCTATGACGAACGCTTCGTCGTGGCGCAGCGCAAAGGGCACCCGCGCGGCGCGGCGCCGTTCGACCTGGACAGCTATTGCGCGCTCGAGCACGTGCTCGTCTCGACCAGCGGCGCGAGCTTCTTCGGCTTCATGGACGAACATCTCGAAGCGCTCGGCCGCCGCCGCCGCGTGGCGCACTCGGTGCAGCACTTCACGCTCGTGCCCGAGGTGCTCACGCGCACGGACTACGTGGCGACGCTGCCCTACCGGCTCGTCGCACGCTACCAGGACCGCGTGGACCTGTTCGAGCTGCCGTTCGAGGCACGCGGCTTTTCGATGCATGCGGCATGGCATCCGCGCAATCACGCCGATCCGGCGCTCGTGTGGCTGCGCGAGGCCGTGGCTGCGCTGGACACCGGTGGCATGGTTAGCGATCCTCTCGATTGACTCGCGCGCAATTCGTCAGTCGATTGATAAGGCGAATGTCCGCATGCGCACCGCCTATACTGCATGAGACGTCAAAAAAGCGGCCACGCCGCACCACGAAAGTACGTTCCCGCGCCGTTGTCCCGTCGTCGTTTCCTGCGTTCCCGCTGCGTTGCGAAGCCATGCTGACCACAGAAGAAATCCGCGCGGTCCCGCTTTTCTCCACGCTCCCCGAAGCCGAACTCGAACGCCTCGCGCACACCTGCGCCGACCTGCGCCTGAGTCCCGGTGAGTACGCCGTGCACGAAGGCGGCGAGCGCGCGCTCTATGCCGTGCTGTCCGGCAAGATGGAGGTCGTCAAGCTGTTCGACGGCATCGAGCGCACGCTGGGATGGCGCTTGCCCGGCACGATCTTCGGCGAGGTGCCGCTCGCGCTCAGCTCGCCCTTTCCCGGCGCGTATCGCGCAGCCCTTCCCTCGCGCGTGATGCGCGTGGACGCACAGCATTACTACGCGCTCGCTGCCGCCTCCCCGGACGTCGCCACGCGCATGGGCGCGCTCGCCCGCGAACGCATCGGCGGCTTGCAGGGCCTTTCCGCGGAACCGCCGAAAACACGCGTCACGCTCGTTGGCGCGCGCTGGGACCCGGCGTGCGCGAACCTGCGCCAGTTTCTCGCGCGCAACCAGATCAGCTGCGAGTGGATCACGCCCGACGCGCCCGAACTCAAGACACGCTGGAACGGCCCCTGCCCCGAAGAACAGCATTGCCCCACCTTGCGCCTCGCCGATGGCACCCTGCTGAGCCGCCCCGCAACGCGCGACCTGGCGGAGCGCCTGGGGCTGCAAACCCAGCCGCGTCTCGCGGAATACGACACGCTGATCATCGGCGGCGGCCCGGCGGGTCTTGCCGCGGCGGTCTATGGCGCGTCGGAAGGACTCCGCACCATCGTGGTCGAGCGTGAAGCACCGGGTGGCCAGGCCGGCACCTCTTCGCGCATCGAAAATTATCTGGGCTTTCCTGGCGGCATATCCGGCGACGAACTGGCGAGCCGCGCGCTGCAGCAGGCGAAGCGCCTCGGCGCCGAGATCCTCGTCACGCGCGCGGTTGCACGCGTCGATACCGCGGCGCGCGAAGTCCACCTCGACGGCGGCGACGTGGTGCGCGCGCACACGCTCATTCTCGCGACGGGCGTCACCTGGCGGCGGCTGGCGATCGAAGGCTTCGACCGCTTCATCGGCAAAGGCATCTATTACGGTGCGGCGCGCAGCGAAGCGAGCGGCACGCACGGGCTCGACGTCTATCTGATCGGCGGCGGAAATTCTTCGGGACAGGCCGCGCTGTACTTCGCCAATCATGCGCGCGCCGTGACGCTCATCGTGCGCGGCGAGTCGCTCGAGAACAAGATGTCGCGCTATCTCGTCGAGCAGTTGGTGGGAAAGGAGAACGTCCGCGTCGAACTGAACTCGAAAGTCGTCGGTGTGTATGGAGAGACGCACCTCGACGCCATCGACGTGCTCAATACGGCCAGCGCGAGCGTGAGCCGGCGCGAATGCGGCGGCTTGTTCGTGTTCATCGGCGCGGACGCGGAGACGGGCTGGCTCCCGCCGGAGATCGCCTGCGACAAGCGCGGCTACGTGCTGACCGGCGACGATGCCGTGAAAGCCGGGCGCTGGTCGCACCGGCGCGATCCCTACCTGCTCGAATCGAGCGTACCCGGCATCTTTGCCTGCGGCGATGTGCGGCTGAGCCCGGTCAAGCGTGTCGCCTCGGCCGTCGGCGAAGGCAGCATGGCGATCGCCTTCGTGCATCGTTACCTTCAGGAAGACCGCTCATAGCGTACGCGTTGCGCGGAGCGACTCGTCGCACAACCATCTTTCAATACGCTTTTCCCTCGCGCTGCATTGCGTTTCTGTCCACGGCGTCAGCTTCGCGCCGGACTCGCGTCAGCCATGCGACAGCGTTGCGCCATCAAGCAATATGCAGCGAAAAATTCACATGTAAGCGCTTTACTTTCGTGTTCGAGAAGTGCAATTTGCAGTTCTGCGATGCCCGGCCGAGCAACCGCGGCACCGGAATTGCTTCACGAAAGAGGCGCGCCGCTGCGCGACGAAGCCCTGCGCAACCCCGCGCGGCCAGCGCCTGAAGTCCCGGATTACGTTCCGTCTTCATCCTGGAGTCCGCAGATCGCCATGTCCAACGAACGTCCCCTCGATGCGCCGTGCGATTGCGACGACGCCTCCCAAGCTTCCCCCTCCCACGCGCCCGCCGACGTCACCCGCCGCCGCTTTCTGCAATCGGCCGCCGCCGCTGCCGCGTTGGGCGCGACGCCTCATCTGCATGCACAGAATGCGCCGCCTGCCACCGCCCCCACCGAAGCGCCGCCGCCCGCGCCCGCGCAACCGGTCAGGCTCGACATCAACGGCCGCGCATACGCGCTGCATATCGAACCGCGCGTCACGCTGCTCGATGCACTGCGCGACTATGCGGGCCTCACGGGCACGAAGAAGGGCTGCGATCGCGGCCAGTGCGGCGCCTGCACGGTGCTCGTCGAAGGGCGGCGCATCAACAGTTGCCTCACGCTCGCCGTGATGCACGAAGGCCAGCGCATCACCACCGTCGAAGGGCTCGCGGGCGTGGCCGCGTTGAGTCCCGTACAGCGCGCCTTTATCGAGCACGACGCCTTCCAGTGCGGCTTCTGTACGCCGGGCCAGTTGTGTTCGGCCACGGCATGCCTGAGCGAATTCGCGGCAGGCGCAGCGAGCGCTGCCACACCCGACGTGCGCACACGCCCCGCGCAACTCAGCGATGCCGAAATCCGCGAGCGCATGAGCGGCAACATCTGCCGCTGCGGCGCCTATGTCAACATCGTGGCCGCCGTGCGCGACGCGCATACGGCCGGCGCCTGAGCACGGAGGCACACAAATGGATGCCATCTCGTACCAGCGCGCCGCCGACGTGAACGGCGCGATTGCCGCTGCGCAGCGTCCCGGTGCCGTGTTCATCGGCGGCGGCACGAATCTGCTCGATCTCATGAAGGGCGGCGTCGCGCATCCGGTCACGCTCATCGACATCACGCGCATCGAAGCGCTCGATCAGGTTCAAACGCTGCCCAACGGCGGCCTGCGCATCGGCGCGCTCGTGCGCAACAGCGACGCGGCCAATCACACGCTCGTGCGCACGCGCTATCCGCTGCTCTCGCAGGCGCTGCTCGCCGGCGCCTCGCCGCAACTGCGCAACATGGCCACCGTGGGCGGCAATCTCATGCAACGCACGCGCTGTCCGTACTTCTACGACACCGCGTTCACCCAATGCAACAAGCGCGCGCCCGGCAGCGGCTGTGCGGCGATTGGCGGCTTCAACCGCATGCATGCAATCCTCGGCGCAAGCGCACAATGCGTGGCCGTTAATCCGTCCGACATGAGCGTTGCCCTCGCGGCGCTCGACGCGACCGTGCAGGTGAGCGGTCCGGGCGGCGCACGCACCATCCCGTTCGCGTCGTTTCATCGCCTACCCGGCGAGCGGCCCGATCTCGACACGACGCTTCAGTCAGGTGAACTGATCACCTCGGTCGACCTGCCGCCACCGTTGTTCGGCGAGCACGCGCACTATCTCAAGATCCGCGACCGCGCGAGCTATGCCTTCGCGCTCGTCTCGGTCGCGAGCGCGCTGCAACTCGACGGCCACCGCATCCGCACGGCGCGCATCGCGCTGGGCGGCGTCGCGCATCGGCCCTGGCGCGCGAGCGCGGCGGAGCAACATCTCGCGGGAAAGACGCTCAACGCGTCGACGCTGCGCGAGGCCGCCGCGGCGGAACTCGCGCAGGCAAAGCCGTTGAGCGGCAATGCGTTCAAGGTCGGGCTCGCGCAACGCGCGATCGTCCGCTCGACGATGCTCGCCGCCGCCGGCACGCAAGGCAACAACACCGGAGATTTCGCATGAGCACGCTGACCGGACAACCGATGGACCGCATCGACGGCATGCTCAAGGTCACGGGCGGCGCCCTCTACGCGAGCGATTTCCCCGAAACGCGGCTCGCGCATGCCGTGCTCGTCACGAGCACGATTGCGAGCGGCACGATCACGTCGATCGACGCGAGCCGCGCGCAGTCCATGCCCGGTGTGCTGCTCGTCATGACGTACCAGACCGCGATGCGGCTGCCCAACGGCGGGCGCTCGCCGCTCAAGCCGCCGGCGGGACGGCACCTCACGCTGCTGCAGGACAACGTCGTGCGCTACAGCAACGAGCCGGTTGCGGTCGTGGTGGCCGACACATTCGAACACGCCACCGATGCCGCGCGTCACATCAACATCGTCTACGCGCCGACCCAGGCCACGCTCGACTTCAACCGCGCGAAAGGCGACGCGCACGCGCCGCCCAGCCCGATGGGCCGCCCGGTCGAATCGACGCGCGGCAACGTCGAAGCCGGGTTGCACGAAGGCGCGGTGCGCTTCGAGGCGGTCTACACCACGCCCACGCAGTTCCACAACCCGATGGAACCGCACGCGACGATGGCGCACTGGGACGGCCCGGACCTCACGCTCTACGACGCCACTCAGGGCGTGAGCGGCGCGCGCAACGCGGTGGCGGCCGTGTTCGGCATCGCGCCCGACAACGTGCGCGTGATCTCGCCGTTCCTCGGCGGCGGCTTCGGCTGCAAGGGTTCGTCGTGGTCGCACGTGAGCCTGTGCGCGATGGCCGCGAAGCAGACGGGCCGCCCCGTGCGGCTCGCGCTCGCGCGGCCGCAAATGTTCGGGCCGGTCGGCTCGCGCCCGCACACGGAGCAGCATCTCTCGCTCGCCGCGCGCGCGGACGGCACACTCACGGGCCTGCGCCACGATACGCTCGCTCACACGTCCACGTTCGAAGACTGGCTCGAGATGTGCGGCCTCGTCACGCGCATCATGTACGCGGTGCCCAATTGCAGCACGAGCCATCGTGTCGTACCCCTGAATGTCGGCACACCGACCTTCATGCGCGCTCCCGGTGAAACCACGGGCTCGTTCGCGCTCGAATCGGCCATGGACGAGCTGGCGTGGCAACTGAAAATGGACCCGGTTGCGCTGCGCCTGAAGAACTACGCGGAAAGCGAGCCGCAGGACGGTAAGCCGTGGTCGTCGAAAGCGCTGCGCCAATGTTACGAGGCGGGCGCGCAACGCTTCAACTGGTCGCGGCGCGTCAACACGCCGCGCGCCATGCGCAACGGCAATACGCTCGTCGGCCTCGGCATGGCGAGCGCGACGTATCCCGCGAACCGCAGCGAAGCCGCCGCCGTGGCGCGCATCCTGCCCGACGGCTACGCGATGGTCGCGTCGGGCACGCAGGACATCGGCACCGGCACCTACACGGTGATGACCCAGGTGGCCGCCGACGCGCTCGGCTTTCCGCCCAACCGCATCCGCTTTGCGCTGGGCGATTCGACCTTGCCGGTCGCGCCGGTTTCGGGCGGCTCGCAGTCGGCGGCGAGCGTCTCGCCCGCCGTGCAGGCCGCGTGCACGGCCGTGCGCGACAAGCTCGTCGCGCTCGCGCGCGGCGATCGCGGCTCGCCCGTCTACGGACTCGCTGCGGACGACGTGACCGTGCAGGACGGCTGGGTCGTGAGCCGCAGCGACAGCTCGCGACGCGATCCCGCCGCGGCCGTCATCGCCCGCGCGGGCGGCCAGCCGCTCGAGGCGCAGGTCGCGACGAAGCCAGGCGCGGAGAAGCAGCAGTATGCGTTTCACTCATTCGGCGCCGTGTTCGCCGAAGTGCACGTCGATGCCGATACCGGCACGATACGCGTGGCGCACATCGTCGGCGCGTACGACGTGGGACGCGTGCTCAACGAAAAGACGGCGCGCAGCCAGTTGATGGGCGGCATGGTATGGGGCGTGGGCACGGCCCTGCACGAAGAGGGTCTCTTCGACACGCGCATGGGCCGCATTGCGAACAACAATCTCGCCGAATACCACGTGCCCGTGAACGCGGACATCGGCGAGCTGGACGTACTGTTCGTCGGCGAACCCGATCTGCGCTTCAATCCGCTCGGCGTGCGCGGCATCGGCGAGATCGGTATTACCGGCGTGCCGGCGGCCATTGCGAACGCCGTGTATCACGCCACCGGCGTGCGCGTGCGCGATTTGCCGATTACGCTCGACAAGGTCGTCCCGCAGACGAATTCGCTCGTGTAACCGAGGGTCTGCCGTGCAGGCTCTGCACAGGCACAGTGCATGAGCGGTCGCCAAATGCAAGACGAAGCAAGGCATATGCGGCGCGCGGGGCTTGCCTCACGCGCGCTTGCGCCGCACAATCACTGCTCACCCTCTTCGCGGGCGTACCACACCCATGGCCTATGCTTCGTTCGCCACCGGCGTGTTGCTCGCCGCCGGCACCGGTTCGCGCTTCGATCCCAACGGACTGCGCAACAAGCTCCTCGCCCCCCTCCCTGAAGGCACGTGCGTCGCGCGCGAGTCCGCGCAACGGTTGCTGCGCGTCGTACCCAAAGTGATCGCCGTGGTACGTCCCGGGGCCGAAACACTCGCGCATGTGCTCAACGACGCCGGCTGCGACGTGGTGTTCGCCCCCGACGCCGCGCGCGGCATGGGCGCGAGCCTCGCTGCGGGCGTGGAAACCGATCATGAAGCGGAAAGCTGGATCGTCGCGCTGGCCGACATGCCCTGCATTGCCGTCGAATCGATCGAAGCCGTGGCGCGCACACTGGATGGTGGCGCATCGCTCGTCGCGCCGTTTTATCGCGGGCAGCGCGGACATCCGGTGGGCTTCGGCTACGCGCATCGCGCAGCGCTCGTCGCGCTCGACGGCGACACGGGCGCCCGCGCCCTGCTGAGCACCCACCCGCTGACGCGCGTCGAAGTCGACGACCCGGGCATTCTGCGCGACGTCGACACGCCGGCCGACCTCAACGGGCTCTGATTCGCGCGCACTCGCGACTCGCCCGCGGCGATTGTTCAATTGCGAGTGTCAGGCATGCAATCGATCGCCTACGCTATAGGGTGACGCGCACCACACGGCCGCACGCTAGCGCAAGAGGACCTCGCGATGATCTGCTCGCACACGAATCCGCTTCCCGATCCACTCGCCGATCCGACCCGGGACCCCGAACGCGACCCGCTCACCCCGCCGGCACCGGGCCATCACAAGGACGAACCGCAGCAGCCCGAGGGGCCGCCGGACAAGGACCCCGTGTGATCGCACGCCCGGTCGCCACGGCCGGGCATCGCGTCTGATGGCTGTAGCGGCACTCGCGACGACGTCTCGCGAGCGCCGCGGCCGATTCTGCGCGTTCCGCGCTTCTTCCGCCCCCATATCCCCCCTTTCGCAAAGCTTGCGCCTTCGACGGTCGATCCGTAGAATGCAAACGATTCCTATTTGCAGTATTTTTCAAGATTGCCGTGAGCCCAATCGTGATCGCGTTCGCCCCCGCGCGCCGGCCGGCGAGCCGAGGTTTTGCATGAGACCGCTGCTGGTCCGCCTGCACCGCTGGTTCGGTCTTGGCACCGCGGCCTTCCTGTTCCTCGCCGGACTGACCGGCGCGGTGATCGCGTGGGACCACGAACTCGACGCGCTGCTCAATCCAACGTTCTTCCGTAGCGCGACGCCGGGCACGCCGCTGCCCGCGCTCGAACTCGCGAAGCGTCTCGAGGCCGCAGAACCGCACGCGGTCGTGACCTTCATGCCGCTTTCCGTCGAGCCCGGCCATACCTGGATCGCGCAGATGGCGCCGCGCCTGAACCCTGCGAACCAGACGCCCTATGCGCTCGACTTCAACCAGGTCGCGCTCGACCCCGTCACGGGCGAGGAGCAAGGCCGCCGCATGTGGGGCAAGGCTTCGCTTGCGCGCCAGAACCTGATCCCCTTCCTCTACCGGCTCCACTACACGCTGTTCATGCCGACGAAAATGGGCATCGACTTCGGCGTGTGGACGATGGGCGTGGTCGGGATGGTATGGCTGCTCGACGGCCTCATCGCGATCGTGCTCGCCTTCCCGAGCCTGAAAAGCTGGCGCAAGTCGCTCGCCTTTCGCGTGAAGCGCGGCGGTTATGCGCTCACGTTCGACCTGCACCGCTCGGGCGGCGTGTGGCTCTGGGGACTCCTGATCGTGGTGGCCGTCACGTCGATTTCGATGAACCTCGGCGCGCAGGTCGTGCGCCCCGTGGTGTCGGTGTTCTCGACGCTCGCGCCGGACCCGTTCCGCATCGTCGCGCCGGGCCCCGCGCTCACGCCCGCCGAGGCAGCGGCCGCGCGCGAACGCATCGTGGCCGAAGCCGCCGCGATGGGCCGCCGCGAAGGCATCACGGCGCCGCCGGGCGGACTGTTCGGGCTGCCCACCTCCGGCGTGTATGGCGTGGGCTACTTCGAGGCGGGCAACGATCACGGCGACGCGGGCCTCGGCAATGCCTGGCTCATCATGAACGCGCGGACGGGCCAGGTGCTCGGCAGACAGATTCCGGGCCGCGGCAGCGCAGGCGACATCTTCATGCAGGCGCAATTCCCCTTGCATTCGGGTCGCATCGCCGGGCTGCCGGGGCGCATCGCCATCAGCTTTACCGGCGTTGTCGTCGCGATGCTCAGCGTGACCGGCGTGCTCATCTGGCTCAAGAAAGCCCGTGCGCGGCGCAAGCCCGCCAAGCAGGCGAAGGCGGCCAGCACGATCGGCACGCGCGAGCGCGCCGCGAACTGACCGCCCGGGTCAGTCGATCAGAACTTGTGGCGGATGCCCGTCACCGCGAGGAACTGATTACTGTTGCTCGATGCGCCCGACGTCCCTTCGATCTGCGCCACGGCATTCGTCGCGCGCTGATAGATGAGGTCGAGATAGACGTCCGTGCGCTTCGAGAGGAAGTACTGCACAGCGCTGGTCGTCTGCCAGTAATGCCAGCTATCCTTCTGGCCGTTCGCATTCACGCCCGTCCAGGTCTCGCCGATGGCGGCATGAATGGACGGCGTGATCGCATAGCGCAGGCTGACTTCCGCGTTCTGATAGTGCTGGTACTGGCTTTGCGGCGTCAGATCGAACGCGACGTTCGTGTACATCGCGCCCACGCCGAGATTGCCGAACGTGTAGACACCGCCCGCGCCCCAGATACGCTGCTGCGTAATGCCCTTCAGGAACGTGAAGTAGTTGTCCGAAGGAATCGCACCGGTCGTGTCCGTGGCCGGATGATCGAGCTGCACATACGCTGCGCCGAACTGCAGCGGCCCGCCCGCATAGCTCGCGCCCACGCTCCATGAACGGTTCGTCCCGAAGTTGCCCGCGTTGTTGCTGAAGCCGTACATCGAGTTGATCGTCAGGCCGTGGAATTTTGGCGTGACGTACTTGACGGAGTTGTCGGTGCGGAACGTGTTGTTCAGGTCGTCGGTGTCGAATGGGTGCGTACCGTACTGCGACGTCTCCACGGCCATTTGCAGCGGTTCGAGCGAGTCCTGCGCCGCGTTGTACTGGCGCCCGAACGTGAGCGAGCCCCAGCGGTCGCTCGCGAGCCCCACCCACGCCTGGCGGCCGAAGATGCGGCCGTTCGCGCTCGCGGTGCCGGTCTGCAGGTTGAAGCCGTTCTCGAGGCGGAAGATCGCGCGATTGCCGCCGCCCAGATCCTCGCTGCCGAGCAGGCCCCAGCGCGAGCCCTGCTCGCTGCCGGCCGTCGCCTGGAAGTTCGACTTGCCACCCTGGTTGCTCGTGTAGGTGAAGCCGCCGTCGGCGATGCCGTACAGCGTGACGCTCGACTGCGCGTTGGCGTGCGAGGCCGCGAGACCGAGACCGCCGATGACGAGTGCGAGGGTGCGCCGGGATGCTTGAAACATGCGTTTTTCTCCTTCTGGCATTCGATGTGCCGTGTGTTGGTGTTGATCTCCAGATGCGCGCCGGGAGGTGCGATCTATCTTTTGCAATCCTGATGAAATGGCATCGCTGCGCGGCGCGGAGCAACGGCTACCCGCTTGCGCTCCCCCGTTGACGATGGCTTGCCTCATCCGCTTGTTTTATTGTTTAAAACAGCGTATTATTTATTATTCGGGTCGGCTTTCCGTCCCGTCAAGAAGCTGTCAAAAACCCGCGACACGAAGTGGGGCGTCGCGGCGTCCGCCTAAATCGCTGTAATCCTTTACAGCCGGTTCAATTCGCTATTCTTACCGAGCCATTCCAGGGGAAACCCCAATCGGCCCAATTTTTACCGCGCGCTACGCTATCTCTTGAAATTAAAACGCTGTTTTATTCACTAAAACATGCGGCAAGTAACTGACTAGCGATGACGAACACCAGCCCACTTTCCTCCCAGGCAGACGAACACGCGCCTTGCTTCACCGTTGCGGCACAGGCCGAGCCGCTGCCGATCGTGTTCGACTCCCCGCATAGCGGTATCACGCTGCCCGACGACTTCGGCACCGTCGCGCCGCGCGAGGCGATCCTCACGTCGTGGGACGCGTTCGTCGACGAACTGTGGGGCGGCGTGCCCGCGCGCGGCGGCGTGCTGATCGGCGCACGCTTTCCGCGCGCCTATATCGACCCGAACCGCGCCATCACCGACATCGACGCCGAACTGCTCGCCGAGCCGTGGCCCGAGCCGCTCGCGCCCGAGCCGTACACGCGTCGCGGCATGGGCCTGATCCGCCGCTACGCGCTGCCCGGCGTGGCGCTCTACGATCGCAAGCTTTCCGTCGATGAAGTCCGGCACCGCATCGACGCGTACTACCGCCCCTATCGCGCGGCGCTCGCGCAGGCGGCCGAGGCGGCCTACGCGCAGCACGGCGCGCTGTGGCATGTGGACTGTCACTCCATGAAATCGCGCGGCAACGAAATGAACGTCGACTCGGGCGAGGCGCGCCCCGATTTCGTCATCAGCGACCGGCGCGGCACGACATCGGATCCGGCGTTCACGCAATGGGTCGCCGATCACTTTGCGGCCACCGGCTATCGCGTGCAGATCAACGAGCCGTACCAGGGCGGCGACCTGCTGCGCGCCGTGAGCGATCGGGCGCGCAACCGCCACAGCATTCAGATCGAACTGAACCGCGCGCTCTACATGGATGAGGCCGCGTTTTCGAAGCATGCGGGTTTCGACACGCTCAAGCGTGACCTCGACGCCTTCGCCGACGCCCTCGCCGACTGGGTGCGCGCGCGACTCAACGCAAAGTGAGCTTAGCCATGACCTATATCGTCGATGCCGTCGACAACGCGCTCAAACTGCTCAGCTATGTGGCCGAGCATCCGGGCCTTGGCGTCACGGAACTGTCCACGCAGCTGGGCATCAATAAATCGCGCACCTATCGCATGCTCTGCACGCTGGAGCTGCACCGCTATGTCGTGCAGGACGCACAAACCTCCACCTACGCGCTCGGTCCGCAAGCCTTCGTGTTGGGCGTGGCGGCCACGCAGCAGAACACGCTCGTGCGCTCGGCCTCGCGCCACATGCTCGCGCTCAACCAGGCGATCAACGAGACGATCGTGCTGCGCGTGCGCGAGGGCCTCGAGACGGTTTGCGTCGCGCGCTGCGAGACCACGCACCAGGTGCGCGCCGTGGGCGCGGTGGGCAACCGCCGGTCGATCAATCACGGCGCTTCGGGCAAGGTGCTGCTCGCGTTCGCACCGGGTGCCGTACGCACCGACTATCTCGCGCGCATGAAGAAGATGCCCGAGGCGCCGGACCTGATCGCGCTCGTCGAGGAACTCGATGCGATCGCGCGCAAGGGCTATGCCGTGAGTCTCGGCGAAGTGACGGCAGGCGCGGTGGCGATCTCCGCGCCGGTGCGCGATATGTCGGGCGCGACGGTGGCCGCCGTCGCCATTTCGGGGCCGGAAATGCGCATCGGCCGCGCCGAGATTCCCGACTACCTCGAACGCCTGCAGGCCTGCGCCGATGCGATCTCCGCCGAACTCGGCTATACAGGCGCACGCGCCGCGGCGCTTTCCGCCTGAGCACGCATGGAGGATTCCTGATCATGATCGTCGCTCCGCCCTCCTCCCCGCGTGAAGACACGCCACCCGCAGAAGGCGCAAGACAGGAAACCCGACCGCACGGCAAGATGCTGCACCCTGTCGTCATGATGCTCTGGGTGCTCGCCGCCGCATTGGCGATGACCTGGTTCGTCGACGCAGGCCGCTTCGAGCGCCACGACAAACTCGTGATTCCGGGCACTTACCACGTGGTGCCGAAAAGCGGCGATCTCGCCACGCTCGTCGCGCCCGCAGTGACGAAGAGCACGCCGGACCATGCAGCGCCCGCGAGCCTCGTCTCGGTGTTCGTCGCCATCCCGAACGGGCTTATCAAGAACGCGCCGCTCATCGTCATGGTGATGTTCGTGGGCGGCATGTTCGGCGTCATGAAACGCACGGGCGTGGTGGACGCCGGCATCGACCGCCTGCTCCAGCTCACCGCCGGCAACGTCTACGTGCTCGCGCCGCTGCTCATGATCCTGATCGGGCTGGGCAGCACCCTGCTCGGCTTTATTTCGGAGTACCTGGTCATCATTCCGATGGTGATGCTCCTCGCGAAACGGCTCGGGCTCTCGAATCTGTTCGCGGTGGCGCTCGTCGCGATTGCCGCGAAGATCGGCTATATCGCGTCGGTCACGAATCCGCTGTCGCTCGCGGTGGCGCAGCCCATCGTCGGCGTGCCGCTCTTCAGCGGCCTGGCGTTGCGGCTCGGCGTATTCGTGGTGTTTCTGACGATCGGTGTCGCGTATCTGCTGCTCTATGTGCGTCGCAGCGGCTATCGGCGTGAGGTCGCCGTCGAGGCGCTGCATGCGCCCACGCCGCTCTCGCGCCGCCACAAGGCGACGCTCGTCATCCTCGCCGTCGCGGCCGCCGCACTCGTGTTCGGCACGCGCGAACTGAGGTGGGGGAACGTCGAGCTTTCCGCGTTCTACGTGGCGATCAGCATCGTGACGGCGCTCGTGGGGCGGCTCGATTCGCGCAGCGCGTCCGAGGCCTTCGTCGACGGCATGAAGGGCATGGTGCTCGCGGGTCTCCTGATCGGGCTTGCGGCATCCGTCGAATTGATCCTCCAGAACAGCTTCGTGCTCGACCCGCTGATCGACTACTTCACGCGCCTCGCGCACGGCCGCTCGAGCGTGTGGGTCGCCAACGGACTCATGGCCGTGCAGATGCTGCTCGACGTGTTCATTCCTTCGGTGTCGGGCAAGGCAGCGGTGAGCATGCCGATCATCGGGCCTATCGCACAGCTTTCAGGTGTGAGCGGCCAGACCTCGGTGCTGGCATTCGTGCTGGGCGGCGGCCTCACGAACATGGTCACGCCCACCTCCGGCATGCTGCTCGCGTATCTCGCCACGGCGCGCGTGGGCTTTGGCGAGTGGCTACGCTTCATCCTGCCGCTCTTTCTCGTGCTGCTCGTGCTGTCTTCGGCAACCCTCGCGTTCGCGGTGCTCACGGGCTATTGAAACACGGCCGCAAAAGCAAACGGGCGGCCGAAGCCGCCCGCCAATTGCTTTCGCACTCTTCGAAATACGCCCTTAGCGCGTCACTTCATCGAACGCCGCCAGCAAGCGTTCGACGTCGGCGGCATGAATGTCGCCCATCGTCGAAATGCGGAACAGTTCCGCCGACAAGCCGCCCTGCCCCGCATAGATCACGAAGCCGCGCGCCTTGAGCGCGTCATGCAGCGCGGGATAGTCGACGCCCGCGGGCAAGCGGAACGCGCGCAGCACCACCGACGACTCTTCCTTCGGCAGCACGCTCTCCATGCCGCGCGCGGCGAGCCCTGCACGCACCTGCTCGGAAAGCGCCGCGTAGCGCGCGTGACGCGCCTGCCAGCCGCCTTCGTCGGCGAGTTCGCGCAGCGCCTCGACGAGTGCGTAATAGGCGTGCACGGAAGGCGTGAACGGCGTATTGCGCTGATCCTGCAGCGTGGCAAGACGCTTGAGGTCGAGATAGTACGTGCGGCTATGCGCTTGCGCGAGCGCGGCGCGGCGCACCACCACGAAGGCCGCGCCGGGCACCCCGTGCAGGCACTTGTTTGCCGTCGCCGCCACCGCCGCGATGCTCGCGTCGCCGAAGTCGAGCGCTTCGGAGCCGAAGCTGCTCACGCCGTCCACGAGCATTTGCACGCCGCGCGCGCGGCACGCTTCGCCCAGTGCGCGCAGATCGTTCAGGCGGCCCGTGGTCGTTTCGTGATGAATGATCGCGACGTGCGTGACCGCCTTGTCGGCGTCGAGCGCGGCCGTGATGCGCGCGAGGTCCGGCGCCTGCATCCAGTCGTGCCTGACGACCTCATGCGCGATGCCGTACTGCTTCGCGATCGCGGTGATGCGCTCGCCATACACGCCGTTCTCGACGATCAGCAACTTGCCGTTCGCGGGCACGAGCGTCGAGATCATGCTTTCGACCGCAGCCGTGCCGGAGCCCGTCATGAGCACGGCCTGCCATTGCGCGGGGTCGAGATCGTAGACGCCCACGAGACGCGTGCGCGCCTCTTCCTGTACGTCGAAGAACTCGCTTTCGCGATGGCACAGGTCTTCCTGGAGGAGGCTCTGGCGCACGCGTTCGGTGAGCGTGACCGGGCCGGGATTGAGCAGCAGCATCGGTAGTTCCTTATTTGGCGGACGTGTCGGCAGCGGCGCCGATGTGGCGCATGAGGCGCGTCTTGACATCGGGCGGCGTGATCGTGGGGCGCGGCAGGCCGTCGGGTGTGCCGCGGCGAATCGTCAGGCGTACGAAGCGCGTGCCTGCGACACCCGAGGCGCCCTTCGCGCGTTCGCGCGCGGCGGCGAGCACGCTGTCGAGCACGGCGACATCGTCGCCTTCCGCGGCGTCGGCGTAACCGCACGCGGCGGCCACGTTGGCGAACGACACCTGCCCCGACACGGTCGCCTGGCCACCCGTCGAATCGTGTGCGCCGTTGTCGAGCAGCACGTGCGTGAGGTTCGCGGGGCCGTAGGCGCCGAGCGTGGCAAACACGCCCATGCGCATGAGCGCCGCGCCGTCGCCGTCGAGCGCGACCACGTTCAGGTCGGGCCGCGCGAGCGCGAGGCCGAGCGCGAACGGCGTGACGCAGCCCATCGAACCCACCATGTAGAGCTGGTTCGAGCGGTCGTCGAGCGCGTAGAGTTCGCGGCCGCAGAAACCCGTCGACGCGACGACCACCGTCGACTCGGCAGGCGTCGCGGCGATCACGCGCTCGAGCGCCTGCTGGCGCGTGGGCAGTTGCTCAGGCGACCGTCCGGTCCACTTGGCCTGCGCGACCGGCAGCGCGTGCTTTGCCGGCATCGCGCCGCCGCCCTCGAGTTCGTACGGCGCGACGCTGCCCTTCTGCATGACGAGCGCGTACGGGCGGCCCGTTTCGTCCATGTGCCTGATGGCGCGATCGAGCGCCGCCGCAATCTGGTCGGCTTCCGTGGGGAACGTCTCCCACGGAATCTCCATCGTTTCCAGCATCTGCGGCGTGACCGGGCCCATCAGCGCGTGCTGCGGCTCGTCGGGCACGCCCGGCTGGCCGCGCCACGTCACGATCAGCAGTTGCGGCAGGCGGAACGTCCACGTCAGCGAGGTGAGCGGGCTCACGGCGTTGCCGAGGCCCGAGTTCTGCATCATCGTGATGCCGCGCTTGCCCGCGAGCGCCACGCCCGCGATGACCGCGACCGCGTCGCCTTCGTTGGCCGCGCTCACGTAGTGCAGCGAGTCGTCCTGCAGCACGTAGTTGATGAACGGCGTGAGGTACGAGCACGGCACGCCGGCGTACCACTCGAAGCCGCGCGAGCGCGCCGCTTCGACGAACTGTGCGGCTTCGATCATGCCTGGCCCTCCGCGCCCAGCGGCGTTTGTGCGTGGGCAAAGTCTCCCGCGCGGCGGAAGTCTTCGAGGTCGTTCACGCCGCGCCAGTGGCCGTGCACGTATTGCACTTCGATTTTCTCGCCGTCTGCGATCAGCGCATTGAGCAGCGCCGGCATGTCGAGCGTGTCGAAGTCGGCGCGCGTTTGCAGCTGCGCGAGCTTCTTCGCGAGCTTCGCGCGGCCCGCGCCGCGCACGTTCACGAGGCCGATCCAGCGGCCGTGCGGGGCCGCGCCGTTCGCGGCCGGATCGCTCGCCACACGCTCGAGCAACACCTTGCTGCCGAACAGATCGCGCTCGTCGGCGGCCGAGCACCATGCGAAGTCGCGCGTGCTGCTGTTCTCCGGCTCGGGCGACGAATCCACCACCACGCTGAAGTCCGCTTCGCTTTCCACGAGATCGCGCAAGATATAGCTGCGGAACACCAGGTCGCCGTACGAGATCACCGTGTCGTTATCGAGCGCGCCGACCGCGCACGCGAGCGAAGCGAGTTCGTTCGTCTGCGCGAAACGCTCGTTGCGCACGAGCTTGATGCCCGCCGTATCGATGGCTTCGGCCTTGTAGCCGCCCACCACGGTGATGTCGTTGACCGACTGCTTCTTGAATGCATCGACGAGCCAGCGCAGGAGCGGCTTGCCCGCCACCGGCAGCATGACCTTGGGCTTGTCTTCCGTGTAGGCATCGAGGCCCGAGCCGCGGCTCGCGGCCAGCACGATTGCCGAGCCTGCGCCGCGCGACGAAGCGGAAAGATAGCGGTCTTCGGCTTCCGAGTATTCGTCGGCGTCCTGCAGACGGAAAATTTCGTTAACCGTAGCAATACGGTCTTCGACGTCGACGAGCGTTTGCGTGTCGTAAATCGTCCTGGTGACGGCCTGCATGGCCGAAACGGCCGCGCGGATCTGGTGGTTCGCCCAGATCACCGTGCTGATGCCCGCCTCGCGGAACACCTCGGTCGGCGTGCTGTAGTACTTGGTCGGCACGATCACAAGCGGGCCGCGGCCCGCCCACTCGCGCGCGAACGTGAGGATCTCGTCAGCTTTCGAAAGCTTGCTGTGGATGAGGATCGCGTCCGCGCCGGCCTGGCGATACGCTTCGGCGCGCTTGAGCGCTTCGTCCATGCCCCAGCCCGCGATCAGCGCCTCGACGCGCGCGACGATCGAGAAGTGCTCGTCGGTCTGCGAGTCCTTGCCGGCCTTGATCTTGCCGCAGAACTCGTCGATGTCGGCAAGCGGTTGCGCTTCGCCGCCGATGAAACTGTTGGTCTTCGGGAACACCTTGTCTTCGATGCACACGCCCGCAATGCCGCGCTGCTCCAGCTTGCGCACGAGCCGGCGCACGTTGTTGAAGTTGCCGTAGCCGGTGTCGCCGTCGAGCAGGATGGGCAGGTCGCTCGCGTCGGCCATGAACTCGAGGTTGTCGACCACCTGGGTCCAGCTCGCCTCGTTGTTGTCGCGCACGCCGAACTGCGCGGAGATCGAGAGGCCCGAGCCCCAGATCGCCTTGAAGCCCGCCTCGCGCGCAATGCGTGCGGAAAGGCCGTTGTGCGCTTCCATCAGGAATTCGAGTTCGTTGCTGGTCAGCATCTGGCGCAGCCGCGCGCTGCGCGATGTGGCAAGAGCGGCGGGGACCAGGGCGGGTTCGCGTGCGTTCATTCTTGTTGCTCCAGTGGACGTCATGCGGGCGGCAGCGGGGGCAGCGCCGTGTGCGTCGCATCGTTGGGAAAGGTCCTTCATCCCGGCTTGATCGCAGGCCTCGAAGTCGGGCCGGCCGGGGGCAAAGTCGCGACTATATCGGAAATGATTCCTATCCGCAGTCGATCCCTGCAAACAGTGGCAAATCATGGAGTTACTGTGAAATTTGTGGCTTTTGTCGGCGCGTTCGCGGGCGTTTCAGCAGCGCGTCATATGCGCTAGATCAAGGGCTTTGTTTTGTATGAAGAAAAATCTGCCTAAGCAGGGTTCGCCCTGGGTCTCGCGCGCGTTTGCGTGGGCCGTAAACACAGTCTGGCGGCAACGCATCGCCAGTCGTACCGCTCCAGCCCTGTGAATTACCCGACCGACCATGCAGAACATGACCCTCAACAAAAAGCTCCGCTCGATGATCGCGATCCTCTGGATCGGCCTGCTGTTGATCGTCGCCTTTGGCGCCTGGCAAAGCCGCGAAGCGATGATCCGCGAGCGGCGCGCGCAGCTCACGGCGCTCGTCGACGAAGCGACGAGCATCGCCAACTACTACTACGGCCTCTCGCAACGCAACGTCATGCCCGAAGCCGACGCCCAGAAGCAGGCGCTCACCGTGATCGGCTCGATCCGCTACAGCACCGACGGCTATCTGAGCATCAACAACTCGCAGTCGGTCATGCTGATGCACCCGATCAAGCCCGAGCTCGACGGCAAGAACCTCAGCGACTTCACCGACCCCGCGGGGACCCACGTGTTCACCGGGCTCGTGAACGCCGCGAGCGGCCCGAATGGCGGCTTCCTCGACTACCTCTGGGCCAAGCCCGGCCACAGCGAACCCGTTCCCAAGCTGAGCTTCGGCCGCCGCTTCGTGCCGTGGGACTGGGTGATCGTGACGGGCATGTACATGGACGACGTGCGCGCCGAGTTCTACGACAGCCTGCTGCGCTGGCTCGGCGTGACCTTCCTGCTGGGCGGCGCCGCCACGGCCGTGATGGCGCTCGTGGTGCGCAGCGTGCGCAGCAGCATCGGCGGCGAACTGGAAGGCGCGGTGGACGCGGCCAATCGCATCGCCCAGGGCGACCTCACCTTGCGCCTGCAGGTGCAGGGCACGAACGAGACCAGCCTGATGCGCGCGCTCGCCACGATGCAGACAGCGCTCGTGCAGACCGTCTCGCGCGTGCGCAGCGGCGCGGAGAACATCAACGTGGGCGCCAACGAGATCGCGGCGGGCAACACGGATCTCTCGCAACGCACCGAGGAACAGGCGGCGGCACTCGTGCAAACGGCGTCGAGCATGGATCAGATGACGGCGAACGTGCGCCAGAACGCGGATAGCGCCCAGCATGCGGCGTCGCTCGCAAGCCAGGCCGCCGACGTCGCGACGCGCGGCAGCGCCGTAGTCGACGACGTGGTGCGCACCATGGGCGACATCACGACGAGCTCGCAGCAGATCGGCGACATCATCGGTGTAATCGACGGCATTGCGTTCCAGACCAACATCCTCGCCCTGAACGCCGCCGTCGAAGCGGCGCGTGCGGGCGAACAGGGCCGCGGCTTCGCGGTGGTGGCCGCCGAAGTGCGCAGCCTCGCGCAGCGCTCCGCCACCGCCGCCAAGGAGATCAAGGCGCTGATCGAAAAGTCGACCGGCACCGTGACCGAAGGCCAGCATCTCGTGACCAACGCGGGCTCGACGATGACCGAGATCGTGCAGTCGGTGCGACGCGTGCACGAGATCCTCGAGGAGATCAGCAACGCGTCGCGCGAGCAGAGCGCCGGCATCGAGCAGGTCAACCGCGCCGTGGGCGAGATGGATCAGGTGACGCAGCAGAACGCGGCGCTCGTGGAACAGGCCGCCGCCGCCGCCCATTCGCTCAAGGATCAGGTGAGCGGGCTGCGCGAGTCGATCGCGAGCTTCCGCTTGCCCGCGCACGCGTAACGCTGTCGCCATACCGGCTCACCGCCGGTCTGCATGTCTCCCCGCCGGGCCGCATTCGCGGCCCGGTTCGCTTTGCGCCTCTCCCCGCTCCCCTGCACGGCTCGCGCCGCCTGACGGCGTGCACCGCGCGCCCTATTGCCTCGCGGCCGTGCGCACCCAACATTTCAATTCAATTACATCCTGTTTACAATGTGACTCTGCCCCGCCATCCCGCCTTGCCGATGATCCGTTCCAGGAAACCGCCGCGCGACCCGCACGCAGCCGCGACCCGCCACCCGATGCTTGCGCCGCGCCTGCCCGCGTGGCGCTCGAAGTTCATCGTGTTCATCACCTTCGCGGCCTTTGCGGCGCTGGCCGGGCGCGCGTTCTGGATTCAGGTCGCCAATCACGGCTTTTACGTGAAGCAGGGCCAAAAACGCTACCAGCGCACCTTGGAGCTCGACGCCATGCGCGGGCGCATCGTCGACCGCAACGGCGCGCTGCTGGCCGTGAGCCTCGCGACCTTCGAGGTCTGGGTGAATCCGCGGCTCCTCGACGCCGCCGCGCACACGCCGCTCGCGCGCCTGCTCGACATGCCGCTCGCGGAACTGGAGCGGCGCGTTGCCGGCGACCGCTCCTTCGTGCTGCTCAAGCGCCAGGTCGATGCCGAAACCGCCGCGCACATCGACGAGATGGGCGCGGGCGGCATCACCCTGATCGCCGACTCGAAGCGCTATTACCCCGAAGGCGAATCGGCTGCGCACGTGGTGGGCTTCACCGACGTCGAAGACGCCGGCCAGGAAGGCGTGGAGCTTGCCGCGAACGCGCGCCTGCGCGGCACGCCGGGCCAGCGCGAGGTGATCCGCGACCGGCTCGGGCGCGTCGTTTCGGAGCCGAGCGAGCGCGTGCAGCCGCGCAACGGCGACACCGTCCAGCTCACCATCGACCGCCGCGTGCAGCAGCTCGCGTATACGCAGCTCAAGGCCGCCGTGGCGAAGAATCATGCGGAAGCGGGCAGCGTCGTCGTGCTCGACGCCCAGAACGGCGAAATCCTCGCGCTCGCGAACTGGCCGTCGTTCGACCCGAACGACCGCGCGCGGCTCACGGGCAAGCAGTTGCGCAACCGCGCCGTGGTCGACACGTTCGAGCCCGGCTCGACCATCAAGCCTGTGGTCGTTTCGCTGGCGATGGACCTGCACAAGGTCAACGCGAACACCCTCATCGACACCGCGCCGGGCACGTACCGCATCGGCCCCGCGACGATTCACGACACCTCGAATCACGGCCGCATGACCGTGGCGGAGGCCATCCAGAAGTCGAGCAACATCGCGCTCGCCAAGCTCGCGCTGAACCTGCCCGCGCAAACGATCTGGGACAAGTATCAGGAGTACGGGCTCGGGCAGCGGCCCGGCGTCACGTTCCCGGGCGCGGCGCCTGGCCGCGTGCGGCCGTGGGCGCGCTGGCGCCCCATCGAGCAGGCGACGATGGCCTATGGCTACGGCCTGTCCACTTCGCTTTTGCAGATGGCGCAGATCTACACGGCCTACGCCGGCGACGGCACGCTGCATCCGGCCGCCCTGCTGCGTGAAGCGCCGGGCGGCGCAGGCGGTGCCTCCGCGTCGGCGGCGCGCGTGGTCACGACGCCGGCCACGGCCGCCGCGATGCGCAAGATGCTGGAAATGGCGACGAGCGACGGCGGCACGGGGCGCGCCGCCAATGTGGAAGGCTATCGGGTGGGCGGCAAGACCGGCACCGCGCGCAAGCAAATCGGCGCGGGCTACGCGAAGAACCGCTATCGGGCGCTTTTCGTCGGCATGGCGCCGATGAGCGCGCCGCGCGTGATCGTCGCGGTCATGATCGACGATCCGGCGGGCAAGGCGTTCTATGGCGGCACGGTCGCGGGGCCGGTGTTCTCGGGTGTGACGGCCGGCACGCTGCAGTTGCTCGGCGTGCCGCCCGACGTCGCCGCCGGCCCCGAGAGCGCCAAAGGTGCCAGCGGCACCCGGGGCGGCTCAGGGCGCGGTTAGCGCCTCAATCAATGGTGGCGATAAGCGGGCGGCGACTCACTGCCCGACACGGCGGGCGCACCCGCTTCACCGTTCTGCGCGGGCGGTGCGCCGTAGCCCGATTGCGCGACCTGCTCCTGCGCCAGGCGCGCTTCGTTGGCGCGCTTTTCGGCAAGCCGGCCCATGGCGCGCTGCACATCTTCCGGATAAGTGGCGTCGTTCGACGAAGCCGGGTTGTACCCCACCGACTCCAGATCGACCAATTCCTGAAGCACCTGGGCACGCGTTACCGGGCCGTTGTGCGTGCCGGCGGATTGGGCAAACGACACCGCCGGAACGATCGCCATCATCGAAACCAGCGCCGCGCGCAGCATTGCGTTTTTCACCTTGCTCTCCTTATGTATTCGATGAGCAAAGTCTACGCAGCACGGCCACGCCTAAAAACCGGCTCGCGGGGGAGAGAGTCTTCTATACCTCGCAAGATTGATAAGGGTTCTGCGATCCTCAGATCTGGTCGCGGCCAAACGCGCGCAGCCCGTCGAGATCGAGCACGTCCACGCGGTTGTACGAGAGCGCGACGAGCCCCTCGCGCTCGAGCGTCTGCAGCGCCTGGTTGATCCGTTGACGCGACGCGCCCGCCAGCATGCCGATCTCCTCCTGCGAGATGTCGAGCGCACGCCCCGTCTCGGGATAAAGATAGGGATTGAACATCTGCGCGAGCGACTGCGCAACGCGTGCATCCACGTCGAGCAAGCGGCTGTTCTGGATCAACGCGATGAATTCGCCCATGCGGTTGTTGAGCTGATGAATCACGAAGCGGTTGAACGGCAGGCTGCTGTCCATGAGCCGGTGGAACGTCTCGGTGGCGACGGCCATGACGAACGACGGCTGCAGCGCGATCACGTCGTACTTGCGCGGCTCGCGCTTGATCACGCTCCCCTCGCCGAACCAGCCCCCGTGCGGCACGCCCGAAAACGTGCAGCCGCGCCCCGATGCATTGAAGATCGCCAGCTTCACGAGGCCGGAACTCACGCCGAGCCACCAGTCCGAGGGCGCTTCGCGTGCGGCGACGATCGCGCCCGCGGCATAGCCCTGCGCATGCGAGGACGCGAGCACCCACTCGCGATGCTCGGGCGCGAGCGCGCGGAACCAAGCGCACCGCTCGAATAGCGCCGCCAGGCGCGCGGCGTTTGCGGCGTCGATGCGCTCGCCTTCGCGCCATGAATCGCGGGCGGGCGGTGTCCCATCCGGGGGCATAATGGATTGCGACATCGCGCTTTCCTGGGTTAGGTCAATCTTTGGGTCGATCTTGTCGGGCACACCGTGCGTCGCGGCCCGCTCTGTCGCGCCGGCGACAGACTGGCATGCGCGGCCCTGCTACGGTAGCGCGAATCATATCGACAAACCCATAACCGTTCGGAGACACCGCCATGTTGCACCCCTACGAAGAAGGGCTCGCGCAACGCGAGGCCAATTATGTGCCGCTCACGCCGGTCGATTTCATCGCCCGCGCCGCCGAAGTCTATGGCGACCGCCTGGCCGTGGTCCACGGCGAGGTCCGCCGCGACTGGCGAGAAACCTATGCGCGCACGCGGCGGCTCGCGAGCGCGCTCGCGCAGGCGGGCATCGGCCGCGGCGACACGGTGGCGGTGCTGCTGCCCAACATCCCCGCGATGGTCGAAGCGCACTTCGGCGTACCCATGCTCGGCGCGGTGCTCAACACGCTCAACACGCGACTCGATGTCGCAACCATGCTGTTCATGCTGCGCCATGGCGAAGCGAAGGCGTTGATCGTCGATACCGAATTCGCGGCGCTCGCGCAGCGCGCGGCGCTCGAATTCCCCAACCTCAGGATCATCAGCGTGGCCGACATCGCGGCCGCCGACCCCGAGTACTTCCCGCGCGCCACCGACTACGAGGCGTTCCTCGAACAAGGCGATCCCGAGTTCGCCTGGGAGCCGCCGCGCGACGAATGGGACGCCATTGCACTGAACTACACCTCGGGCACGACGGGCGACCCCAAGGGCGTGGTCTATCACCATCGCGGCGCGTACCTCAACGCAGTGAGCAACATCCTCGAATGGGACATGCCCAAGCACGCCGTGTACCTCTGGACGCTGCCGCTCTTTCACTGCAACGGCTGGTGCTTCGCGTGGACCGTCGCCGCGCGTGCGGGCGTGAACGTGTGCCTGCGCAAGTTCGACGCGAAGCTCGTGTTCGATCTCATTCGCAGCGAGCGCGTCACGCACTATTGCGGCGCACCCATCGTGCAGGGCGCGCTCGCCGACGCCCCCGCGGAGTATCGCGAAGGCATCGCTCACACGGTGTGCACGATGGTGGCAGGCGCCCCGCCCGCGCCGGCCGTGATCGCGAAGATGAAGGCGATCGGCATCGAACTCACGCATGTCTATGGTCTGACCGAGGTGTACGGCCCCGCTGCCGTATGCGCGGTGCAGGCGCGCTGGCAGACGTTGCCCGACGAGGAACAGGCGCGCCTCGCCGCGCGCCAGGGCGTGCGCTATCACCTGCAAAGCGGCGTGAGCGTGCGCAATGCGCAGACGATGGAACCCGTGCCCGCCGACGGCGAAACGCTCGGCGAGATCATGTTCCGCGGCAACATCTGCATGAAGGGCTATTTGAAGAACGAGCGCGCGACCGAAGAGGCGTTCCGCGGCGGCTGGTTCCACACGGGCGACCTCGGCGTGATGACGCCCGACGGCTACGTGCGCATCACCGACCGCAGCAAGGACATCATCATCTCGGGCGGCGAGAACATTTCGAGCATCGAGGTCGAGGACACGCTGTATCGCCATCCGGCCGTCGCGCTCGCCGCCGTCGTGGCGATGCCCGATCCGAAGTGGGGCGAAGTGCCTTGCGCATTCGTCGAACTGCGGCCCGGCGCGAGCGCCACGGCCGAGGAAATCATCGCGCACTGCCGGCTCTTTCTCGCGCACTTCAAGGTGCCGCGCGCCGTGCGCTTCGGCGAACTGCCGCGCACGGCCACGGGCAAGATCCAGAAATATGAGTTGCGCGCGCAACTAGGTTCGCAAAGCGCGATCGATGTGGCTGGTGCAACACCCGCGCCGAAAACACCTCGGTAAGAACGACAGCGGGGCCTGCTGGCCGGTACACGTGACGCATTCGGGCGGCCCGCGCCGCCCGAATGTAACGTCAGTTGACAACCCGACCCTCTACGGCTTGTTCCCGATTGTCAGGTACGGCGCTTAATCCTTTCTGCATCAAGGGCCAACTGTCAAAGCGGCCTTTCTGGCATGAAGAATCGTATGAAACGAAAGCTTACAAGTGGTCACGTTTTCCTCCGCTTCGGGCCGATAAGCTTTGAACCGTGGTCGCGACACAAAGGCATCCCGATGCCGCGTGACTGACGACGCAACCAACGAGGAGGTAACTCATGAACACGAAGAGCTGGAAGACCCCCGCCCGCGCCATCGCCGCAGCACTGATCGCCGGCGGCGCATTGATGGGCGCCTCGAGCGCCTTCGCTCAATCGGCTCCGTATGGGCTGCGTGCCGAATCGGCGCCGCAATACGGTCAACCGCACATGATGCCGGTGGACGCGCACGTCTCGATCGGTTGGCACGAGAACCGTTATTACGACGGCCACCGCTATTGGGAACACGACGAGTGGATGCACCATCACCCGCACGATCCGGGTCCCCCGCACTACCGCGACGACGACCATCGTCCGCCGCCCCCGCCGCGTTACTGATCCGCGTGACGCACGCGTGATCCAGGGGCCGCCTTCTCTGGAGGCCCCTGAAGCGGCACACCGAGGCCGGTCTTCCCCCTGGGGAGACCGGCCTCGGCGCATTTCAGCGCCTTACTTCGCCGCGCGCGTGCGGGCGCGCGAATATCGTTCGCTATGCGAATCAAATTGACCGCAACGCCCGCCACACGGCGGATCCGGCCTGCCGCGCCGCACGCCGGGCGCATCCGGAAAGGCAGACGTTAGTAATTGCAGGTAATGCGGAAGTGTTGCCGCCCGCACGCCCCGCGGGTAACGTTGATGGGCGTTTCGTTCCCCGGAGCGCACGGTGTATTCTCATTGCCCGGCCAGAGATGGCCGGGATTTTTTTTGCGCGCGAATGAGAACTCTAGCGCCCTTCGGGTGCCAGGCGCACCAGGTTTTTTTTCCGATTGCGGACGCAATTTTGCGGACGTAAGGTGGGATTGCCTCTTGAGAACAGGCGAGCCTTGTGACCCCCGGTCGTGACACCGTCCGACCGGGGATTTTTTTGGCTTCTGTGCTTCTGGAGAATCGCGTCTGCCGGAACGGTGCAGCGGCGCCGCGAGAGAAGAACTATGACGGATCACCGAATGAGGAGTTCGGCTTCGCTCCAGCCAGAGCTAGATCCGTCATACCGTGCATTATCCGGGCTCAAGGCCGGGGCGTCACTAGCATCTGACGCAAAGAACCATTACGCAAACTGGCAAGATATGGGGACTGACGTCGAAAGCCGACCCATGAGCATCGGTTAACATGGGGGTTTCGCCTGCAGTGCCACCCCGCTTGTGCCAACTTTCACGCTCGCCCATCCCGTCACGGCGGAACTCGATATCCGCAAGAGCCGCTTCATCGCGCACGCCATTCCTGTTGCCGACCGCGAAGCGGCCATGGCTGAAATCCGCCGCCTGCGCGACGAACATCCCACCGCCACGCATGTTTGCTGGGCGCTGCTAGCGGGCGGCCAGTCCGGCATGTCCGACGACGGCGAGCCCTCCGGCACCGCCGGGCGCCCGATCCTCGAAGTGCTTCGCCATCACGACCTGGACGGCTTGCTCGCCGCCGTGGTGCGCTACTACGGCGGCGTGAAGCTCGGCGCGGGCGGCCTCGTGCGCGCCTATACCGACGCCATTGCCAGCGCCCTGCATGGGGCCGAGCGCGTCGAGCGCATCGCGCAGGCGCGCCTCACAGTCGAACTCGGCTATCCCGACGAAACCCGCGTGCGCCACTGGATCGACCAGCAGCAGTTCACGCTCGTGGAGAGCCAGTACGCCATGACGGTCCGCCTCACGATCCAGTTGCCCGCTACCGCCTTGGACGCTGCGCGCCACACGCTGACCGATCTCACGCAAGGCCGCTCGGGCTTCCCCGAGCACGTTTGAAGCGGGCGGCTGGCTGCCGCCGCAGTACCGATCCTGTACTTTTCAAAAACTTTTCATTTCTTTCATAAAGTTTCATGAAAGCTTGCCGTAATGAAAGCATGGCCGCGCATTCGCGCGTTCCGTCGACTCGACGCACCAGAACGAACGGACTTCTTTCATGGCAAGCACGATCACGAACACCACGACCGCCAGCGCCAACAGCGCGCTGAGCGACGCCGCCCAGTCGATCATCAGCGGCGCGACCAACTCCACGCTCGACGTCAACCAGCTCGTCAAGGCGCTCGTCAACGCCAAGATCGCGGGGCCGAGCGCCATCCTCAGCGCGAAGCAGACCGCCAGTAACACGACACTTTCGGCGCTCGGCACGCTGAAGTCGGCGCTCGCTTCGCTCCAGACCGCACTCGAGCCGTTCAAAGATGGCGCCGCGCTGCAACGCTTCACCGTCACGACGAGTGAGAAGGACAAGGGCTTGAGCGCGGTGGCCGGCAAGAACGCGGTGGCGAGCAGCTTCACGGTCGAAGTCGATCGCCTCGCGACAGCGCATAAGCTCGCCTCGGACAGCTTCGACACGGGCGAGACGCTCGGGGAAGGCAGCCTCGACATCTCGATGGGCGGCAAGTCCATGCATCTGACGATCGCTGCGGGCAGCAACAAGCTCAGCGACGTCGTCGCGGCGATCAACCGGGCGAAGGACAACCCAGGCGTCACGGCGTCGATCGTCAACGGCGCCGACGGCCAGCACCTCGTGCTGACCGCGAACAAGACCGGCGCGGCCAACGCGATCGACGTGCAGGCGGGCGCGGGCGTCGACACGCGCCTCGCTTCCTCGCAGATGCGCGAAGTCGAGGCAGCCAGCGACGCCGAACTGCGCATCGACGGCACACGCGTCACGAGCGCGAGCAACACGCTCGAGGGCGTGGTGAGCGACATCACGATCAAGCTCGCAAGCGCCTCGGTGGGCACGAAGCAAACGCTCACCATCGCCCCCGACACCGAAGCGACGGGCACATCCATCCGCGACTTCGTGAAGGCGTACAACAGCTACGTGGATGCCCTGAGCGGGCTGACCTCCTACACGGCCGCGACCGGTTCGACGAGCGCGCAAGCGGGCGCGCTGCTCGGCGACTCGATCGCGCGCACGCTCGCGGCGAGTCTGCCCGCGGTCGTTTCGGCGGGCGTGAAGGGCAGCGACGGCGTGACCCATTCGCTGAGCGAGATCGGCATCAAGCTCGACAAGAGCGGCAAGCTCGAGATCGACGACGAGGCGTTCAAGAAGGCGCTGCAACCGGGCAACAGTGCGATTGCGGCGCTGTTCGGCAGCGGCGGCATGACCACGAAGCTCAACAGCGCCATTACGCCCTACGTGCAGTCGAGCGGCATCATCGAGCGGCGCAGCACGGCCATCAACAAGGAACTCGACGACATCAAAAAGCAGTCGTCGATGCTCGATGTGCGCGCAACCCAGCTCACTGCGCAATTCAACCGCCAGTTCACCGCGCTCAATAACCTCATGTCGATCATGAACAACAACCAGCAATATCTGACACAGCTCTTTGGCGGCGCAAACAGCGCGGGCGCCCTCGCGACGAATCACAAATAAAGGCGTGAATGTGCGGTGATCGACGCTAGCAAACGTCGACGGCAGACGAAAAAAAGGCCGCCGAGTGAATCGGCGGCCAACAGGGGACGTGAAGAACAACCGCGAATCGAACTATCGAATCGACCCGACCGCTCCATCATGGCGAGCCAAAATTAAGACAAACTTAAACGCGCGCAAAAAACGCTCGGGAATTCCGGCGCACCGGGGCGCAGGCAATTGAAAGAACGCGTAATAATGGGCTGGCTATACTTGATCTGGTCCGGGCCGCGCATTCATTCGCGCCCGCATGACCGTCTTCTACCCAACCCGGAAGAGCCGCCATGTTTGATCGACTGCATCGGTTTATGGAAGGCGCAGGTCCCGAGCGGCGCCATCGCGTCTGGAGCAAGGTGCGCATTTTCGTGGCCGCAATGGGCACGCTCGGCTCTGCCGCCGGCATCGCCATCGCAGTGGTCGGCCTCATCAACTTCGACCACCAGAAGGTGATTGCCGGCGTGGCCGTCATCATCGTCTGCACGGCAATCTACGTGTCGATCCTCGTACGCGACCGCAATCGCGCCGACTAGCCACGCCGCCCAGCGTTACTGCTTCACTGCAGGTTCTGGCCGTCGCGCGTGACATGCACGGCCGTCGCGCCCACGTAGTCGGCGCGAATGCTGTCGCCCACCTTGATCGATTCGAGCCGTACGTCCGGCGGCGCCACCACCACGACCGTGCGGTTCGGTCCGCGCAACGCGACCTTGCGGCTCTTGCGGTCGATCTTCTCCACCGTCGCGATCACCTGCACGCTGCGCGCCGTTGCCGTCATGCCGCCGGAAGCGGGCGTGGTAGCGACCGTATCGACGCGCGAGCGGATGCCCCGCGTGGCCACCTTTTCGGCGCGCAGCAGCAACGCCTCCTTGTAGAGGATGTTCACATGATCGCCGGGCTTGAGCTTGCTCACGTCGCCGACCGCGGGATCGACCGCGACCGTCACCAGGTTGCGTCGGGCGCCGCGCAGCGTGACCGAATTGGTGGCCGCGTCGATGCTCACGACCGTCGCCGTGGTCTGCACCTCGCCGATCTGCAGCGTCGCGTTGGGCGCACTTTCAGGCGCGGCATCGGACGCCGTCTGCGCAAACAGCGGCACCTGCGGCGACACGCCGAGGGCAAGCACGAGTATGGCGCCGAGCAGCGGCGCCGAAGAACGGTAGCGTGTGGACATGAAGCCTCCTTGTGTGGATCGTGAATGGCAAGAGAGCGGCATGGCGCCGCCCGCACGCATCAAGCGCTGGTCATGCAGGCTTCTTCGGCCGCACAGCGCAGGTAATGGGCATAGACACGCTCGCGTTCCTCGTTGGCGAGCTGGCGCTTTTCGGCAAGCCGCAGCATGCGATGCCGGTCCGCGCCGAGCGTTTCGTAGTAGCGCTCGGTATGCAAGCGCTTGAAGCGTGTATAGAAGTCCGGGCCGGGCAGGCCCGAATCGGTCGAGAGCAGCGAGGCATAGTCGGCCTCGCGTGGCTCGCACAACGCGGCCGCGGCCGCCTCGAGCTTTTCGTAACGCACCCGCAACGGCACGTCGCCCGCGAACAGGGCATGAAACGCGCCGTACGGCACGAGCGAGCGCCGGCTCGCAGCGCGGCGCAGCAAACGACCTACCTTTTCATCGAGTTCTTGATTCATCCGCAGCGGCCAGAAAGCGGGCCGCCGCCCATGCCGCGCATCGTTTGACGAAGCGCACGGACGCATTTGGCGGCCCGCGGGATTCAGGGACCCGTTTCGCCACACGATACGCTGCGCGGCGAATCCGGCATTCTGCATTCGTTCATTCGAATCCAATCCGCATTGCAATCGATTCGAAATGTTTGCGAAAACATTCTGCACAAAAAAAGCAAATCACTCCCTGAAATTGCCCGATAGCCGTCATCACCCTGCCGGATCAGGCTAACTTTTATGGCACAGATCGAAAACGCTAACAAACATCTAAAGGTGCGACCGGCGTCATTTAATTCATATTGAATAAGACTGGCTCACTTCAATCCATGCTGAATACTGAATTAGTCATACAAAACAACGCAGAGTGTTGCTTTTCAATGTTGAGCAATTAAGTCAGGTTAACTGGCTGAAATAGGAGCAAACTTCGGATTGCCTGAGCGGTGCGAAATGGCGGCGCGCATTGTTGACCCACGCGAGTCGGTTGTTTTTTCTCATTAGTTCAGGATTATCCACAAGTCAAGCAGACTATTTTTCCGCTAGCTATACACATTCCCTACAAAAACAATTATTAATATCCGCTGCGGAACACCGAGGCGTTTCGCAACAAGCGCCCTTCACCGGGCGTCGATTTCGCCGTCCGTCATGGTTCCCGCGTCACCGCACCGGCGCCGGATCCATGGCAAGCGACAAGACCCGCTTGCAGGAAGGGTTACAGGAGCGGCACATCCGCATTGCCGCGTGTCCGGAATCTTTCGTCGACGAGTGAACACATGCTTACCCGAACCGAGAACCTGCCGAGCGTCGCGAGAAGAATGGCCGCCGGCCAGATGTTGATGGAAGGCGCGACCGTGAATAGCGTCGCCGACTCACTCCACCTTTCCGCCCAGACGGTGAGGCGCTACAAGTCCATCGTCGAAGACGGCGGCCTTGCAGCGCTCCAGCAGATGAGCGTGGGTGGCCGGCCTTCAGTGCTCGATCAGGCCGCACTAGGCTGGATCGCGAGCGCCCTGCACGGCTCCGCGCGAGAGCATGGCTTTGCGAGCGATGCGTGGACCAACAGCCGCGTGCGCGAGCTGATCGGCCGCCAGTTCGGCGTGCACTATTCGCGCGTCTATACCTGGCAGATCGTCTCGAACCTCGGCCTCGGCCACCGGCTGTCGAAGTCCGCGCGCTGAACGGCATGGCGGCCGTCGCGCGCCGCACGCAAGCCGGCGCGCCTCAGCCTCGCGTTGCGGGTGCATCGCGGCCTCGGCTTCCGGCTTCGGAATCCACCAGCGGCTGCGCCCCCTCGCCCGTCCATTGCTGCGACCGGACCTGATTGCGGCCCGCTTCCTTGGCCTCGTAGAGCAGGCGGTCGGCGGCGGCCAGCAGCTTCGCGCCGCTGCCGCCGTCCGGCGGATTGCAGCTCGCACACCCCGCGCTCACCGTCACGCACCCATGGTGCGTACCACTCAGCGTGAGATTGTCCGACTCGATGCGTTTGCGGATCTTCTCCGCCATGCGCGTCGCGGCGTCGAGCGCCGTGCCCGGCAGCACCACCGCGAACTCTTCGCCGCCAAAGCGCGCGGCGAGATCGGTTGCGCGCCGCGATCCTGCAGCGATGCGCCCGGCCACGAACACCAGCACCTCGTCGCCGGCGGCGTGTCCGTAGGTGTCGTTGAAGAGCTTGAAGTGGTCGATGTCGAAAAACAGCACGGAAAGCGGCGTGCGTTCGCGCACCGCGTGATGCCACTCCTCCGCGAGACGGCTGTCGAGCGCGCGGCGGTTCGCGAGACCCGTGAGCGGGTCGGTGACGGCGAGGCGCACGAGCTTGCCCTCGGCCACCACCTTGTCGCGCAGCGCGAAGGCGAGCATCCAGGACACCGCAACCCATGCGCCGCCGAACACCGTGGTCATCACGAGCGCGATATAGCTGCGCCGCCGCCAGCCGGCGAGCACGTCCCCCACGGCGGGCGCGACGACGACGATGAACGGCGAGTTGCCCACATGCGCAAAGGTGTAGATGCGCTCGACCCCGTCGATTGCCGAGTGCAGCGTATAGGTGCCGGCGTCGCGACGCGAAAAAAATGCGAAATTCGGCAGGTCCGCGTAGCTCGAGCCGGCGCCGCGCGTCGAGGGCGGCTTGCTCGCGAGCAGCGTGCCGTCGCGCATCAGGATGAAGAGGTGGCCGCCCGGGCCCAGGTCGATGCGCTCGAGCAGTTGATCGAGATAGTCGAGGCGCACCCCGAGCAGCGCAACGCCCGCGAACGAGCCGTCGGGCGCGTTGATGCGGCGCGTGAGGCCGATCGTGAGCGCGCCGCCGCGCAGGCGGGAATGGAACGGCTTCGAAAAGAACAGGCCCACATGCGGGTCGCGCTGCTGCGCGACGAAGTAATCGCGGTCGGCGAACGAAATGCCGGCGGGTGAAGTGTCGAAGGCGTTGCTGCGCGAGGCTTTCACATGGCCCGTGGCGTCGATCACATAGGCCCCGCCGAGCCTCGACGCCGCCGTCGCCCGGTCGAACAGCACGCGCTGGCGCAGCGACTCGGGCATGCTCCAGGTCTGCGGCTGCTGCGCCGCCTGAACCACGGCCTGCAGCGACAGGTCGTAAATCTCCACGTTGCGGGCAATGTCGTTGCTGATGAGCTGCACGAGGTTGCGCGAGTTCTCCTGCGCGTGGCGCAGCTCCTCGGCGCGCCCCTCGTAGAGCGCCGCGTAGGTGAGGATCGCCATCACCGTCGCGACGAGCGTGCCGGAAAGCCCCGCGAAGAAGGGATAGTTGCCGATCAGGCGCGTCGCCGCCTTCGCCCGCGCGTGGGCCCAGCGGTGCACCAGAAGACGCAGCGAAAGAACCCGTTTTGGCATCTGCGCAATCCTCTTGCTGACGGCGCGATTCGATGGGGCGCCGGTCTGTCGGGCATGCATCGGGCATGGCTGGCACGAATCCGTCATCAAACGGACACCTGGGCGGTTCAGGATCGGAGGCGAAACCTTTGCCCACTCCCTCCCCCAGGAGCCCGCCTGCCATGCCAGAATTTTCCCTGTCACCGCAACCGGGCACGGCCCCCGCACGCGGGCGCAACGCCAGCCTGCTCGCCTTCCTCGTGGTCATCGCCGCAGGCGCCGTGTACGTGGGGATGCATCTCGCCGACGACCTCTCGCCGGTGCGCGAAAGCTCGGCGATGCCCTGGATCCTGCTCGGCATCGCGCTCCTGATCGCGCTCGGTTTCGAGTTCGTGAACGGCTTCCACGATACCGCGAATGCGGTCGCAACCGTCATCTATACGCACTCGCTTTCGCCCAATATCGCCGTGATATGGTCGGGCGCGTGGAATTTCCTCGGCGTGCTCACGTCCACCGGCGCGGTGGCCTTCGGCATCCTGCAACTGCTGCCGGTGGAGCTGATCCTGCAGGTAGGCAGCAGCGCGGGTTTCGCCATGGTGTTCGCTCTGCTCATTGCCGCGATCATCTGGAACCTGGGCACGTGGTACTTCGGCCTGCCTTCGTCGAGCTCGCATACGCTGATCGGCTCGATCATCGGCGTGGGTCTCATGAACCAGCTCATGCACGGCGCGAACGGCACGAGCGGCGTGGACTGGAGCCAGGCGCTCGGCGTGGGCAAGTCGCTGCTCTTTTCGCCGATCATCGGCTTTCTGCTGGCCGGCCTGCTGCTGCTCATCCTCAAGGCCGTCGTGCGCGTGCCCGCCCTCTACTCGGCGCCGAAGGGCAAGGAGCCGCCGCCGTTCTGGATCCGCTCGTTGCTGATCCTCACCTGCACGGGCGTGTCGTTCGCGCACGGCTCCAACGACGGCCAGAAGGGCATGGGCCTCATCATGCTGATCCTGATCGGCACGGTGCCCACGGCCTATGCGCTGAACCGCGCCGTGACGGCCGAGCAGACGCAGACCTTCATCGCCGTCGCGCACGACGCCACACGCGCGCTCGAGCGCTATACGAACGGCGTGGCCGCGCCCGCCGATCCGCGCGCCGAAGTGGAACGCTTCATCGGCCGCCGCGCCCTGTCGAGCACGACGGTGCCCGCGCTCGCCGCGCTCTCGAACCAGGTGACCGAACAGGTGCGCGGTTACGGCTCGCTCGCGGCAGTGCCGCAATCGGTCGTCGATAACGTGCGCAACAACATGTACGTGATTTCCGAGGCGATCCGCCTGCTCGACAAACAGAAGGCGGTGCCCTTCTCGGCCGACGACCTGAAGTCCATCAACAACTTCCGCAGCCAGATCGACCACGCGACGAAATTCATCCCGACGTGGGTGAAGGTGGCCGTGGCGATCGCGCTGGGGCTCGGCACGATGGTGGGCTGGAAGCGCATCGTGGTGACGGTGGGCGAGCGCATCGGCAAGCAGCACCTGAGCTACGGCCAGGGCGGCTGCGCGGAGGTCGTGGCGATGGTGACGATCGGTGCGGCGGACGTGTACGGTCTGCCGGTCTCGACCACGCACGTGCTCTCCTCGGGCGTGGCGGGAACGATGGCCGCGAACGGCTCGGGCCTGCAATGGAATACGGTGCGCAGCCTCGTGATGGCGTGGGTGCTCACGCTGCCCGCTTCGATCGTGCTGGCTGGCGCGCTCTATTGGGTGTTCAAGCACGTGTTCTGAGCACGAAAGGACCAGAAAAAAGCCGCGCTCCCTGGGAGGGGAGCGCGGCTTATTTGATTGATTGCTGCGAAAGCGGGCAACCCCTCAATAAATCTCCGGAATGAACATGTCCTGCGGCACCGGCTGGCGAATGTAATCCGGATGATGCACGCGCGCCGGCAGTGTGACTTGCGGGTGCTCGATCTCGTGATACGGCACCTGGCTCAGCAAATGGTTAATGCAGTTCAGGCGCGCGCGCTTCTTGTCCACGCCCTGCACGACCCACCACGGCGCCTCGGTAATGTGCGAGCGCTGCAGCATCACTTCCTTCACGTGCGTGTAGGCCTCCCAGCGGCGGCGGCTTTCGAGGTCCATCGGCGAGAGCTTCCACTGCTTGAGCGGATCGTCGATGCGGCTCTGGAACCGCACTTCCTGCTCGTCGTCGGTGATCGAGAACCAGTACTTGACGATCTGGATGCCGCTTCTCACGAGCATCTTTTCGAACTCGGGCACCGAGCGGAAGAACTCTTCGTATTCGTCGTCGGTGCAGAAGTTCATCACGCGCTCCACGCCCGCGCGGTTGTACCAGCTGCGATCGAACAGCACCATCTCGCCGCCCGCCGGCAGATGCTGCACGTAGCGCTGGAAATACCATTGCGTGCGCTCGCGGTTGTTCGGTGCGGGCAGCGCGGCCACGCGGCACATGCGCGGGTTCAGACGCTGCGTGATGCGCTTGATGACGCCGCCCTTGCCCGCCGCGTCGCGTCCCTCGAAGATCACGATGAGCCGGTGACCCGTGCTCACGATCCAGTCCTGCATCTTCACGAGCTCGCCCTGCAGGCGGATCAGCTCGCGGAAATAGACGCGGCGCAGCGCACGCGCCTCGTCGCTGATCTGCAGACCGCTTTCCTGCAGCCGGTCGTCGACCTCCATTTCGAGCTCTTCGTCGTAAGCGTCGATGAGCTCTTCGTTCAGACGCCGGCGGCGATGCAGTTCGGCTTCCTGCAACTGCGCATCCGTATGTTCGGCGTGCATCGTGCGGTCCAGTTCATTCATGGCGACTCTCTCCTTGGTCGATATGCTGTCAACTCGCGCCACTATCGGCGCAGCGAGTGTCACGAATATTTCAAATGCATTGTGGCGGCTCAGCTGAGCGGCCTGGCGAAGCTGAGCTCGTGGCCGTCCGGGTCGACGAGATGAAAATAGCGTTCGCCCCACGGCGCGTCGCGCGGCGCGAATTCGGGCCTGGCGCCGGTCGCCAGCGCGTGGGCGTAGAAGGCGTCCACGTCGGCGACGTAGACGATCACGCGGCCCCAGCCGTTCACCGCGCCGTGCGGCCCCTCCAGCAGGTTCAAATAGCAGACGCCGGCCGCGCCGCCCAGTGCGAACGACGCGAAGCCCGCCACCGCCGGCCCGGCTCGCTGCACGAAGCCGAGCGCCTCGTAAAAGGACACCGACCGCGCGATGTCGCTGACGGTCAGCGTCACGGCGCTCAACGCTACGATTTGCGCGGCGCGTTCGTTCATCTGTTCCTCCTGCTCATGCGGCCGGGTACGGCGTACGGCCCGGAATGAGGCCGGTCGGCCCGATCAGCCGACTTTAGCAGCGTTCGCGCGCCCGGCGCGAGCCGCAGGCTTTTCCTTTGCGCTGAGAGGCGCCTTGCGCGCGGCTTTGCGCGCCGGCTTACCCGCTTGCGCTGCCGCAGCCGCTGGCGAGGCGCGCGGCGCATCGTCACTGGTCGGACCACTTTCCGGCCAGCCGATCTCCTCTCCCACCCGCGTGCGCACGAAGTCGATGTGCGTCTGCATCGCCGTGCGCGCCTCCTCGGGACGCCGCGCGACGATCGCGTCGCACAGCGTGCGGTGCTGCAGCAGCAACTGGTCCGGCGCGTCTTCGTTCTGCACGCGCAGACCGGTGCCGTTGATGGTGATGTGCTCGCGCAGCACCCCCAGCACGCTCGTGTGCAGGTGCAGGAACATCGCGTTGTGCGAGGCCTGCGCGATCACTTCGTGCAGCTTCGCATCGGTGTCGGCTTCGGCGGCCTTGTCGTCCACTTCGCGCGTGCGCTCCAGCTCCTGCATCAGCGCGCGAATGCGTGCGAGATCCTCGTCGCTCGCGCGCAGCGCCGCAAAATACGCGGTCGCGCCTTCCAGCACGCGGCGAAACTCGAGGATATCTTCGCGCAAGGCCGGATGATCGGCCACCAGTTGCCCCCACGGCGAAGCAAAGCCCGTGCGCAGCTGGTCGGTGACGAACACGCCCGCGCCCGGCCGGCTCTGCACGAGGCCGCGTGCGGCCAGCCGCTGGATCGCCTCGCGCACCGTGTTGCGCGCCACGTCGAATTCCAGTGCGAGCACGCGCTCGGAAGGCAGCTTCGCTCCCGCGCGCCAGGTGCCGTCGAGCAGCGACGTCTCCATCTGACGCATCACGGTCTCCACGCGCCCGCGCGCGCCTGCCCTGTCCCTCATTGTCATACCCGAGTCTCGTTCTAGCCTGCGGCAAGTGGTCCAACCAGTTTGAACCGTTCGCCCGAAGCGGGAATTATGCGCCCAAACCAGCGCTCGTCTCCAAGCTGCCCGGCCCCGGTCCCTGGGGAAGGAGCACGAAAGCGCGCCAAGACAACGAGCGAGACATGAAGCCACGGCAATACCCCACCGAGCACCCCACCGACGTCTATCTGTTCGCCACCTGCCTCGTCGACCTGTTCGTGCCGCAAGCCGGCCTCGACGCGGTGAAGCTGCTCGAACGCGAAGGCCTCACGGTCCATTTCCCGCGCAGCCAGAGCTGCTGCGGCCAGCCTGCGTACAGCAGCGGCAACCCGCGCCAGGCGCGCGAGGTCGCGCTCGCGCAACTCGGACTCTTCGAAAAGCCCTGGCCCGTGATCGTGCCTTCGGGTTCGTGCGCGGGCATGATGCGCCACCACTGGCCCACGCTGTTCGATGGCGACGCCGCCAACGGCGCGCGCGCCGAAGGACTCTCGGCGCGCGTGTACGAACTCACGGAATTCCTCGTGCGCGTGCTGGGCGTCGATTTCAACGCGTATGGCGCGCAGGGTGCCGTCCGCCAGCCCGACGAGCGCGTCGTGCTGCACACCTCCTGCGGCGCGCGGCGCGAGATGGGCACGCGCGTGCACGGCGTCGAAGTCGTCGATGCGCTGCCGGGCGTCACGCGCATCGAGCACGAACGCGAATCGGAATGCTGCGGCTTCGGCGGCACGTTCTCGCTCAAGCACCCGGACATTTCCGGCGCGATGGTCGCCGACAAGATCGCCTCCGCCTGCGCCACGGGCTGCGAGCGCCTCGTTTCCGCCGACTGCGGGTGCCTGCTCAACATCGGCCACGCGGCGGCGCACAAAGGCGCGCCGCTCGCCGTCGAGCACCTCGCTTCGTTCCTCTGGCGCCGCACCGGCGGGGAGGCCGCATGAACCTCGATACGATGAGCGCGCGGGCGCGCATGCTGCAACGCCTGCGCGGCCATGCGCCCGACGCGCCCGCCACGACGCTCGAAGCGCTCGACGCACGCATCGACGCGCATTTCAACGGACGCCGGGCGCTCGCCCCGCTAGTGCTGAACGAACGCATCGCGCAGTTCCGGCGCATGCTCGAAGCCGCGCACGCCGAGGTGATCTGCGCAAGCGCCGCAACGTGGGCCGCCGATCTCGCTGAACGCCTCGCGGCGGCGGGCGTGCGCAACGTGCTGCTCGACACCGCCTGCGCCGAAGGCCAGGCGCTCGAAGCGGCACTGCCTTCCGTCGTGCAGGCGCGCAGTTACGCGCAGCCGATCGAGCAGTGGAAGGCCGAACTGTTCGACACCATCGACGCGGGCTTCACGGTCGCGCGCTCGGGTCTTGCGGCGACAGGCACCCTCGTGGTCGTGCCCGACGCGAACGCGCCGCGCACGGTCTCGCTCGTGCCGCCGCTGCACGTCGCGCTGATCCACGCGCGCACGCTGCACGCCGACCTGCACGCCGCCGTAGCGGCGGAGCGCTGGCGTGACGGCATGCCCACCAATCTCGTGATGATCTCGGGGCCTTCGAAGACCTCGGATATCCAGCAGACCACCGCCTATGGCGCGCATGGCCCCCGCGCCCTGTGGGTCGTCGTCGTGACCGATGACGATAGCGAAACGCGAGCGCAGCACGGAGCCGCCGAATGAGCACGACCACGCAGACATCTCAGGAAAACACGCTCCATTTCGTCCCGACTGCGGAATTCCGCCAGCGCGCACGCACGGCGCTCGACGACCCGCAGTTGCGCAAGAGCTTTCGCGGCGCGATGGACTTCCTGCAAGGCAAGCGCGCCGCGCAGTTCCCCGAGGCGGACGAACTCGAAGCCCTGCGCGACCTCGGCGAAGCGGTGCGCCAGCATGCGCTCGCGCGCCTGCCTGAACTGCTCGAGCAGCTGGAAACGACGCTGCGCGCCAACGGCATCCAGGTGCATTGGGCCGAGACCGCCGACGAGGCGAACCACATCGTCCACGCCATCGCGCACCGTCACGCGGCCACGCGCGTGATCAAGGGCAAGTCGATGGCGAGCGAGGAAATCGAGCTCAACCATTACCTCGCGGAGCGCGGCGTCGACTGCATCGAATCGGACATGGGCGAGTACATCGTGCAGCTCGCGGGCGAGAAGCCCTCGCACATCGTGATGCCCGCCATTCACAAGACGAAGGGCGATATCGGCCACCTGTTCGAGGAGCACATTCCCGATACGCCGTTTACGGAAGACGTCGATACGCTCATTCAAACGGGCCGCCGCGCGCTGCGCCGCGCCTTCGTGGATGCGCAGATCGGCCTTTCCGGCGTGAACTTCGCCGCCGCCGACACAGGCACGCTCTGGCTCGTGGAAAACGAAGGCAACGGCCGCCTTTCCACCACGGTGCCCGACGTGCATATCGCGATCATGGGCATGGAAAAGGTGGTGGCAAAGCTCGAGCACATCGTGCCGCTTTCGAGCCTGCTCACGCGCTCGGCCACGGGCCAGCCCATCACGACGTATTTCAACCTGATCAGCAGCCCGCGCCGCGCAGGCGAGAAAGACGGCCCGCGCGAGGTGCATCTCGTCCTGCTCGACAACGGCCGCAGCCAGGCCTACGCCGACGAGCAATTGCGCGCCACGCTGCAATGCATCCGCTGCGGCGCGTGCATGAACCACTGCCCGGTGTACACGCGCATCGGCGGGCACGCGTATGGCACGACCTATCCGGGGCCGATCGGCAAGATCATTTCGCCGCATCTGCTCGGACTCGACGCGACCGCCGAGTTGCCCACCGCCTCGAGCCTGTGCGGCGCATGCGGCGAAGTCTGCCCGGTGCGCATTCCAATTCCGCAGCTGCTCGTGCGCCTGCGCACCGAGGCGAACCGCGACCCCGAGGAAAGCGTCGCGCATCCGTTGCGCGGCCAGGGCGCGAATCACAGCCGGAGCGAGCAGTTCATCTGGCGCTTCTGGAGCGGCGCGTTCGCGCATCCGCGCGCCTACCGTGCGCTGCGCTGGGCCGTGACGCGTCTGCGCGGCCTCGCGCCCTCGCAGCAAATGGGCTGGACGCAGCATCGCACGCCGCTCAAGCCCGCGCCGCGCAGCCTGCACGACCTGCTGCGCGAACGCGATCAGCCGCAATAGCGTTCATCTCGTCAGACGTGCGAAATAACGCTCATAGCAAGCCTGACGAGATCACATAATTTTTCTACCCGCATCATCGGAGGAGACCGTAGTGCAACCCTGGTACCAGATCTACACACCGCTCGGCAGTCTGTGGCTGTCCGCCCTCGTGGCCGCCATTCCCATTCTGTTCTTCTTCGTCGCGCTCGCCGGCCTGCGCATGAAGGGCCATGTCGCTGCGGCGATCACCCTGCTGCTCGCGCTCGCCGTGGCGATCTTCGAATACGGCATGCCCGTGCGCCAGGCGCTCGTTTCCGCGGGCTTCGGCTTTGCCTACGGCATCTGGCCGATCGCGTGGATCATCGTCACCGCGGTGTTCCTCTACAAGATCGTCGTGAAGACGGGACAGTTCGAGATCATCCGCGCCTCGGTGCTCTCGATCACCGACGACCAGCGCCTGCAGCTGCTGCTGATCGGCTTCTCGTTCGGCGCGTTCCTCGAAGGCGCGGCGGGCTTCGGCGCGCCAGTGGCTATCACTTCGGCGCTGCTCGTCGGCCTCGGTTTCGAGCCGCTCTACGCCGCGGGCCTGTGCCTGATCGCCAACACCGCTCCGGTGGCGTTCGGCGCGATGGGGATTCCCATCATCGTCGCGGGCCAGGTGACGGGCATCGATCCGTTCCTGATCGGCGCGATGGCGGGCCGCCAGTTGCCGCTGCTCTCGCTCTTCGTGCCGTTCTGGCTCGTCTTCATCATGGACGGCAAGCGCGGCGTGAAGGAAACGTGGCCCGCCGCGCTCGTGGCCGGCGGCAGCTTCGCTGTTACGCAGTACTTCACGTCGAACCACATCGGGCCCGAGTTGCCGGACATCACTTCGGCGCTCGTGAGCCTCGTCGCGCTCGCCGCGTTCCTCAACGTGTGGCAGCCGCGCCGGGCAACGCAAGGCACGAGCGTGAAGGTGAGCGGCGGCGCCGCTGCGCTGGGCGGCTTCGGCGGTGGCAGCTCGCGTGCGGCGGCTTCGAGCCGCAAGGCGTCGCCGTACAGCATCGCGCAGACCGTGCGCGCATGGTCGCCGTTCATTCTGCTCACGGCCATCGTAACCGTGTGGAGCGTCAAGCCGTTCAAGGCGCTCTTCGCCGCGAAGGGTCCGCTCGCGGGCACCATTCTGAGCCTGCACGTACCGGGCCTCGACCAGCTCGTGGTGCGCACGGCGCCGATCGTCGCCTCGCCGAAGCCGTACGAAGCCGTGTTCAAGCTCGACTGGCTCTCGGCCGTGGGCACCGCGATCATGATCACCGCGGTCCTCTCCGCGATCCTGCTGCGCATGAAGCCGCGCGCCGCCGTGGCCGCGTTCTGCGAGACGCTCGGCGAACTGCGCCGCCCCGTGCTGTCCATCGGTCTCGTGCTCGCCTTCGCGTTCGTCGCGAACTACTCGGGCATGTCGTCCACTCTCGCCCTCGCACTTGCGGGGACCGGCGCCGCCTTCCCGTTCTTCTCGCCGTTCCTCGGCTGGCTCGGCGTGTTCCTCACGGGCTCCGATACGTCGTCGAACGCGCTGTTCTGCTCGCTGCAGCACACCACGGCGCACCAGATCAACGTGTCGGATACGCTGCTCGTCGCGGCCAACACCTCGGGCGGCGTGAGCGGCAAGATGATTTCGCCGCAGTCGATCGCGGTGGCCTGCGCGGCAACCGGCCTCGTCGGCAAGGAGTCGTCGCTGTTCCGCTTCACCTTGCGTCATAGCCTGTTCTTCGCGGCTGTCGTGGGCGTGGTGACGCTGATTCAGGCTTATGTGCTGACCGGCATGATTCCGCAGTGATGGCGTAGTCGCGGTCGCAACGCGCCGTCATGCAGTGACGAAGGCCGTCTCCCGCCGCGCGCGGGCAACGGCCTTCTTGCATGTGGGCGCGAAAAGCGCGGGCTTTAAGCGGCCGCTATGTGGTCACCGCGAGCCACGCCGGCAACACGGAGCGGCGCACGGTGGACATCGGCAAAACGACCCGCGCTCACGAAACCTTCGTCTGGCCGATGTGAAGATCGTCGACGCGCCCCCCTGGCCGGAGGACCTGACGCAGGTTTCTTTCGTATGACACCCCGTGGCCGCCTCGATGCCACATGAATGAACTCCGTCCCCGTTTGCGGCTATGATCGTGAACTGCGGCGCGGCGGCTCGGCGCCCTGCCGGATCCACGGGGAGTGTCGAATGGCAATGGGGTGGCTCGTCGTACTACCGTTCGTCGCCGCGGCGCTCGTTGCGTTCGCGGGGCCGCTCGCCGGACGCTGGGCGTCCGCCTCCGGCACGTGGATCGCATTCGCGGCCGCGCTCTTCGGCCTGGGACTGCTGGGCAGCGAACGCGTGGGCATGGCCACCCATGGCGTGCTGCACTGGCAAGCCGACTGGATCCCGCAGTTCGGGCTCTCGTTCGCACTGCGTCTGGACGGTCTTTCGTTCATGTTCGCGCTGCTCGTGCTCGCGATCGGTCTGCTCGTCTTTATCTACGCGCGCTACTACCTCGCGGGCAGCGAGTCGCTGCCGCGCCTCTACGCGCTGCTATTGCTCTTCATGGGCGCGATGCTCGGCGTGGTGCTGTCGGACAACCTGCTCCTGCTCGTGATCTTCTGGGAACTCACGAGCATCGTGTCGTTCCTGCTGATCGGCTTCTGGCCGTCGCGCCCCGAAGCGCGGCGCGGCGCGCGCATGGCGCTCACCATCACGGGTGCGGGCGGCCTCGCGCTGCTGGCCGCCGTGCTGCTGCTCGGCCACGTCTGCGGCAGCTACGACCTCGACGTCGTGCTCGCGCACGCGGGCCTGGTGCAGCGCAATCCGCTGTATCCGGCGATCCTCCTGCTCGTGCTGTTCGCGGCCTGCACGAAGTCGGCGCAGTTCCCGTTCCACTTCTGGCTGCCGCATGCGATGTCGGCGCCCACGCCCGTTTCCGCGTATCTGCATTCGGCGACCATGGTGAAGGCGGGCATCTTCCTTATTGCGCGCTTTTACCCCGTGCTCGAAGGCACCGACTGGTTCTTCTACGTGACGAGCCTGATCGGCCTCGTCACACTCACGGGCGGCGCGGCCATGGCGCTCGTGCAGCGCGATCTCAAGGGGCTGCTCGCCTATTCCACCATCAGCCATCTCGGGCTCATCGTGCTGCTGTTCGGCCTCGACACGCAGCTCTCCACCGTCGCCGCGCTCTTTCACACCTTCAATCACGCGGTATTCAAGGCCTCGCTCTTCATGGCGGCGGGCATCATCGACCATGAAACGGGCACACGCGACCTCGGCCGCCTGCGCGGCCTGCGCCGCTTCATGCCGCATACCGCCGCGCTGGCCGCCGTGGCATCGCTCGCGATGGCAGGCGTGCCGCTGCTCAACGGCTTCCTCTCGAAGGAGATGTTCTTCGGCGAAACGCTCGCACAAGGACTGCTCGGCGACTTCAGCTGGATCATTCCCGGGCTCGCCGTCATCGCGGCGGGGCTCTCGGTCGCGTACTCGCTGCGCTTCGTGTGGGGCGTGTTCTTCGACGGCGTGACGCCGCACGACCTTCCGCACTACCCGCCGCACGAGCCTCCGCGCTTCATGAAGCTGCCCGTCGAGATTCTCGTCGTCATCTGTCTGCTCGTGGGCCTCGTGCCGGAGCAGACCATCGGCAGGATGCTCGAGTCCGCGGCGTGGTTCGCGCTCGGCGGCAGCGTGCCCACGTACAGCCTGAGCTTGTGGCACGGCATCAATCTGCCGCTCCTGATGAGCTGCGTATCGTTCGTGGGCGGCGCGCTGCTGTTCTTCTATCGCCGCGACGCGTTCCGCCATCATCGTTCGGTGCTTTCCGAAATGAACGCGAGCGAAGGCTTCGACCGCCTCGTGCAGCAGCTCGAAAAAGCCGCGGGCGTCGTGGTCAATCTCTTCGAAACGCGCTCGCTGCCGGCGTATCTCGCGTGGATGATCGCGGCGATGCTGATCGTGCCCGGCGCGGCGCTCCTCGCGCTCGCTTCGCTGGACGGGGCCTACCGCTCGGCGCCGCTCGATGCGATGACGCTGGTCGGCCTCGTGCTGATGGCGCTGATGGCCGTGGGCGTCGTGCTCGTGCGCGCCAATACGCTCTATGCGCTCGTGATGCTGAGCACCTGCGGGCTGCTCGTCACGCTGGCGTTCGTGCGCTTTTCCGCGCCCGACCTCGCGCTCACGCAGATCTCCGTGGAAGTGGTCACGGTGCTGCTGCTCGTGCTCGCCATCTACTTTCTGCCCGTCGTGCAGCGCGCGCAGGAGCCACCCGCCGCGCGTGCCCGCAATGCGGTGCTCGCGCTCGCGGGCGGCACACTGATCGGCGCCGTGGCGTATGCGGTAATGACGCGCGCCCCCATCGACGGCGTCGGCCAGTTCTTTCTCGCGAACGCGCTGCCGGGCAGCGGCGGCCACAACGTCGTGAACGTGATCCTCGTGGATTTCCGCGGCTTCGATACGATGGTCGAGATCAGCGTGCTGGTGGTGGCGGGGCTCGCCGTGAAAGCGCTGCTGCGTGGCCTGCGCCTCAAATCGCCCGACACGGGCCCGGGCGGTCTGCCGTGGTCGTCGCAGTCGCATCCGCTGCTGCTCGCCATTCTCGCGCGCCTCATGCTGCCGCTCACGCTGCTCGTTGCCGTGTTCATCTTTCTGCGCGGCCATAGTCTGCCGGGAGGCGGCTTTATCGCCTCGCTCGTGATCTCCATTGCACTGCTGTTGCAATACGTGGCGAGCGGCGTGCTGTGGACCGAGTCGCGCATCCGCATCAACTACCGCGGGCTCGCGGGCCTCGGCATTCTCGTCGCGGCCACCACGGGCGTAGGCGCGATCGTGCTGGGCCAGCCCTTCCTCACCAGCGCGTTCGGCCATCTGCACCTGCCGGTGATCGGCGAAATCGAACTGAGCACGGCCATGCTGTTCGACCTCGGCGTGCTGGGCGCCGTGGTCGGCACGACGCTCACGATCGTCTCGCACCTCGGCGTGCGCGACAAGGACATGCAATCCGTGGAGAAAAGCTGATGGAAGCCGCCTTCGCCATTACGCTCGGCGTGCTCTGCGCGAGCGGCCTCTACCTGCTGCTGTGCGCGCGCGTGCTGCCGGTGATCCTCGGCATCACGCTGTTCTCGTATGCGATCAACCTGTTCCTGCTCGGCATCGGCCGGCTCTCCACCGGCAAGCCGCCCGTGATCACGCCGGGCGCGCAGTATGCCGACCCGGTGCCGCAAGCGCTCGTGCTCACTGCGATCGTGATCGGCTTCGCCATGACGGCCTTCACGGTCGTGCTCGCGCTGCGCGCGCTCGCGATCGACGGCACCGATCACGTGGACGGCGACAACCCGCAGCGCAGCGGCCTGGAGATGCGCGGCGAATGAATCACGCTCTCATCCTCCCCATCCTGATTCCGCTCTTCGCGGCCGGCGCAATCGTTGCGCTGCCGCTGCGCGCGAAGCGCCTGCAGCGTGCCATCAACGTGATCGCCACGCTCGCGCTGCTGCCCGTCGCGGTGGCGCTCGCCGAATTCGCGGCGCAAGGGCAGATTGCCAGCTATGCGCTCGGCGCGTGGCCCGCGCCGTTCGGCATCGTGTTGCAGATCGACCGGCTCGGCGCACTGATGCTCGTGCTGACCGCGCTGCTCGCGTGCTGCTGCCTGCTCGGCACCACGAGCGCCGATGTCCGGCGCGGGCGCTACTATCGCGCGCTCGTGCAGTTCGAGCTGATGGGCCTGAACGGCGCGTTTCTCGCCGGCGATCTCTTCAATCTGTTCGTCTTCTTCGAACTGCTACTGATCGCCTCCTACGCGCTGCTGCTGCATGGCGGCGGCCGCCGCCGCGTGCGCAACGGCCTGCACTACATGCTGTTGAACCTCGTCGGCTCGTCGTTCTTCCTGATCGCGCTGGGCGTGCTGTACGGCCTCACGGGCACGCTCAACATGGCCGACGCGGGCGAGCGGCTCGCGCACCTGGACCCCGCGTCGCTGCCGCTCGCGCAGTTCGCGGGCGCGACGCTCATGCTCGTATTCGGCCTCAAGGCCGCGGTGTTCCCCATGTCGTTCTGGTTGCCACAGGCGTATCGAAGCGCAATCGGGCCCGTGGCCGCGCTGTTCGCGATCATGACCAAGGTGGGGATCTACGCGATGCTTCGCTGCGACGCGCTCGTGTTCGGCGCGGCAGGCGGCGTGCTCGACGCGTTCCTGCATCAATGGGCGTGGTGGCTCGCCATTGCGACGATCGTCTATGGCGCGCTCGGCGCGCTCGCGGTATCGAGCCTCAAGACCACGACCGGCTTTCTCGTGCTGGTCTCGGTCGGCCTGCTGATTGCGGCCGTCACGCTGCAGACCGTGCTCGCGTGGAGTGCGCTGCTGTACTACCTCATCAGCACGACGCTATGCACGGGCGCGCTGTTCATGCTCGCCGATACACTGGAGTCCGAAGCAAGCGAACCGGCGGTCGCGCCCGCGGCCCCCGAAACACGCGAGCCCGCCTCGCTCGAATCGCTCGACGACGCCAGCGCGCCCGCCATCACGCCCGAAGCGGACAGCGAGCCGGTCGCAACGCTTCCCAAGGCAGCGGACCCGGAAAAAACGCCCAAGCCCTGGCCCTCGAACCTCGCCGGCGTGCTCTATCTCGCGGCGGCGGTTGGCGCCGTCGGCCTGCCGCCGCTCTCGGGTTTTCTCGGCAAGGCCATGGTGCTCGCCGCCACGCCGCTTGCGCAGGCCGTCGTGCTCTGGCCCGCCGTGCTGGTCGCGGGCCTGCTGTCGATCGTCGCGCTCAGCCGCACAGGCACACGCCTACTGTGGGCGATGCCCGCGGCCCGCGCCTACGACGGCGCACCCGCCATTGCGCCGCGCGGCAGCCGCGCCAGGCTCGCCGCGTGTGCGCTGCTGCTCGCGGGCGTGGTGGCGGCAACGGTGTTTGCCGGCCCGCTCAAGCAGTATCTCGACGCCACCGCGGCGCAGTTGCTTGACCGCGCAGCCTACGTTCACGCGATCCTGCCCGCGCAGGCCGCGCAAACGTCACCGGGCGGAGGAAGCTGACATGCTCAAGAGGCTCTTTCCGCACCCTTGGCTCACCGTCGTGCTGCTCGTATGCTGGGTCTTGCTGATGAACGACGTGTCGCCGGGCAACCTGCTCCTTGGCTTCGTGCTCGGCACCGCGATCGCCTACCGCGTGGGCGAAGGGCTGTGGCTCGCGCCGGTGCGCTTCGGCAAACCGTGGCTGCTCGTGCGGCTGCTCGGGCACGTGCTCTACGACATTCTCGTGGCGAACCTCGAAGTCGCGTTGCTCGTGCTCGGCCCGACGCAGCGCCTGCGCCCCGCCTTCATCGACGTGCCGCTCGACAGCACCCACGAAATCGCCCTTTCTGCGCTCATCAGCATCGTCTCGCTGAGCCCCGGCACACTGTGCGCCGAGCTCTCCGACGACCGCCGACGCCTCGTCGTGCACGTGCTCGATCTCGAAGACGAAGCCGCGCTCGTCGCCTTGATCAAGTCCCGTTACGAAGCCCCGCTCATGGAGATCTTCGCATGCTAGCCATCGCCATTCCGGTGTCGTTCGCGATCCTCGGGCTCGCGTTCCTGCTCACGCTCGTGCGCCTCGTGCGCGGGCCTTCGCTGCCCGACCGGCTCGTTGCGCTCGACACGCTCAACGTCAACGCGATCGCGCTGATCGTCGTCTACGGCATCATGCTGCGCTCGACGGTTTTCTTCGAAATCGCGCTGCTCATCGCGGTCATGGGGTTCGTGGCGACCGTCGCGTTCACCAAGTACCTGCAGCGCGGCGACATCATCGAACTGAACTAGGGCTTCGCCATGCAAACCGTCATCGAAGCGATTGTCTGCGTGCTGCTCCTGCTCGGCAGCGCGTTCACGCTGATCGGCGCGATCGGCCTCGCACGCCTGCCCGACTTCTACATGCGCCTGCACGGACCGACCAAATCGACCACGCTCGGCGTAGGCGGCGTCGTGCTCGCTTCCGTCGTGTACTTCAGTGCGCACAACAATTTCGCGAGCCTGCACGAAGTGCTGATTCCGGCATTCCTGTTTCTCACCGCGCCCATCAGCGCGCATATGCTCACGAAGGCCGGGATCCAGCAACGCGTCGCCGTTTCGTCCGTCACACGCGGACGGCCGAACGCCGTCAACGCGAGCGCCAGCGGCAAACGTGCGCAAGACGCGAACCTGGACAACGAGGGCGCACAGGACTCTTGACTATCGGCGCGGCGCTTCGCGCCGGTAAAAGCTGCCATCGAACGTCGTAACGCTCGCGCGCGCCGGGCCTCACACGCGCTCCGGGCCCCATCGCCCCCCTATCCTCATCCCGTTGCGCACACACGCATCGCGCCGATCGCCACGCACGGCACACCAATTGCTGATCGTGCTCGCCCCCATGCAGCATCGCGCCGCCGTCCCGGCTCGCGATGGGGGCAATAACAACGCGCGGCCGCAAACGAGGCCGCACACCGTGCAGCCTGAACGAAACGAATGAGGTCAACAATGAAGACGATACGCACCCTGCTCGCGTTTGCGAGCACGGCAGCCCTGCTCACGGCATGCGGCGGCGGCAGCAGCAGCAACGACGTCGGCAAGGAAATTGGCGTGCAGAACCCCGAGATACATTTCGTGCATGCCCTGCCCGGCGGCCCGAACGTCGATTTTCTGGTGAATGGCAGCGCCCTGCAGACGAACGTCGCGTACAAGCAGGTCACGAACTTCGCCAACATCAACACCGGCAACACCAACGTCTCGTATGCGAGCACGGGCACGACCACGCCGATTGCAAGCGGCGCCTTCGCCGACGTGGCGAAGGGTCATGAGTACACCGTGCTCGCGTTGCCCGCGCTCACGGGCGGCGACATCGGCCTGATCGATGATCCGTTCGACAAGGGCCTGCTTTCCAGCAGCGCACGCCTGCGCGCGTTCAACGCCACCGTCAATGCGCAGAACCTCGACATTTACATCGTCGCACCCGGCACGGATATCAACGGCGTGCAGCCGACCTTGCCGGCCGTGGGCTACAAGAACGCCGTGCCCGCGAGCGGCCAGGACTCGATCTACATGAACGGCGGCAACTACGTGGCGATCGTCACGGCAGCGGGCAGCAAGACGGCGATCTACGAGTCGGCCTCTTTCAACCTCGCGAACAATGCGGACTGGCTCATTACGACCGTGCCGATCTCGGGTACGCTCTCGCAACTCCTGCCGGGGCAGATTCACCTGCTCGTCGCGCAGGGCGGCAACACCTCGCAGCCCGCCGTGGAGTACAGCAACACGCTCACGGGCCAATAGGCCGTTGCGCAGGCAACCGGCGCGGCCAGTGGCGGCGGCTACCTGCGCCGCTCACGCGGCCGCGCCGCGCCCGGTCTTGCGGGCCTCGCCCAGCACGTAGTCGATGAAGGTGGCCGCCGCCCGCGTGTGGTGGCGGTTCGGCATGTAGAGCATGTACATATGCGTGCCGAAAATGCTCAGGCGCCACGCGTCGAGCGACGTGACGGCCGCGCCCTGGCGAATGTCGTCGTGCATCACGTAGTCGGGCACGATGCCCACGCCGAGTCCCGCGAGAATCGACTGGCGCAAAAACAGGAAGTTTTCCGAAATGATCGACGGCTCGAGCAGCACCTCGTGCCGGTCCTCGTTTAGATAACCCGCAAGGCGCAATTGCCGCCCCACCACCGTTGCGGTGATGACGGGCGCGCGTGCCAGATCCTCCAGCGTTTGCGGCATGCCGTGCTTTTCAGCCCACTCCGTGCACGCACACGCGATGTACTTCACCGGCCCCATATTGCGCGCCACGAGATTCTGCGGCGGCTCGTGCATCACGCGCACGGCAATATCGACTTCGTCGCGCAGCAGGTCTTCCACGCGGTTTTCGAACATCACGTCGAGCACGATGCCGGGATACATCCGCTTGAACTGGATGAGCCAGTCCGACATCACGAGCTGCCCGTAGCCGCTCGGCACGGAAAGCCGCACGCGCCCCTGCAGGCTCTGGCCAAGGGTGGAGACCGATTCGCGCGCGGCGAGCAGCGCGTTCTGGATCGCGCGGCCGTGCTCGTAGAGCTTCAGTCCGATTTCGGTCGGCTCGACCCGGCGCGTCGTGCGGCGCACGAGCTGCAGGCCGATCGACTTCTCCAGATGGTTGAGGTGGTAGCTGACGTTCGCGCGGCTCATCTTGAGCCGGCGCGCCGCCTCGCTGAGGTTGCCCGCATCGAGAATCTCGACGAGCAGGGTCAGCGCGTTGACGTCCATGGCACATCCACTGTCAAAAATACTTTGACAGTCTGTCAACAGGAGATGGGATTGTCAATTGCCGCTGGCGCGCCGAGAATCGACGCGAACATGAAACATTGCCGTCTGGCCCGCCAGTCCGGCCCTCTTTTGGAGACAGCATCGCCATGGCATCCGATTCCGTGAACGCCTCCCCCGTCACTCATGAACTGCGCGGCAAGGTGCTGCTCGTCACCGTGGACAATCCGCCCGTCAACGCGCTGGGCGTGGACGTGCGCCGCGGCCTCGCCGCCGCCATCGAGCATGCCGAGGCGAACGACGCCGTGCAGGCCGTGCTGATCGTCGGCGCGGGGCGCAATTTCATTGCCGGCGCGGACATCCGCGAGTTCGGCAAGCCGCCGCAGCCGCCCGCGCTGCCCGACGTCTGCAACCGCATCGAGGCCTGCCACAAGCCGGTGGTCGCCGCCATTCACGGCGCGGCGCTCGGCGGCGGCCTCGAAGTGGCGCTCGCGGCGCACTACCGGCTCGCCGTGGCGGGCGCGAAGCTCGGCCTGCCCGAAGTGCAGCTGGGCCTGCTGCCAGGTGCCGGCGGCACGCAACGCACGCAACGCACGCCGCGCCTGATCGGCGCCGAAGCGGCGCTCTCGCTGATGCTGAGCGGCCGTCACGCGAGCGCGCAGGAAGCGCATAAGCTCGGCCTCGTCGACCGCGTGGGCGCGAGCGACGACATTCTCGCCGAAGGCCTCGCCTATGCGCAGGAACTGCTCGCGGGCCATGCGCCGGTGCGACGCACGCGCGACGCCCAGGCGCTCGCCGATCGCTCCCAGGCGCAAGCCGCGATCGACGCCGCGCGCGCCGAGACCGCGAAGAAGTCGCGTGGCCTGTTCTCGCCGCTGAAGATCGTCGATTGCGTGCAGGCCGCGCTCGATCTCTCGTTCGACGAAGGCTTGCGCTTCGGGCGCAAGCAGTTCCTCGAATGCCTCGAAAGCCCGCAGCGTGCGGGTCTCGTGCACGCATTCTTCGCCGAGCGCGAAGTGCAGAAGGCCCCTGAAACGAAGAGCGCGAAGCCGCGCGCGATCGACACCGTCGGCGTGATCGGCGGCGGCACGATGGGCGCGGGCATTGCCGTGGCCGTGCTCGACGCGGGCCTGCCGGTGACGATGATCGAACGCGACGACGCCTCGCTCGCGCGCGGCCGCGCCCACGTGGAAAAGGTCTACGACGGCCTCATCGCCAAGGGCCGCATGAAGCCCGAAGCGAAGGCGCAGATCCTCGCGCGCTTCAACGGCAGCACCTCGTACGACGCGCTCGCGAACACCGATCTCGTCATCGAAGCCGTGTTCGAGGACATGGCCGTGAAGCAGGCCGTGTTCGCCGAACTCGACCGCGTGTGCAAGCCCGGCGCCGTGCTCGCGACCAACACCTCGTATCTCGACATCGACGCCATTGCGGCCAGCATCCAACGCCCGCAGGACGTGGTGGGCCTGCACTTCTTCTCGCCCGCCAACATCATGAAGCTGCTCGAAATCGTCGTGCCGAAGCAGGTGAGCGCCGATGTCGTGGCCACGGCATTCGAGCTGGCGAAGAAGCTGCGCAAGGTGCCGGTGCGCGCGGGCGTGTGCGACGGCTTCATCGGCAACCGCATTCTCGCGGTGTTCCGCACCGCCGCGGATCATCTGATGGAGGACGGCGCTTCGCCGTATCAGATCGACAAGGCCGTGCGCGACTTCGGCTTTCCGATGGGCCCGTACCAGGTGGTCGATCTCGCGGGCGGCGACATCGGCTGGGCCACGCGCAAGCGCCGCGCCGCCACGCGCGACCCGAAGGCGCGCTACGTGCAGATCGCCGACCGCATCTGCGAGCGCGGCTGGTTCGGCCAGAAGACGGGCCGCGGCTTCTATCTCTACCCGGAAGGCGCACGCACGGGCACGCCCGACCCCGAAGTGGAAGCGATCATCCGCAGCGAGCGCGAACGCGCGGGCGTCACGCCGCGCAGCTTCAGCGACGAAGCCATCATGCGCCGCTACATGGCCGCGATGATCAACGAAGGCGCGAACGTCGTGCATGAAAAGATCGCACTGCGCCCGCTCGATGTGGATGTCACGCTGCTCTATGGCTACGGCTTCCCGCGCTATCGCGGCGGTCCGATGAAGTACGCCGATACCGTGGGCCTCGCCAACGTGCTCGCCGATATCCGCGAGTATGCGAAGGAAGATCCGCTGTTCTGGCGTCCTTCGCCGCTGCTCGTCGAACTGGTCGAGCGCGGCGAGAATTTCGCGAGCCTCAATCAATCGGCCTGAATGTGCCCTGAAGGAGCTTTTCACAATGGACCTGAAATTCACCGCCGAAGAAGAGGCGTTTCGCAGCGAAGTGCTCGCGTTCCTGAACGAGCGCCTGCCGCAGCGCCTTGCCAGCAAGGTGAGCAACGGCCGGCACCTGACGCGCGACGACATGGCGCAATGGCATGCGATCCTCCACGAAAAAGGCTGGCTCGCGAATCACTGGCCGCAGGCATACGGCGGCCCCGGCTGGAGCGCCGTGCAGAAGTTCATCTTCGAGAACGAATGCGCGATTGCAGGCGCGCCGCGCATCGTGCCGTTCGGCGTCAACATGCTCGGGCCCGTGCTCATCAAGTACGGCAGCGAGGCGCAAAAGCGCTACTGGCTGCCGCGCATTCTCGACGGCTCGGACTGGTGGTGCCAGGGCTATTCGGAACCGGGCGCGGGCTCGGACCTCGCCTCGTTGCGCACGACTGCCGTTCGTGACGGCGACCACTACGTGGTGAATGGCCAGAAAACGTGGACCACGCTCGGCCACTACGCGAACATGATTTTCTGCCTCGTGCGCACCGCCACCGACGTGCGCAAGCAGGAAGGCATCAGCTTCCTGCTGATCGACATGAACACGCCGGGCATCGAGGTTCGCCCCATCGTCACGCTCGACGGCGAACATGAGGTCAACGAAGTGTTCTTCACCGACGTGCGCGTGCCGGTGGCGAACCTCGTTGGCGAAGAAAACCGCGGCTGGACCTACGCGAAATATCTGCTCACGTACGAGCGCACGAATATCGCGGGCGTGGGCTTTTCGGTGGCGGCGCTCGCGCGCCTGAAGCGCGCCGCGCGGAACATCACGCGCAACGGCAAGCCGCTTGCAGAGGATCCGCAGTTTGCGGCACGCATCGCGAAGGTCGAGATCGATCTGGAGAACATGAAGACGACCAACCTGCGCGTGATCGCCGCAGTGGCGGGCGGCGGCGTGCCCGGTGCGGAAAGCTCGATGCTCAAGATTCGCGGCACCGAGATCCGCCAGGAGATTGCCTCGCTGCTGCGCCGCGCGATGGGTCCGTACGCGGCGCCGTTCGTCGAGGACGCGCTCGAAGAAGGGTATGCGGGCGAGGCAATCGGACCCGACGATGCCGCCAGCGCCGCGGCGCAATACTTCAACAACCGCAAGCTGTCGATTTTCGGCGGCTCCAACGAAATTCAGAAGAACATCATCTCCAAGATGATTCTCGGGCTTTGAGAGGCACGCCATGGACTTCCAGCATACAGAAGACCGCCGCATGCTTGCGGATACGCTCAATCGTTTCATCACGGAGCAATACGGTTTCAATACGCGCGATACAATCGCGCGCTCCGAGCAAGGCTTTAGCGCAGACATGTGGCAGCGCTTCGCCGAACTCGGCGTGATCGGCGCGCTGTTCGACGAGGCCGATGGCGGCTTTGGCGGCGCGGGCTTCGATGTCGCCGTGGTGTTCGAAGCGCTCGGGCGCGGACTCGTGGTCGAGCCGTTCCTCGACACGCTGATCGTGGGCCGCGCGCTCGCGCACGCGGGCAGCGAGGCGCAGCGCGCGCGCATTGCCTCGTTCATCGACGGCTCGCAAATCGCCGCGCTCGCGCACGACGAGCCAGGTTCGCACTACGAGGACGCACGCGTGGCGACGCGGGCAGAGAAAAGCGGCGATGGCTGGGTGCTGCAGGGCGCGAAGGGCGTCGTACAGCACGCCGAACACGCCGATATGCTGCTCGTTTCGGCGCGTACCTCCGGCGAAGAATTCGCCGAAGCAGGCATCTCCCTCTTCGTCGTGCCGCGCGATGCAGCGGGCGTGAGCCTGCGCGGCTACCGCAAGATCGATGGCGGCCGCGCAGCGGAAGTGGCGCTCGACAACGTGAAGGTGCATGCCGATGCGCTCATCGGCGCGCAAGGCAGCGGCTTCGCGACGCTCGAACATGCACGCGGATACGGCATCGTCGCGCTCGCATCGGAGGCCGTGGGCGCGATGGAGATCGCACGCGACTTCACGCTCGAATACCTGCGCACGCGCAAGCAGTTCGGTTTGCCCATCGGCAGCTTCCAGGCGCTGCAGCATCGCATGGCGGACGTGCTGCTCGAAATCGAGCAGGCGCGCTCGGCGGTCATCAACGCGGCAGCGGCGATCGACGCGCCGCGCGCGCAGCGCGAACGTGCGCTTTCGGCCGCCAAGTACACGATCGGGCGCATTGGCGCGCGCGTGGCCGAAGAAGCGATCCAGCTGCACGGCGGCATCGGCATGACGTGGGAATTGCCGCTCGCGCACTATGCAAAGCGGCTCGTGATGATCGATCATCAGCTTGGCGACGAGGATCATCATCTCGCGCGCTATATCGCCTTGGGGCGCGAGGCGGCGTGAGCCATGAAGGGGCGGCTGCGTTGCCCCGACAACGAACCAGGAGTACCAGTTGATGCAGACGGACAACAACAGCTTGCCCCTGGCGGGCGTGCGCGTGCTCGATCTTTCGCGCGTGCTGGCCGGGCCGTGGAGCGCGATGGTGCTCGGCGACCTCGGCGCGGAAGTCATCAAGATCGAGCATCCCGACCGCGGCGACGACACACGCGACTGGGGCGTGCGCGTCGGCAAGACGGAGACTGCGTACTTCAACAGCGTGAACCGCAACAAGCGTTCGATCACGCTCGATCTGCAAACGCCCGAAGGCCAGCAGATCGTGCGCGACCTCGCGAAAACCAGCGACATCGTCGTGCAGAACTTCAAGTTCGGCGGTGCGGAAAAGCTCGGGCTCGGCTATGAGCAGTTGAGCGCGGAGAATGCGCGTCTCATCTATTGCTCGATTTCGGGCTACGACCGTACAGGACCCGAAGCGACACGCCCCGGCTACGACCTCGTCGTGCAGGGCGAAACCGGCCTCATGGCGATGAACGGCGAAGCCGACCAGCCGCCGCTCAAGTTCGGTGTGGCGGCCGTGGATCTTTTCACGGGCATGTATTCCGCACAGGCGATGCTCGCCGCGCTCTACGAGCGCGAGCGCACGGGTCGCGGGCGCCACATCGAGATGGCGCTGTTCGACTGCGGCCTCATGATTACCGCCTACTACGGCCTCGAAGCGCTGCTGATCGGCGAGGACCCGCCGCGTTACGGCAATGCGCACCCGTCGATCGTGCCGTATGGCGTGTTCGATGCGGCCGATGGTCCGCTCGTCATCACCGTGGGCAACAACGCGCAGTTCGAGCGCTTTTGCCGCGAAGTGATCGAGCGCGCCGACCTCGCCGACGACGCACGCTACAAGACCAACATCCTGCGCGGGCAGAACCGCGAAACGCTGGTGCCCGAACTCACGCGCGAACTGGGCAGCCGCCCGCGCAAACTGCTGCTCGAACGGCTCGCGCGCGCCGGCATTCCGTGCGGCGAAGTGGCCGGCCTGCGCGAGGCGCTGCTGTCGCCGCGCGCAACGCTTGGCGGCCTCGTCACGCAGCAGCCGCATCCGCATACCGAAAGCGGCACGACGCCGGTGCTCGCGCCGCCGTGGCGCTTCGACGGCGAACGCCTGCCCGTGCGGCACGCGCCTCCGCAACTGGGCGAAGGCACGCAGGAGGTCCTGCAGTCGATGCTCGGTTATTCGGCGGAACAACTGGCCGGGTTGAAGGAGAAAGGGGTTATCTGAATCGGGTCCCGGTCGTAGCCGGACTTGCGGGCGCAAAATCCGCCGCCCCCCCTTCCGCGTCGCCGCCGCGCGACGCGGCCCCGCCTTCGCCCCCTCGCTGCGTCCCGCCCGGCCTCGCGTCGCACGTAGTTGCGCGCGCCCGGTTATATTGCGCCTGATGGTCCCGCACGCCGCTTGCGGCTAGTTGCGAACGGCCGGTGCGGACCGGCACCCGCCCGATCTCGCGCCCGTCCCGCGAGCCCCAGCAAACGAACCCGCCCCGCTCATGGAGCACGCCTACGATCATTTGCTGCACCTGCTCGCCGCGCACGCGACGTGGACGCTCGCCTTTGTCGTGGTCGCCGCTTTCCTCGAATCGCTCGCGTTCATCGGCACGTTCATTCCCGGCAGCACGGCGATGTTCATTGCCGGCGCGTTCGCCGCCACGGGCACGATCAACCTCGGCTGGCTCTTCGTCTGCGCGATTGCGGGCGCCGTGGCCGGCGACGGCGTCAGCTTCTGGATCGGCCATCGCTACCGCGGCTCGCTGGCCCAGATGTGGCCGTTCAGCCGCCATCCCGCCATTCTCGAGCGCGCACACGCCTACTTCGTGAGCCACGGCACGCGCAGCGTGATCCTCGCGCGCTTCATCGCGCCGCTGCGCGCCGTGGTGCCGATCGTCGCGGGCATGGCCGGCATGAAGCCCATGCGCTTCTTCATGATGAACGTGATTTCCGCGCTCGTCTGGGCGCCCGCGCATATCGTGCCGGGCGTCGTGTTCGGCGCCTCGCTCCAGCTCGCGGGCGCGGTGTCGTTCCGGCTGGTGGTCGTCATCGGCATCGTCGCGCTCGCGGTCTGGCTCATCTGGCGTTTCGTGCGCATGCTGCTCCTGCACATCGACAACTGGGCCGGCGCGTCGCGCCGCAGCGCGGCGCAGTGGGCGGCGCAGCATCCCGGGCGCGCCTCGAAGCGCATCGCCCGCCTGCTCGACCCGGCGCAGCCTGCGCTCGGCCCCGTCATCGTGATCACGGGCCTCGTGCCGGTCTGCGCGGCCGTGTTTTCCTATGTGCTCGGCAACGTGCTGCGCGGCGCGCCGCTCGTACAGATCGACCAGTCCGTGCGCCAGTTCCTGCAGTCGATCCGCACCACCTGGGCCGACGAGGCCCTCGCGCGCGTCGAAACGCTCGGCAGCACCTGGACGCTCGCGGCCCTGATCGCGACGGTGGGCATCTGGATGGTGCTGGAGAGGCGTTGGCGCACCATCGCCTACTGGATGATTGCGGCGGCCGTTTCGCAATTGCTCATCCTGATCCTGCGCTTCGTGATCCACCATACGTCGCCGGGCGGCGGCCAGGCCGTCGAAGCCTATGTGTTCCCGAGCGACCGCGTGGCGTCGATGGTGATCGTCTATGGCTTCGTGATGTTCCTGCTCGTGCGCCGCGCGAGCATGCTGGAGGCCGCGCTGGTCGCCGCGCTCGGCAACGGGATCGTCGTGGCCGTGGCGTTCGCGGGGCTCTATTTCGACCGCTTTCTGTTCTCGGACGCCATCGGCGGCGCGGCCTTCGCCGCGATCTGGGTGGCGATCGTGGTGCTCACCTCGCTCTGGCGCTACCCCAAGCGGCCGCCGCAGCGCACCTACGTGCCGCCCATCGTGCTGATCGTGCTGGTCGGCGCCGTTCTGCTGCAGACGGTGCCGGCCGGGCGCATGCCCGCGCCGCCCACGACCGCGGCGGCGGCGCCCGTCGTCCTCTCGCAAATGCAGTGGAGCGATTCGCTGTGGAGGACGTTTGCGTGCTATCGCTTCGACATGAAAGGCGCGCGCCGCGAGCCGATGACGATCCAGTGGGCCGCGAGCGCCGACGACCTGCGCACGGCGCTGCGCGACGCGGGCTGGGCCGAAGGCCCGCAGATTTCGGTGAGGAGCGTGCTATCGCTCGTCGCACCGAACGTGGACGTGATGTCGCTGCCGCTGCTGCCGAAGCTGAACAACGGCCTGCCCTCGCCGCTCGTGTTCGCCCGCGCGCGCCTCGCCGCCAAGCCGGGCGAGGCGGCCGAGCCGGGCAGCCGCCGCGACGTGCTGCGCTTCTGGCCTTCGGGCTACGCGCTCGCGCCGCGGCGCAATGGAAACGGCACTGGCGATGGCCACGCGAGCGACGGGGAACCCACGCCGATCTGGGTCGGCTCGCTCGTCCACGAGCGGCTGCGGCGCGGGTCGTGGCCGTTCAACGTGGTCACGACCTATCCCGACGACGTCGCCGAACTCAGCGCCCCCGGCCAACCGGCAGGCTGGCGCACGCTCGCGCTGCCGGGCGAGGTGAGCTGCGAAGGACGGCCCGTGAAGCTGATCGTGCAGGGCGGCCGCTGAAAGGGAAAACGAAGGCTCAGGCCGTGCTCTCAGCCCAGCTTCCCGTGGCGTGGAAGCGGTCGATGCGCTTGCGGGCGTCCGCGTAGGCGGCGTCGAGCGCGGCGTCGGGGCCGGTGTAGTTGCGCATCATGTCGTGAAAGCGCACGCTGCGCCCTTCGACATGGGCGTCCGCGCCGTGGCGGCAGATGTAGCCGCTGTAGTGGAACAGCGGCTCGGGCGCACGCGGCCCGAACGCCGGAATCGGCAGCACCCAGATCTCGAAGCCTTCATGCTCGGTGTGGTCCCACATGGCGCGTCTCCTGTCGATCCGGAGTTAGTGCTTTAGCACTTACTCCGGTCCCATGCAAAGCTGTCGATCCGGAGTTAGTGCTTTAGCACTTACTCCGGTCCCATGCAAAGCTGTCGATCCGGAGTTAGCGCTTCAGCGCTTACTCCAGCCTGCCCGTCAGGGCACGTCGATATCATGATGAGTATCCTCGCACGGCACCCCTCTCGCCTGCAAACGGCCGTTTTCCCCGAGTTTGGCTAAACTATGCGGGCGCAGCAGAACCCAAACCCGACTCTGGACTCACGAGCGATACCCCACATCATGACGCCGGCCTCTCTCACGCAGGAACCGCAGTCCGTCTCCAGCGCCGTCACGCGCAATGCCTTCTTCATCGTCGCGACCGTCAACGACGACGCCGCGAGCCGCGCCACCGTGCGCGCCTGGTGCGCCGACGTCGCCAACCTCGTGCGCGCGGTCGGCAAGCGCGTGCCCGCCGGCAATCTGTCGTGCGTGGTCGGCTTTTCATCCGACGCATGGGACAAGCTGTTCGGCGAGCCGCGCCCGGCCGGCCTGCACCCGTTCCGCGAATTCGGCACGGGCGAGCGCAAGGCCATCGCCACGCCCGGCGACATCCTGCTGCACATTCGCGCCGACGAAACCGACCTGTGTTTCGAACTCGCCACCCAGCTCATGACGCGCCTGGAAGGCGCGGTCACGACCGTGGACGAAGTGCACGGCTTTCGCAACTTCGACATGCGCGCGATGATCGGCTTCGTCGACGGCACCGAGAATCCGACGGGCAACGAAGCCGTCCATTTCACGGTGATCGGCGAAAACGAAGACCCCGAGTTCTGCGGTGGCAGCTACGTGCTCGTGCAGAAGTACATGCACGACATGAAAGGCTGGAACGCGCTATCCGTGGAGGCCCAGGAGCACATCATCGGCCGCACCAAGCTCCAGGACATCGAACTGGACGAAGCCGTGAAGCCGAGCTGGTCGCACAGCTCGCTCACCACGCTCGAAGACGACGCGGGCAACGAGATCAAGATCCTGCGCGACAACATGCCGTTCGGCCGGCCCGGCTCGGCCGAATTCGGCACCTACTTCATCGGCTACGCGCGCTCGCCCGAGCCGATCGAACAGATGCTCGAAAACATGTTCGTCGGCCTGCCGCCCGGCAACTACGACCGGCTGCTCGACTTCAGCCGCGCCGTCACGGGGGGCCTCTTCTTCGTGCCGTCGCAGACGCTGCTCGAAGCGCTCGCCGAAGTCGACCCGGGCGCCGCACCCACCATCGAGGTGGGCGCCGCCGATTCATCGGAAACAGAAACCGAGCCTGCCGCCGTGCCAAACGCAGACGGCTCGCTCGCCATCGGATCCCTCAAAGGAGCACCCCGGTATGAATAACCTCCATCGCGAGCTGGCGCCCATTTCCACGGCCGCGTGGTCGCAAATCGAAGAAGAAGTTGCGCGCACCTTCAAACGCTCGCTCGCGGGCCGCCGCGTCGTGGACGTCGAGGGCCCCGGCGGCCCGGCGCTCGCCGCAGTCGGCACGGGCCACCAGAACGGCATCGAAGCGCCGCTCGAAGGCATCCGTGCGCGGCAGCGCGAAGTGAAGGCGATCGTGGAACTGCGCGTGCCGTTCGAACTTTCGCGCGACGCCATCGACGACGTCGAGCGCGGCGCCGAAGACTCCGACTGGCAGCCGGCCAAGGACGCGGCGACGCGCCTCGCGTTCGCGGAAGACCGCGCGATTTTCGACGGCTACACGGCCGCGCAGATCACGGGCATCCGCGAAGGCTCGTCGAACCCGATCCTGCCGATGCCGGCCGATATCGCCGATTACCCCACGGTCATCGCCAAGGCGCTCGAACAGCTGCGCCTGCAGGGCGTGGACGGCCCGTACGCAGTGCTGCTCGGCTCCGATGCCTACACGGCGGTGAGCGAAGCGAGCGACATGGGTTATCCGATTCTCGAGCACATTCGCCGCCTCGTGAACGGCGAGATCATCTGGGCGCCGGCCATCGAGGGCGGCGCGATCCTGAGCACGCGTGGCGGCGATTTCGCGTTCCACCTCGGGCAGGACGTGTCGATCGGGTATTCGTCGCATGACGACAAGAGCGTGAAGCTGTATCTGCAGGAGAGCTTCACGTTCATGATGCTGACTGCCGAGGCTTCGGTGGCGGTGAAGCCGGAGTGAGCCTGCGTTGACTCCTGCAGGCGATGAAGAAGGGGCGCTTGTTCGAGCGCCCCTTTTTTATGACTCGCCGTTACCGCCGCGAGCGGCGTTAGCGATCACTGATAGAAGTTCACCGTCACGACCGCCGAGCGGCCCGGCGCCCAGGTTGCGTAGATCGGGTACGCGCTCTGGTAGTACTCCTTGTCGAAGAGGTTGTTCACGTTGAGCTGCAGATCGATCTTCTTCGACACACGCCACGTCGCCGCAGCATCGAAGCGCGCATAGCCCGGCGTCCACTTGCGCGATGTCGCCGAAACCGATGCATACGTCAGGCTCGAAACCGTTGCGCCCGCACCCACCGTGAGCTTCGGCAGCACGTCGTAGCTCGTCCACAGCGTGAAGTTGTGCTTGGGCACCATCACCATCGGCAAGCCGGAAAGCGCGGGGCTGGCCGGGCCGGCATCGGTCGTGATCGCATCGAGGTACGAATAGCCGCCGAACACGGACCACTTGTTCGTCACGTTGCCCGCGAAGCCGAACTCGAAGCCGCGCACGCGCTGCGATCCCGCGTTGATCGTGCCGCCCAGGCCGTCGCTCACGCGCGCGTTGGTCTTGTCGGTCTGGAACAACGCCGTGGTGAGCGAGAGGCGCTGCTCGAGCACGTCCCACTTCGCACCCACTTCGATATTGCGCGAGCGCTCGGGCGCGAGGTCCTTGTTCGTAGCCGTGATCTGGTCCGTGCCGCCGCCGAGACCCGAATTCGAGCCCGGCGGATTCGCCGAGGTGCCGTACGACGCATAAAGGCTCAAGGTCGGCACCGGCTTGAACACGAGGCCGAACTGGTAGCTGAAGAGATTCGACGTGTTCGACAGATCGGCCACGCCCGCCTGCTGCGCGCTCACGTCATAGCGGTCGAAGCGCAGGCCTGCGTTGAAGATCCAGCGCTCGGAAAGCTGCACGCTGTCGAACATGTACGCCGAAGCGATATTCGTCTGCGTATGCGTGGCAGGCCCCGGGAAGCCCTTGTCGCCATTGAGGACGATGCTGCCCGTCCACGGATTGTTCGGGTTCCAGTTGTTGATCGACGCGCAGTTGTACGCAACCGAGCACGGGCCGCCCGAGCGGATGTTGTTGCCCGCCGAATCGCTCACGAGATAGCCCTCGTACAGGTCCTGCTCGTGGCTGAATTCCACGCCCGCCGTGAACGTGTGGCGCATACCGTACAGGTCGAACTTGCCGTTCGCCTCGGTCTGGTTCGCGACGCTGTTGGTCGCGTACTTGCCGCTCTTGGCCTGCAGGCTGAGAATGTTCGAGGTCGCGCTCGTCAGCTGCGGATTGGTCGCCACGTAGTCGAGCGTCGAGCGGCCGAACATCGTCGTGTTCTTGATCTTCCACGCGTCGTTGATGCGGTGCTCCACCTTCACTTCGCCCGTATCGGTCTGGCCGTAGCGGTAGTCGCGCGTGTTCAGGCCGTAGAACTGGCCGCGGTTGGACGACACCGGCGTGCCGCCCGTCGAGCGGAACGGCACGCTGAAGTCGGGCATGTCGTAGGTGTTCAGGTGGTAGTAGCTCACCGTGACCGTGGTCGGCGTGTTCAGGCCAAACGCGATCGAGGGCGCCACGCCCCAGCGTTTGTTGTACACGTCGGTGCGGCCCGCCTGGTCGGCGTCGTGGCCCATGGCGTTGAGGCGGAACGCGGTGGTGTCGTTGAGCGACTGGTTCCAGTCGATGGTGGCGCGCCTGTAGCTATCGGTGCCAAGGCCCACGCTGCCGTTGATGAAGTTGTCGGCCTGCGGCGTTTTCGTCGTGATGTCGATGCTGCCGCCGACCGACCCGCGCCCGGCATACACCGAGTCCGGGCCCTTGATGACGCTGATGTTCTGCACATCGAAGGTTTCGCGGTTCTGCACGCCCGAGTCGCGCATGCCGTCCACGAAGATCGAGTTGCGCGACTCGAAACCGCGAATCACGGGCCGGTCCGCAGACGGATTCGCCGCCGCGTCGCCGCCGAGGAACGTGATGCCGGGCACCGTGCGCAGCGCGTCCTGGAAGGTCGTGACGTTCTTCTCCTTGAGCACCTGCTCCGGAATCACCGTGATGGAGCGTGGCGTGTCGATGAGCGGCGCCGTGAACTTGTACGACTCGAGCGTTTTGGTCTGCATGTCGGAAGGCGCCGAAACGACCTTCACGGCGGGCAGCGTGCTTTCGGCAGCCGCGGTGGACGATGCAGGCGTCGCCGCCGCTGCACTCGCGGCGGCGGGGCTATCGGCGGCGGGCGCGGTCTGCGCGTGTGCGAGAGACGAGGCGAAGAAACCGGAGCAATAGAGCGCAGCGACGGAGGCGATGGCGCGCATCCGCGTCGGGAAATGGACGGACATGAGTGAGCGTGCTGGTCGGCGAATTGTCGTAATTGCAAATGCAGATGATTCTCATTTGTGATAGCGATTGTAATAACTCGTCATTTGTTTGTAAACATTCAATTCGCAATTCGTATGGCAGCAGGGCGATGCCATGCGCCCGCCGCGCCCGACAGCCGGTATGATGGCGGCCTCGCCCCGGACGACGCGTCGTCCCGGCGCCCGGTTCCATTCACGAAGACAGAGGAAGACCGCCATGACGGCAGCAGCACAATTCGACCAGGTTTCCGTAATCAAGCGCGCCAACGTCTACTTCGACGGCAAGTGCGTGTCGCACACCGTGCTGTTCGCCGATGGCTCGCGCAAGACGCTAGGCGTGATCCTGCCGGGCACGCTGAACTTCGGCACTGACGCCGCCGAGCTGATGGAAGTGCAGGCCGGCCAGTGCCGCATCCGCCTGGAAGGCACCGACGAGTGGAAGACCTACAGCGCCGGCGAGTCGTTCTCGGTGCCGGGCAAGAGCCGTTTCGACATCGAAGTGGTCGAGACGCTCGACTACGTCTGCAGCTACCTGTAAGCGCTGCGTCGATTCGAACGCCCGCCGCGGGACGCGCGGCTGGCGTTTTCGCTTCTGCCGGGCGTTGGGCGGAAGCGCCGGCGCGCTGAACGTGCTCGACGCGCCGCCCCCCTGCCCTCGCTACAATGGGCGCCAGCCCGTCGCCTGGCGACTCCCACGCCTGTCTTCCCGCCGTGTCATCCCTCACGCCCCAACCCTCGCCGCGCTCTCGCGCCAACGCCGATCGTCCGCCTCCGCGCAGCCCGCTCGTCACGTTGGCGCTCGTGACCGTGCTCACCGGCATCGGCGCGGGTCTCTCCGGCATGCTGCTCGCGCTGCTGCTGCACGCGATCCAGCACGTCGCCTATGGCTACGGCGCGGGGCACATCATCGGCGAGGAGAGCTTTCTGCAGGGCGTGACCGATACCGCGCCCTGGCGGCGCGTAGCGGTGCTCGTGGCGTGCGGGCTGATCGCCGGCGGCGGATGGTGGGCGCTCTATCGCTACGCGCGCCCGCTCGTGAGCATCAGCGCGGCGATCAAGCCAGGCGGCAAGCGCATGCCCATTTTCGCGACCACCGTGCACGCGCTGCTGCAGATCGTGACCGTCGCGATGGGTTCGCCGCTCGGGCGCGAAGTCGCACCGCGCGAGATCGGCGCCGCGTTCGCGAGCTGGCTCGCGAAGCGCACCGGCCTCACCGCCGCGGAGCGCCGCGTGATGATCGCGTGCGGTGCGGGTGCGGGGCTCGCGGCTGTCTACAACGTGCCATTGGGCGGTGCGATGTTCGTGCTCGAAGTGCTGCTCGGCACGTTCGGCTGGTCGGTGGCGGTGCCGGCGATCAGCACCTCGGCCATTGCGGCCGTGATCGCATGGATCGGTCTCGGCGACGCGCAGCAATACCACGTGCCCGGCTATGGCATCAATGCGCAGCTCGTGGTGTGGTCGGTGCTCTGCGGGCCGCTGTTCGGCGCGGCCGCGCATGCTTTTTCACGCGTGACGAGCCGCGCGCGCGACGCCTCGCCCAAAGACTGGCGGCTGCCGCTCTACACGCTGGTGAATTTCGCGGCCATTGGCCTGCTGGCCATCTGGTTTCCGCAGTTGCTCGGCAACGGCAAGGGCGCGGCCGGCCTGAGCTTCGACGACGATCTCGGCATCGGCCTGGCGGCCACGCTGCTCGTGCTGCGCGTGTTCGTCACGACGACCACGTTGCGCGCGGGCGCGAAGGGCGGCCTGCTTACGCCGGGGCTCGCGAACGGCGCGCTGCTCGCCATCGTGATCGCCGGGCTCGTGAATCACGTGTGGCCCGGCCTTTCGCCGGGTGCATTTGCGATCGTCGGCGCGGGTGCGTTTCTCGCCTCTTCGATGCAGATGCCGATCACCGCAACCGTGCTGATTCTCGAGTTCACTCACGCGAATCACGATCTTGCGATTCCGCTGCTGCTCGCCGTGGCAGGTTCGGTCGCGACGCTGCGCATGCTGACGCGGGCGCAGGGTCCTTCCCACGGCGCGCCGGCACTCGGCGCCGAACGTGAACTACGGCTCGCCGCACTGCGCGAGCCGTCGGCACGCGAGTCCTCCGACTGAACCGTTAGGCGCCGAGGTCCGCCAGCGGATGCGCCTCGCCGCGCCACGGCGACGCGAGGAAATGCTGCACGCGTTCGGTCCGCACCTCGACGAGCGTGGCGGGCGCCCAGCGCGGCTTGCGGTCCTTGTCGACGAGATGCGCGCGCACGCCCTCGCAGAAGTCGCCTTCCTCGATCGCACGGCCAACGATGCCAAGCTCCATGCGGAAGCACTCGGCGAGCGTCATCTGGCGGCCGCGCAGCAGCGCTTCGCGCGTGACTTCGAGCATCGTCGGCGAATAGTGCGTGAGCGCTTCGAGTGTAGCTTCGAGCCACGCCCGTTCGGCTTGCGCGTGCTCGCGTTCGAGGTCGGCGCGCAGCGATGCGACGATCTGCTCGACACGCAGATGGCGGTCGAAGTGCCGCACGATGAGCGGCGTCAACGAAGCAAGCGCGCCGTCGTCAGCCTCGTGACACGGCGCGACGAATACTTCGCGTAGCGAAGCATGCACATCGCCCGACCATTGCGCTGCCAGCAGACGCGCCTCGTAGCCATCGAGCCATTCGCCCGGCACGCAGGCGTCGGCAAGGCCGCATTGCAGCGCATCCGCGCCGCTGAGCATCGCGCCGGTCAGACCCACGTAAAGCGCCGTCTCCACCGGCAGCTTCGCGAGGAAGTGCGTCGCACCCACATCGGGCAAGAGCCCGATGCGCGTTTCCGGCATCGCGATCTTCGTACGCGAAGTCGCCACGCGCAGCACGGCCGCCTGGCCGAGACCCATGCCGCCGCCCATCGTCACGCCGTCGAGCAGCGCGACGAGCGGCTTGGAAAAGGTATGCAACGCATAATCGAGACGATATTCGTCGACGAAGAATTGCTGCCAGCCATTCGCGCCTTCGCGCGCTTTCTCGCGGGCGAGCCGATAGATCGCGCGCACGTCGCCGCCCGCGCAAAAGCCCTTCGGGCCTGCACCTTCCAGCACGAGCGCGACGATGCCGTCGTCCGTGCGCACGCGTTCCAGCAGCACGGCCAGCTCGCGAACCATGGCGTGCGAGAGCGCATTGAGCGCAGCCGGCCGGTTGAGCGTGACGATCGCCACGCGATTGACCACGCGAAACAGCACGTCCTTTTCGGCTTCCGTTGCAGCCTGGGCGGAAGCGGGTGTTGCATTCATTGCCTAGTTCTCCGTTTCAATATGCCAGCGTGGCTTGCGTTTCTCCAGAAACGCGTTGACGCCCTCGCGCTGGTTGGGCGAATCGAACAGATCGACGAAGCGCTCGCGCTCGACGGCGAGCGCGGCGCCGCGCGGCACGCCGTTGCGCGCCTGATGGATCAGCGACTTGCTGAAGGTGACCGCTTGCGGGCTCAAGCCCGCCACACGCGCGGCCATCGCGAGCGCGGCCTCGCGCGCGCCGCCCGTCGCCACGACTTCCTCCACGAGACCGATGCGCAGCGCCGTTTGCGCGTCCACGCGTTCGCCCGTGAGGATGATGCGCTTGGCCCAGCCTTCGCCCACGAGCCAGGGCAAGGTCTGCGTGCCGCAGCCAGAGGGCAGCAGCCCCACGGCAGGTTCGGGCAGCGCGAGTTGCGCATGCGCCTCTGCAATGCGGATGTCGCATGCGAGCGCGCACTCGAGGCCGCCGCCCATGGCATAGCCGTTGATCGCCGCGATGACCACGGGCCGCGCCTTCTGCAGCGCCTCGAATGCCGCGCCGAACGCGCTCGCCGCCGTGCGTGCGACCTCGCGGTCGCCGCTGGCGAAGGCATTGAGGTCGGCGCCCGCGCTGAAGAACTTCGGCCCGCTGCCGGTGATGACGACCGCGCGCACCTGCGGCTCTCGGTCGAACGCCTCGACGACCTGCTGGAGCTGACGCAAACCGTCGATCGTAAAAGCATTCGCAGGCGGCCGCGACAGCGTGAGCAGGGCCACCGCGCCCTCATGCGCGTACTCGAATTCGATCATTTCGGACTCCGTGTGGATATCAGCGCAGCTCGGGGAAATCCTCTTCCCAGTACTCGTCGGGCTGGCGCGGGGGCTCGGCGCTGCGCTCCATTTCGCGTCGGCGCAGCTCCACGCGGCGGATCTTGCCCGAGATGGTCTTGGGCAGGTCGCTGAACTGCAGGCGGCGAATGCGCTTGTACGGCGCGAGCTTTTCACGCGAGAAGCGGAACACCTCGCGTGCGAGTTCGGGGCCCGCCTCGAAGCCCTGGCGCACGATGACGAAGGCTTTCGGCACCGAGAGGCGCAGCTCGTCCGGACTCGGCACGACCGCCGCCTCGGCGATCGCCTCGTGCTCGATCAGCACGCTTTCCAGCTCGAACGGGCTCAGGCGGTAATCGGACGACTTGAACACGTCGTCGGCACGGCCCACGTAGACGTAGTAACCGTCGTCGCGACGCAGGGCGACGTCGGACGTGTGGTAGTAGCCGTTGCGCATGGCGTATTCGCTCGCCTTCGCGTTGTTCGCGTAGCCCGTCATCAGGCCGAGCGGACGGTGCATGAGCGGCAGCGCGATTTCGCCTTCGCTCGCGGGCTGATCGTCGGCATCGACGAGTTCCACGCGGTAGCCAGGCAGCGGCCGTCCCATCGAGCCCGCCACCACGGGCTGGCCCGGAGAATTGCCGATCTGGCAGGTCGTTTCGGTCTGGCCGTAGCCGTCGCGGATCGTAATGCCCCACGCGTGACGCACGCGCTCGATGACCTCGGGATTGAGCGGCTCGCCCGCGCCCACGATCTCGCGCAGCTTCACCGCATAGCTTGCGAGCGGCTCCTGCACGAGCATGCGCCACACCGTGGGCGGCGCGCACAGGGTGGTCACACCGCATTGCACGAGTGCGGCGAGCGTGTCTTTCGGCACGAAGCGCGCATAGTTGTAGACGAACACGCAGGCCTGCGCGTTCCACGGCGCGAAGAAGCAGCTCCACGCGTGTTTGGCCCAGCCCGGCGAACTGATGTTCCAGTGGACGTCGCCGGGCATGAGGCCGATCCAGTACATCGTCGAAAGGTGGCCTACGGGGTAGCTCTCGTGCGTGTGTTCGACGAGCTTGGGCTTCGAGGTCGTGCCCGAAGTGAAATAGAGCAGCAGCGGGTCGGTGGCGCGTGTCGGGCCGTCGGGTTCGAACGCGGGGCTCGCTTCGTACGCGCGCGAAAGGTCGATCCAGCCTTCGCACGCACCGGGCGCCGCGCCTACCGCGATGCGCTTCACGCTCGGGTCGAGTGCATCGAATTTGCCGAGTTCGGCGGCATCCACGACGACGTAGCGCGCGCCGCCCGTTTCCACGCGCTCGCGCACGTCGTCGGGCGAAAGCTGCGTCGTGGCGGGCAGCACGATGGCGCCCAGCTTCATCGCCGCCAGCATCACGTCCCAGAGTTCGACGCGATTGGGCAGCATCAACAGCAAGCGGTCGCCACGCGCCACACCCTGCTCGCGCAGAAAATTCGCCATGCGCGACGAGCGCTCCGACATCTGCGCGAACGAATAGCGCGTGCCGCCGTCCGCGAGGTCGTCGACGATCCAGAGCGCCGGGGTGTCGTTGCCGCGCGCCATCACGTCGAAGTAGTCGAGCGCCCAGTTGAACGTGTCGAGCTTCGGCCACGCGAATGCTTCGTACGCGCGCGCGTAGTCGGTACGGTGACGCAGCAGCAGCTCGCGTGCGTCGATGAAGGCCTGCGCGGAAGGGGTGAACCCGGTCATCGTCGTCTCCTGTCGAGCCGGAGTTAGCGCAAAGCACTGACTCCGGTCCCATGCATAGCTATGGCGCATACGCGCTCGCTTATTATTGCTTCGTCTTCCTCACTTCATTTCAAAGCTGCCGTGCGATCACCATCCTCTGCACTTCGCTCGTGCCTTCGTAAATCTGCGTGATGCGTGCGTCGCGGTAGTGGCGCTCCACCGGATAATCGTTCAGGAAGCCGTAGCCGCCATGAATCTGAATCGCGTGGGAGCACACTTCCTCGGCCATTTCGGAAGCATAGAGCTTGGCCTGCGAAGCCTCGGAAAGACACGGCTTGCCTAGCGTGCGCAGCCGCGCCGCGTGATGCACGAGATGACGCGCGGCGTTGATGCGCGTATGCATGTCCGCGAGCAGGTTGGCCACGCTCTGATGCTTGATGATGGGCTCGCCGAACTGCACGCGTTCGTGCGCATAGGCACGTGCCACATCGAAGGCCGCGCGCGCGATGCCCAAAGCCTGCGCGGCGATGCCGATGCGCCCGCCTTCGAGATTCGCCAAAGCGATCTTCAGGCCCTCGCCGCGCTGGCCGAGCAGATTGCCTTCGGGAATCGCGCAGTCCACCAGCGAGATCGGGCAGGTGTCCGAAGCGCGGATGCCCATCTTTTTCTCGAGCGGCCCGACGTTGAAGCCCGGCGTTTCGGTCGGCACGATGAACGCGGAAATGCCGCGCTTGCCGGCGTCGGGATCGGTCACGGCAAACACGATGGCAATGTTCGCGCGCGAGCCGTTGGTCACGAACTGCTTGTTGCCGTTGAGCACCCACTTGCCGTCGCGCAGCTCGGCGCGCGTGCGCAGGTTGCTCGCCTCGGAGCCTGCCTGCGGTTCGGTCAGGCAAAACGCGCCGATCAACTCGCCGCTCGCGAGCTTGCCGAGCCAGCGGTCCTTTTGCGCATCGGTGCCGAACTGCAGAATCGGCCCGCAGCCCACCGAGTTGTGCACGCTCACGAGCGTCGCGCACGAGGCGCAGCCGGCCGCGATCTCCTCCATGGCGAGCGCGTAGGCCACGTAATCGGTGTACGAGCCGCCCTGCTCCTGCGGCACGATCATGCCGAGAAAACCCAGTTCGCCCAGTTGCTTGACGACCTCGTCGGGCAGCCTGCCGTCGCGGTCCCATTGCGCCGCGTTCGGCGCCAGTTGCCCGCTCGCAAAGTCGCGCGCGGCGTCGCGGATCATGCGCTGGTCGTCGGTATAGAACTCGTCCATGTTTGTCCCCTTCCTGTGTCTCTTGCCCTTGCCTTCCACTGTGGCGCGATGCGGCCCCGGCTGCAAGACTTGCGAAAAGTGTAGGCACGCGAGCGGCCGTATTCGATGCCCGCCACGCTCAAAGTCACTGATCGGATTTACCATATTGGTCGTGACAGCCCCCACGGGAAAAGGATCCATGCAACCGGCGAGAACCCAGACACTGAGCGAAAAAGGCACGATCTCGATGAGCCTCGTGAACGAGACGCTGGCGCTGGCGCGCGCGGGCGGCCTCGAAACCGCGCCGCTCACCGATGCCGCCGGCATCGCGCCGGCCGTGCTGCGCGAGCCCGGGGCGCGCGTGAGTGCGGCGCAATACGGCCAGTTGTGGTCGGGCATCGCGCGCGCGCTCGACGACGAATTCTTCGGCCAGGATTCGCACGCGATGAAAAGCGGCAGCTTCATCGCCATGACGCACTCGGCGCTCGGCGCCAGCACGGGCCGCCAGGCGCTGCAGCGCGCGGTGCACTTCATGCGCCTCGTGCTCGACGACCTGTCGGGCGAGATCGACGTCGACGCCACGCGCGTGCGCGTCACGCTCTCGCATCGCGCGGACAAACCCACGCCCACCATGTTCGCGTACGCCACCTGGTTCATCTTGGTCTACGGGCTCGTGTGCTGGCTCGTGGGGCGGCGCATTCCGCTGCTCGCGGCGCGCTTTCGCTGCCCGCAGCCCGCCGCCGCGCACGAATACCAGCTCATGCTCTGCGACGACATGGCGTTCGATCGGCCGGCTACCTGGTTCGAATTCGCGCCGGGCTTTCTCGAACTGCCCGTGATCCAGACCGCCAACTCGGCGCGGGCGTTTCTGCGCAACGCGCCCGGCAACTTCGTCGTGAAGTACCGCAATCCGGGCTCGTTCGCCGCGCGCGTGCGACGCGCGCTGCGCGCCCTGCCCGTCAATGCGTGGCCCGATGCCGACGCCATCGCACAACGGCTGAACGTGGCGCCCGCCACGCTGCGCCGACGGCTGAGCCAGGAGGGCCACAGCTGCCAGTCGATCAAGGACGAACTGCGCCGCGACCTGGCGATTGCGGCGCTGCAGGAGCCGGGCCGCTCGGTCGCCGACGTCGCCGCCGCGGTCGGGTTCGCGGAACCGAGCGCGTTTCATCGGGCGTTCCGCAAATGGACCGGACAGCGCCCGACCGACTACCGCACGGCAAACGCCCGCAACGACTCTTCGAAGCCTCGCGGGTAGCCCGGGAAGCCCTCGATCCCCTTTGAGTTAATGAGATAGCGCCTATACTTTTAAGGGATATCCCTAATATGAAAGGCCTTGCCATGAACTCACTTTCGCGTGTAACGCTCGGCGCCCTCGCAGCAGCGTGCTGCTTCGCGTCGGCTGCGGCGGTGGCCCAACCGTACGATCCCTCACAACCGCTGACTCGAGCCCAGGTCCGGGCGGATCTGATCGAATGGCGGCAGGCGGGCTACGATCCGCTCGACTGGATCGACTACCCCGAAAACGCGCAACGCGCAGGCGCGATCGTCGCGCAACGGCGTGCGGCGCGCGCCGGCTATGGCGCTCCCGCCGGTCAAATGCAGCAGTAATCGCTTTATTGCAGGACGGCCGCAGTAACCCGGCACCGCGCGAAGCAACGCCCGGCGCCCGCGAGCGGTCGTGCCCGTCTCTCCCCCGCCACAGGCGCAACTCGCCGCGCCCTCTCCCGCTTGCTACCGCAACGCGCGCTGTTGTACCCGTTCCACGCTCACGACGGCTTTTCTGCGCTCGACGGACAATTGTTTACAATCGCGCCCGTAGCCGCGCGCTGCGGCGCGCGCGTGCATGGGTACGTCAAGGACCTGTCGCGCCGGCTATACGCAAGACACCACACCAACAAGCAGCGAACAACCCGCTCGACTCTCAAGGGCCCGATCTTCATGGACGCCATCAAACGCTATTTCGGTTTCGAAGAAGCAGGCACCAACCTGCGCACCGAACTGCTCGCCGGTATCACGACTTTCCTCACGATGGCTTACATCATCTTCGTGAATCCGGCCATTCTCGGCGACGCCGGCATGCCGAAGGAAAGCGTATTCGTCGCCACCTGCCTCGTCGCGGCGCTCGCCTCGCTCGTCATGGGCCTCTACGCGAACTACCCCATCGCGCTCGCGCCCGGCATGGGCCTGAACGCCTATTTCGCCTATACGGTCGTGAAGGGCATGGGCTTCACGTGGCAGGCCGCGCTCGGCGCGGTGTTCATCTCCGGGTGCCTGTTCTTCATCGTCACGCTGCTGCGCGTGCGCGAAGCCATCGTCAATGGCATTCCGCATTCGATCCGCGTGTCGATCACGGCGGGTATCGGTCTCTTCCTTGCCATCATCTCGCTCAAGACCTCGGGCGTGGTGGTCGGCAGCCCGGCCACGCTCGTCGAGCTCGGCAACCTGCACGATCCGCACACGATCCTCGCGATCATCGGTTTCTTCGCGATCGTCACGCTCGACGTGCTGAAGGTGCGCGGTGCGATCCTGATCGGCATCGTGGGCGTCACGATTCTCTCGTTCTTCTTCGGCGGCAACCAGTTCCACGGCATCTTCTCGCCGCCGCCGTCGATCATGCCGACGTTCGCGCAGCTCGACATCAAGGCGGCGCTCTCCACGGGCGTGCTCAACGTGGTGCTCGTGTTCTTCCTCGTCGAGCTGTTCGATGCGACCGGCACGCTGATGGGCGTGGCCAACCGCGCCGGCCTGCTCGTGCACGGCAAGATGCACCGCCTGAACCGCGCGCTGCTCGCGGACAGCACGGCGATTCTCGCGGGCTCGATTCTCGGCACCTCGTCGACCACGGCGTATATCGAAAGCGCATCGGGCGTGCAGGCAGGCGGCCGCACCGGCATGACCGCGCTCACCGTAGCCGTGCTGTTCCTCGCGTGCCTGTTCGTCGCGCCGCTCGCGGGCGTCGTGCCGGGCTACGCCACGGCGCCGGCGCTGCTCTACGTCTCGTGCCTGATGCTGCGCGAACTTGCCGATCTGCCCTGGGACGACGCCACCGAAGTCGTGCCCGCCGCCCTCACGGCGCTCGCCATGCCGTTCACCTACTCGATCGCCAACGGCGTGGCGTTCGGCTTCATCTCGTATGCGGGCCTGAAGCTCCTCACGGGCCGCGTGCGCGACGTGAAACTGATCGTGTGGATCATCGCCGCCGTGTTCCTGTTCCGGTTCTTCTATCTCGGCAACGCATAAAAGCAAAAGGGTGGCTTCGCGCCACCCTTTTTGTTTTGATTCGCCGCCGCCCCCCTCCGCATCAAACTTCCCAGCCGCACAACCGCCCCGCCCGGCGCGTCCTCCTTATCATAGGGAACTATCGTCAGATTCCCCGCACACAGGAGCCGCCACGTGGCAACTTACCCCGCCGCAACCGAACGCTACACGAAGCCCGCCATCTTCTTTCACTGGGTCATCTTCCTGCTCGTCGCGCTCGCCTGGCTGGCGATCGAGGTGCGCGGCCCCAAGGGCACGGACAGCCGCGTGTTCTGGAGCAACGTGCACTTCTGGGCGGGCTCGCTCGTGCTCGCGCTCGCCGTGCTGCGCCTCGCGTGGCGTCTTTGGCGCGGCGCGCCCGCGGAGATCGACTCGAATGCGCTGCTGTCGTTTCTATCGCGCCTCGTGCATCTCGCGCTCTACCTTTTCATCTTCGTGCAGCCGCTCCTCGGCATTCTGATGATCAACGCCGGCGGCCATCCGGTCACGCTCGCGGGGTTCAACCTGCAGATCACGCTCATCGGCCCGGACCCGGCTGCGCGCACGTTCCTCAAGGACGCACACGTGCTGATCGGCAATCTGTTCTATTGGGTGATCGGGCTGCACGCGCTCGCGGCGATCGCGCATCACGTCGTATTCCGCGACAACACGCTGCGCCGCATGATCTAGCGGCAAGGCGGCGCACGCGTAAACGAACGCCGCGCCCCAACGGGCGCGGCAAGCAAACTCAGCTGAACGGAAAGCGCCCGCGTCCTGCGGGCGCTTTTTTGTTGACTACGCGTTGGCGTGGGCCTGCACGAAACGCACGTAGCCGCTGCGCAGCACGAGGCACTGCGCACGTGTTTCGGAGAGCAAGCGGCGCGCGCAGGCCTCGATGCGGTCGCGATGATGGTCGAACGCGCTGAGCATGTCTTCGGCGCGCGGCGAAGCCGCCCCGAAGTGATCTTCCAGCGCCGCCGCCGTGATCAGACACTCCACCCGCTCGCCATCGATCATCGCCGGAAACGCCAAGGTCAGGTCTGGGCCCGAGTACTCGGGCACCTCATTCGGAAACATGATCTGCATGGGGGTCGCCTTTGGTGGAGGGTGAAAAGGCCGCGTTCATCCGTCGTCGGGCTGCCCCAGCCTGGTGCCTGGGAATACCCCGATCCGGTTCGCGCGGATCAACACCAACCCTGGCGAACCACACGTTCGCGCAGGTTGATTTGATTCACTGTAGACGACTTCCTGCCGCCCGCAAGGTCGACATTGTCATACGCCTGAAATAGCCAGCGGCGTACTCGTCCGAGCCCTTTTTCGCGGGTGCAGCAAGCGCGTGCGCCGTTGCGCGCACAAACACTCTCCTCCCCGGCCCTGCGCCAACGCGCCGCGCCGGTTGCCGCATCGCACCATGCGCGCCGCCCGGGCGCGTCAGGATTCGCGATGCCGGTGCTGATCGAGATCTTCGAGGTCTTTCGGGTGCAGGGTGAGCATCACCACGAACGCGACGATCCCAAGGGCCACGGTCACCATTCCGGAGAGCACGACGTTGTTCTCGTCGAAGATCAATCCGTCAATCGCATACCCGAGGCCAAAGAGCGCAACGAACGTGGCGAGCACCGCCACCACGATCCTCAATTCGCCGTGCACCATGACGAACTCCGCTACTCAGCGGGGGCGCGACGCAAACGCGCCCTCACCTTCATCATGGCACCCGCGCCCGTAAACTCAAGGCGCAGTTGAGGCGGAGCGACGCGGCTGCAATTGGCTGCAACCCGGCTTCAACCCGAATTGGCAGCCGCCACGGATCCTGTACCATGAACTGCCCCAGAGGCGCCGCTCGCATAGCCTTGTTGCGCCGCAGCGTAGCGCCCAAAACGACTGGAGACACGAGTGACCCGACGCCCCGTCACGCCGCACGACGCGGCCCGCGCGGACGCCATCGCGCAGGCTCACGCGCGCTCGCGCGCACTCGGACTGCGCGCCACCGAAGCGCCCGACTTCGACGCGCTCGCCGCCGCCGACTTGCGCGAGCTGATCGACACGAACCGCACGCTCTATCACCAGGCGCGTCCCGTCATGGACGCCTTGCACGCGCAGATCGTCGATACGCAGAGCATGGTGCTGCTCACCGATCGCAATGGCGTGATCCTCCATAGCTGCGCCGACAGCGACTTCGTCGAGAAAGCGCAGCGCGTCGCGCTGCGCCCGGGCGTTTCGTGGGCCGAGCAGCATCGCGGCACGAACGCCATCGGCACGGCGCTCGTGGAAGGCCAGCCGACCACGGTGCATGCGGGCGAGCACTTTTTGCGCGCCAATCACATCCTCACCTGCTCTTGCGCGCCGATCGCGGATCCGTACGGGCGCACGCTCGGCGCGCTCGACGTGAGCGGCGAGTCGCGCGGTTTTCACAAGCACACGCTCGCGCTCGTGCGCATGTCTGCCCAGATGATCGAGAACCATCTGTTCAACACCGAATTCGCCGATGCCATCCGGCTCCAGTTTCACGCGCGCGCGGAATTCATTGGTACGCTCTACGAAGGATTGGCCGCATTCTCGGCAGATGGCACGCTGCTCTGCGCAAACCGCAGCGCCCTGTTCCAGTTCGGCGCGCCGCTCGCCGAGCTGCAGCAGCGCGAGTTCGCGGCGCTCTTCGGCCAGCCGTTCGCGGCGTTCATGCAGCAGCTCATGCGCGCGAGCGGCGAGCCGCTCACGCTCGCCCTGCCAAGCGGCGTGCGCGTGATCGCGCGCGCCACGCCCGGCGCGGCGACGTCGGGCGTCGGAACGTTCGCGCGCAGCGCCGTACCTGAAGCCTCCCGCTCGCCCTACACGCCCGCGCCCGCCCAGGCGAGAGCGCCCCACGCCGCCGACACCGCGCCGCAGCCCACGCTCGCCGAACTCGATACCGGCGACGAACGGCTCGCCGCCGCCCTGCAGCGCGTGGCGCGCGTGCGCGGCCGCGACATTCCCGTGCTCGTGCTCGGCCGCACCGGCACCGGCAAGGAATGGCTCGCACGGGCGCTGCATCGCGATTCGCCGCGCCGCGACGGGCCGTTCGTCGCGCTCAATTGCGCAGCGCTGCCCGACACGCTGATCGAAGCCGAGCTGTTCGGCTACGAGGACGGCGCGTTCACGGGCGCGAAGCGCCGCGGCAGCGCCGGCAAGATCGCGCAGGCGCATGGCGGCACGCTCTTTCTCGACGAGATCGGCGACATGCCGCTCGCGCAACAGGTGCGGCTCATGCGCGTGCTGCAGGAGCGCGCCGTCGTGCCGCTCGGCGGTACGCGCGCGGTGCCGGTGGATTTGCGCATCGTCTGCGCGACGCACCGCGACCTGCGCGCGATGATCGCCGAAGGCACGTTCCGCGAGGATCTCTACTACCGCATCAACGGCCTCGTCGTGACGCTGCCGGCGCTGGCCGAGCGCACCGACCTCGACGCGCTCGTCGCCCGCATGCTCGAGATCGTGCGGCGTGAAATGCCTGGCGCGCCCGCGCGTCTGACGCCGGCCGTTCGGGCGTGCTTTGCGCGCTGCCGCTGGCCGGGCAATCTGCGTCAGCTCGCGAGCGCGCTGCGCACGGCGGCGATCATGGCCGAAGGCGAAGACGCCATCGACATGGCGCATCTGCCCGAAGACCTCATGCACGATTGCGACCCCGCGAGCGACTGCGCGCAGCCGTGCGCCGATGCCACGGCTGAAGACCAGGCGGGCGACACGGAACGCGAGCCCGCGCGCCTGTCCGTCTGGCAGTCGCGGCTCATCGAAGAGACCCTCGCGCGCCACAGCGGCAATGTTTCGGCGGCGGCTCGCGAACTCGGGCTCGCGCGCAACACGGTCTACCGGCATCTGCGTCAGCGCCGCTGAGCGCACCGGCCAAGGCGGGCGTCGAAGCGGCTTCTGGCCGCGGCGGCGCCAGGGTAAGCTTGGCGGATCGCTTCCCGCACAGCGCCCCATGGCCTCCGCTCAGGAAATCAACCGCTTCCGGCGCAATCTCGCCGACGAACTCGACAGCGCCGCCGTCTACGACACGCTATCCGCGGTCGAGAAAGACGACGAGCGCCGCCGCATCTTCGCCGAACTGGCGGCCTCCGAGCGCGAGCACGCGAGCGTCTGGCGCGAGAAGCTCGCGGCCAACGGCGTCACGCCCCGGCCGCATCGGCGCAGCGCAAAAACCCGCCTGCTGCAAACGCTCACGCGCACGTTCGGCCCTTCGCTCGTGCTGCCCACCGTCGCCGCCGCCGAATACGCCGACCGCGACCGCTACGCGCGCGAACCCGGCGCCGAGAAGCTTTCCGCCCAGGAACAGCAGCACGCCGCCATCGTGCAGGCGATCGCCGCGAAGAAGCGCGAGCCCGAACACGGCCACGGCGAAGCGATCGGCGCGGCCGAATCGTGGCACAAGGGCGCGACGTCGGGCAACGACCTGCGCGCCGCGGTGCTGGGGGCGAACGACGGGCTCGTCTCGAATTTCTGCCTGATCATGGGCGTAGCGGGCGCGGGCAGCGTCAATCGCACGATCTTGCTCACGGGGCTTGCGGGTCTCGTGGCGGGCGCCTGCTCCATGGCGCTCGGCGAATGGCTCTCGGTGACCAACGCGCGCGAGCTTGCGCGCACGCAGCTGGCGAAGGAAGCCGACGAACTCGAACACACGCCGGACGCCGAGCGTCACGAGCTCGCGCTCATCTATCAGGCTAAGGGCATCGATCCCGAAGAAGCGCGCCGCGTGGCCGCCCAGATCATGCGCAACAAGGACGAGGCGCTCAATACGCTGGCGCGCGAGGAGCTCGGCATCGACCCGAAGGAGCTGGGCGGCAATCCGTGGTCGGCCGCCGCTGTCTCGTTTTGCCTCTTCTCGCTCGGCGCGGCGTTTCCGACCGCCCCGTTCCTGTGGGCGCACGGCGTCACGGCCATCGCGCAGTCGGTGGCGCTGAGCGCATGCGGGCTCGCCCTGGTCGGCGTGTTCACCTCGCTCTTCAACGGGCGCAGCGCAACGTTCTCGGCGTTCCGGCAGATCGTGATCGGGCTTGCCGCGGCGGCGTTCACGGCGGGCGCGGGGCGTCTGCTCGGGGTGTCGCTTTCATGAGCGACAAGAACCACGAAAGCGTGCAGGACGGCGACGGCTCGCCGCGCGTACCCGTCGTGCGCGTGGAGCCGCTCGGGCGCAGCTTCGAAGCGCCGCCCGAGCTGACCTTGCTCGAAGCGGCGGCGTTCGAGGGCATCCGTCTGCCGCGCATGTGCCGCAACGGCACCTGCCGCGCCTGCCTGTGCCGCGTGGTGAGCGGCGAAGTGAGCTTCACGATCGAGTGGCCCGGATTGAGCCGCGAGGAAAAAGCCGAGGGCTATGTGCTGACCTGCGTGGCCGTCGCGCGCACGGATCTCGTGCTCGACGTGCCCGAGGCGGAAGCCATGTAGCGGCACCAAAACGCTGCGCTGCGCCCAAATGCGAAACGGCCCGCGAATCGAAATCGCGGGCCGTTTTTATCTGCTGACTGCCGACAGGCCTACTGCCCGCCGAAGTACACCGATTGCGGACCGGTGCGTGCCGCTTCCGACACATAGCGAGCGCCCGCAACCGACGTCGAGTTGCTCACGCCGCCGAACGAACCATCGGTCTGGGCGACCGGCGCGGCCGTCTGGGGAGCGACTGCAGCCTGGTTGCGGCTCGTTTGCTGGAATTCGACGAGTTGCTGGCGCACCTGCTCGCGGGTCAGACCTTGATCGGCCTGGGCGAAAGCGGCCAGCGGAGCAGCCAGAGCAACGGTAAGGGCAACAGCCTTGAGAAGCGACTTCATGATGACAACCTCCGGAATTATTTAGCGTCGATGCGCAACGACGGTGCATACCCTGTCGTGCTCGGCCGGCTCGCTGCGATTCGCCGCATCGGCTGGCTGTGAGTGGATTCTAGGCAAGCGCCCCGGCCGGATACAGACCGATTCAGGCGAATTGGAATTACGGATTTCGCAATAATCCGGCGAGATTTCAGGGCCAGACGATCTGCGGCCTTCCCGCCTTATTGCAAGCGCGCGGCGCAATACTTCAGAAGATTTCGACGCCGATTGTTGTCGTCAGAAAAACACTGAATTCGTTTTCCAGGTATTTACCCTGACCCTCCGACCACATACATTGTCGGCATGGACCACGCCGATGCGATGGCTCCCCACAAAAAATATCGGAGGTTAGTCATGAATTCGTTTCTGAAGGCAGCAGTGCTCGCCGCCATCGTTGCCGTGCCCGCCGCCGCGTTCGCGCAGGCACAACCCCAGCAACAACCCGTGACCCGCGCCGAGGTCCGCGCCGATCTCGCGCAACTGCGCGCCGCCGGCTACGATCCGAGCGACTGGATGCACTACCCGGAAAACATTCAGGCTGCCGAAGCCAAGGTCGCAGCGCAGCGCGCGACGGCTTACGGCCCGTCGACGAACGGAACGTCGCAGTCGAGCCAGTAAGTTTCGCGACAACCCCGGCTGTGACGCCGGGTTCTCGTGCAAAGCATCAGGCCCGCCCTCGTGAGAGAGGCGGGCCTGATTCGTTTTGCAACGGATTTTCGGCTCGGCGCGGATCAACGGCCGCCCGGTCCGCCGCCACCGTGACCGCCACCGCCGTGGCCTCCGCCACCATGGCCGCCTCCATGACCGCCGCCCGGCGGCCCCCAAGGTCCGCCGTGGCCCCCACCGTGACCACCCGGACCGCCACCGTGCGAGCCACCGCCGCCGCCGTGCCAGTCGCCGCCGTGATAATCGCGACCGCCGCCACCGCCCCAGACGCCGATGTTCACACTGCCATAGGTCGGCGCATAGCCCGGCGCGTAGCCGCTGTAGTAACCGGTGGAGTACGGCTGGCCATAGCCGCCGTAACCATAGTCGTAGCCCGGGGCCACCGCACACCCGGCAAGGAGCGCGAAAGCGCCCACCGTGAGAACGAACTTGAACATAGCTGACTCTCCTTTCTATTTGTAAGAAAGAAGAATCAGCGTTAAGTTCTTATTGAATTGTGAGCACGGGTTACCGTTGTAACGCGCAACGCGCCTCTGCACGGCGCGTAGACGCCCGCTCCAGGATTTAGCCGCGGCGGCCGAGCGCGTCCTCTATTTTCCGGTCGGTCTTGAACTGGCTGAGCGAATACACGGCCCAGATCGCGGCCGGAATCCAGCCGATCAGCGTGATCTGCAGGATCAGGCAGACGATGCCCGCAATCGGACGCCCAATGGTGAAGAACAGGAGCCAGGGCAGGATCAGCGCAATCAGTAAACGCATTCGGCGAAACCTCTAAAGCGTGGAAGAGACGAGTGTGAAAAGAATCAGTTGACGGGCGCGAAGCGCGGCACGAGTCCGCCTTCATACTCGACGAGTTCGAAGAACACATTGGAGGGCCGCGTCCAGATCGTACCGTTCGCCGCGCGATACACGATCATCGTGACGGAAGGATCCGATTCGAGCGTCGCCTCGCAAACCAGTTCGTAAATGCCACCCTTGTAGTGCCTGTAGCGCACCATCGTGTTCCCCTCTTCGAGTGCGCAAGCCGTCCCTGCGCGACTGCGCCAGTGTAACAAGGGAAAGCGACGTGAGGGCCCGCGTAGCGGGCGCCGGCAGCAACATTCAGCGTGATATCACTTCGCGCGCCGCCGCGCCGGACGCGCATCGGCCGCAGCCGGCGCTTCGCCGCAGATCAGCGCGACGCCCGCCACCGCCATCGCGCGCAGCGAGGCCCGCGAATCGCCGGCCCGCGCGCGCAGCGCCATGCTGTGCAAGAGCGCGGAGGCGAGGCGCGCGAGCATCGGCGCGCTGGCATCGGGCGGCAGTTCGCCTTGCGCGAGCGCCGCGCGCAGGCGCCGCTCGAACGCCTTGTCGAAGGTGCGCAATCCCGCGGCAAGACGCTCGCGTACCGCCTCGTCGTTGACCGCTTCCACCGCCGCCGTGCCGATCAGCAAGCAGCCTCGCGCCGCGTCGTGCGCCGGCAAATACCAGCCGAGCGCGCCGTCGAATACGCGCATCAGCGCCTCGCGCAGCGGCACTGCGCTGTCCAGCGCGGACTCCATCGCCATACGCCCGGCTTCCACGTAACGCTCCATGGTTTGCAGATAGAGCGCGTGCTTGTCGCCGAACGCGCCATAGAGGCTCGGCCGGTTCATGCCGGTCGCCTCGCTCAGGTCGTCGAGCGATGTGCCTGCATACCCATTGCGCCAGAACGTATCGCGCGCGCGGGCGAGCGCCTCGTGCGGATCGTAGGCGCGCGGACGCCCACGCGGGCGGCTATCCTTTTTTGTACTGGATTGCATAGAAATATTGGATCGGCGATTTTTGTTCACTATAGTACAAAATTCGAAAAGCCCGATAGCCCGCAAAGGAGGATGACGATGGATCTGTATTTCGCCCCGCTGGCGTGCTCGCTCGCCACGCGCATCGCGCTCTACGAGGCAGGCGCGCAGGCCCGCTACATCCAGGTCGACACGCTCACGAAGCAGCTCGCCGAAGGCGGCGACTTCTTCGAGGTCAACGCACTCGGCCAGGTGCCGGTGCTGCGCGAGGACGATGGCTGGACACTCACCGAAAACTCGGCGGTGCTGCCGTGGGTGGCCGACCGTTTTCCCGAGGCGCGGCTCGCGCCGCCAGCGGGCACGCGCGAGCGCGCGCGTCTGCAACAATGGCTAGGCTTCATCGGCACCGAACTGCACAAGGCCGTGTTCGTGCCGCTGCTCGGCAAGGACGTGGACGAGGCCGTCAAGGCCTATGCGCGCGGCGAGATCCCGCGCCGCTTCGACTTGCTCGCGCATCATCTCGAATCGCGCACCTTCCTGCTCGACGAATTCAGCGTGGCGGACGCCTATCTCGTGACCGTGCTGAACTGGGCGCCGTACGTGGGCATCGATGTGTCGCAATGGGAGGCCGTCGCGACCTACGCGCAGCGCGTGCGCGAGCGGCCCGCCGTTGCGAGAGCCTTCGCCGAGGAGTACGAGATCTTCAAGCGCACGCGACACTGAAGCGCGCTTCGCGTGGTATTTTTTCTCGCGCGGCAAGCGCTTTTTTGTCGTGCGATAACGTTGCGGTCGCCACATTCGCCGGAGCCGCACCATGGCCACGCTCGAAGCCTTGCGCATCGTCCTCGACGACCCGCATACGCCCGAAATCATCCGCAATCACGTCATCGACTCATTGCAGTACGCGCTGCGCAATCATGGCCAGGTATTCGCCGCGAAAGAGATCGAATGGCTCGCCACGTGGGACGATGCGCGCATCCCGCTCGCCGCTTCGAAGGAGTTGCGCCGGCGCGTAGATCAGGGCTGACGCGCGCCTTGCGCGTTCAGCCGTTCGCGAGATCCGCAAACACCGTCTTGAGATCGCGCCCGGCGCGCGCACGCGCCTGCTGCACCACCCGTTCCTCCAGTTCGCCCAGGTGCGCACGCATCGTGGCGAGCGCCGCCGCGAGGTCCCCCGCCTCGAGCGCCTCGATGATCTGCGCGTGCTCGTCGGGCGCGCACATCGACGCCTTCGACGGATCGAACAAGGCCTTGTAAAGCTCCGTTTTCGCGACCAGTTGCGCCAGCGCTTCGACGAGCGCGGCACCGCCCGCCTGCTCGGTCAGCAGCAAGTGGAACTGCCCCGCGAGGCGCACCGCTTCGTCCACGCGCGCCTCGCGCAACGCCTTCTTCTCGCTGCGCACGTGGGCCGCGAGCTTGCGCCGCATCGCGGCGTCGAGCGTGCCGCACAGGCTCACCATCACCCCCGCCTCGGCCACCTGGCGCGCGCGGTACACGGCGCGGATGTCGTCCTCCGAGGGCGACGGCACGAACGCGCCGCGATTGGGTTCGAGCACGAGCTTGCCCTCGTAGCCGAGGCGCGCCAGCACCTTGCGCAACGCGCCGCGCGTGCAGCCGAACGCCGCCGCGAGTTCGCGCTCAACCAGTTGCTGGCCCGGCGCGAGCTTGCCTTCGAGCAGCGCGGAAGAAATCGACGCATAGACATGCGCTTCGACATCGGACGGTTCGTCTGTATCGCGGGGCGGAGCGAGGCGGGAGGATTGGGCCATGGGCAGGCGCGCTAGCTGGGTCGGGTCGCTGGGTCAGGTCGCATTGTAGCGAGCGGCATGGCGAGGCGATATAGACGCGCGCCCATACTCGATCGCCGATGCCGGGCATAGCGGGCGCCGCCAGATTGTTGACAATTATTTTGTATAATGGTCAACCAAACAGCAGTAAAAAGGTTGACCGCATTGAACCCTCAAAACCGCTCCAATCATTCCCAGACGCCGTCCGGCGGGTCGGCCAGCGCGCTTGCGTGGTACGCCGCGATCGTCGCGATCGGCCTGAATCTGCGGCCGCTGCTCACCTCGATCAGCCCGCTCATGACGACCATTCGCAACGACACCGGCCTGAGCTTCTACGGCGCTTCGCTGCTCACGAGCCTGCCCGTCGTCGCGATGGGGCTCGGCGCGTTCGGCACCGGCTTGCTCGCGCGCCGGCTCGGCGAAACGCGCGGCGTCGCGCTCGGGCTCGTGGCGATTGCCGCGGCATGCGCGGCCCGCGCGTTCGCCGCCAGCGGCGGCGCGCTCATGCTCACGGCCGCCGCGGCCGGCGCGGGGGTCGCGGCCATCCAGGCGCTGCTGCCCGCCGTCATGAAGCAACGCTTCGCCGCGCGGGTGCCGCTCGCAATGGGGCTGTTCTCGGCGTCGATCATGGGCGGCGGCGGGCTCGGCGCGAGCCTGAGCCCGCTCGTCGCGCGGCTCAGCGGGTCGTGGCATGCGGGGCTGGCCGTCTGGGCATTGCCGGCGCTGGCCGCGCTCGCGATCTGGGGCGTGTTGAACGGCGGGTTCGGCGCAGGCCGGCGCGCGCAGCACGCCGCCAGCGCGCCCTCGCAGGCGCATGCCGACGCGGTAGCGGTGCCGGTCTGGCGCAAGCGCCGGGCGTGGACGCTCGGTTTGCATTTCGGCCTCGTCAACGGCGGCTATACGAGTCTCGTCGCGTGGCTGCCCGCCTACTATCAGCAGCACGGCGCGAGCGTCGAAGCGAGCGGCTCGCTGCTCGCCGCGATGACCGTGTTCCAGGCCGCCAGCGCGCTGCTCCTGCCGCTCGCCGCGGCGGCGTTCACGGACCGGCGTCCGTGGCTCGTTCTGGGCCTGTGCGGCCAGCTCGTCGGCGTGATCGGCCTAGCCGCATGGCCCGACGCCGCGCCGCTGCTGTGGGTCGCGGCGGCCGGCGCAGGGCTCGGCGGCACGTTCTCGGTCACGCTCGTCACCGCGCTCGACCATTGCGCGGACCATCGCCTGGCCGCGCGCCTCGTCGCCTTCGTCCAGGGTCTGGGCTTCGTGATCGCCGCGCTCGCCCCCGTCGTGGCCGGCCGCGTGCGCGACCTCACGGGCGGCTTCACGGGCGCGTGGATCATGCTCGCCGTATCGATCAGCGCGATGATCGTGCTCACGCTCGCGTTCTCGCCGCGCAGCTACGGGCGCTGGCTCGGCGCACACGGCCCGGCCGCGAACGGCGCGATCGCGCAAAACCGGGCGACGCTCGACGCCTGAACCGCCCGCACACGCCAGATTGAGCGTCGGCGCAAGCCCCGCAGAGCCGCGGCGCGCCCATGCAACACATGGCCCGCCGCACGTCGTGAAACGTTTGCATAAGCGCCTGTATGAATGTACAGTGCGTGCAGCCGGCCGTTCGTGCCGCCCGGGCGCCGTACCGGGTTACGCCGCCCCATCGCGTCCCGGCGCATGGCGCGGCCCCGGCCTGTACATCGAAACGGAGAACACGACGTGCGATTCTTCATCACGGGGACCTTGCTGGGCGTCCTCGCGTCCACCGCGATCGCCGGGGAACACTACATCGAGATCTGGAATCCGCCGGAAGCGCGCACGCCCTCGGCGCATGCGGGCAATGCCGGCAAGAAGGCGCATCACGGCACGAAGCACAAACTGGCCTCCGCCGACAAGCTCACCACCCGCAAGGTCGCCGAACCGGCCGTGCGCGCGCCCGCGCCCACGCTGCCGGTCACGCCGGGCGCCCCCGTGCGTACCGCGCCGGGCAAGGGAACCCTGCCGGAAATTCCGCCGCAAATCGGCCCCGACGGCAACGTCCTCACGGTTTGAGCTAGCGCGTAGCCGCAGTCAGCGGCGCAAAGCACACGTCACACAACGCGGCACGCAGCTGCTGCCGCGATCACGGCCTCGAAGACCTCGAAACGCCGCCCATTCCCGTCTCCAGAAAAAAACAGCCCCGTCACCGGAGAAGTGCGGGGCCGAATCCCATGTCAAGGAGATGTCATGGAGGAGACGGCTTCATCTTAGCCACGGCCCGCCTCGTGTCCAACCAATGGTTTCGCATATGCATTGCGGGCCGCATGGCGCAGCGCAACGTAGCGCCGCCGGCATATGGATAGAACAAAAAGTCGTTTCGCGCCGTGCGGCGCGCTCTCTAAGATGACCCTTTCCAGCCTGCCAGGCTTCGTGGCTGCGTAGCCCGATCCCGCACGAGCCAGGTCTCATCGCAATTCAGGGAGTTCCGCTTGAGCATTTCCGATTCGCATCGCCGCCCGCTCGTGGTGGGCATCGGCGGCACGACGCGCGCCGCCTCGTCGACCGAGCGCGCGCTCGCTTTCGCGCTGCGCGGCGCCGAAGACGCCGGCGCGCGCACGCAATTATTCGGCGGCACGTTCCTGCACACGCTGCCGCATTACGCACCCGAAGACCCCGTTCGCACCGACGCGCAGCTCGAACTGATCGAAGCCGTGCGCGCCGCCGACGCCGTCATCATCGCGACGCCCGGCTATCACGGCGGCGTATCGGGGCTCGTGAAGAACGCGCTCGACACGCTCGAAGAACTGCGGGCCGACGACCGCCCATACCTGGACGGCCGGGCAGTGGGCTGCATCGTCACGGCCTATGGCTGGCAGGCCGCGGGCTCGGTGCTGACCTCGCTGCGCGCGATCGTGCACGCGCTGCGCGGCTGGCCGACACCGTTCGGCGCGGGCATCAACACGCTGGAGACGCGCTTCGAGAGCGCGCAGCAGTGCTCCGACGCCAAGGTCGCCGAACAGCTCGCAACGGTCGGCCGCCAGGCGGCGCAGTTCGCGCTCGCGTTCGGTGGCCAGGGCCAGGAACACTACGCGGCGCCGCTGGCGAGCGCGTTGAACAGCGTCGGCGGCGCACAGGCCGCCAACGCGCCGCGCACCGAAAAGCGCCTGAGCCTCGCTGTCTGAGACGCTGCCCGACCTCTCCCGCTCGCCCGACCGCACGCCGTCGCGTGCGCGGAGCGGGAAACGTTCCCTAACCCACATTGCCGGCGTCGCGCGGCGCACATCGCGTGCGCCATCCCACAGACGCCGCATATCGTCCGGTCCACATTGAAGCCGGATGCACCCCTCGCCTCATCCGGATCATTCTGCTGACCGTTCCAGGCCACACGTGATTTGCTTGCGACGAATGATTGGTTCCATCGACACATGGCGGCCCGTACGCTGGTCCGTGTCGGCACAGTGAGTGGGCAGCAAAACACACGCGCCACCGAGAACGAGAACCCGGGCAAATCAGCAGAAGATCAGCAGGAAGCGCGGCCATGGACACTCCACTACGCTACAAAGGCTACGTCGTCGCCCCCAGCGCGCGGCAGCTCCCGAACGGCCTTTTCGCCGCCAATCTCACCATTGGCACGCAACCGGGCGCGCAGCATTCGTTCGACGAACTCGATTATTTCTTCGAAGAAAGGCACGCGCTCGCCTACGCCTGCCGCTGGGCGCGCATGTGGATCGACCAGCAGCGCCGCTGCGCGTGAGCGCGCATGCTTCCTTACGGTTGTGACAGAATAGGAGTCATACCCCCTTCAGATTAGATGCTCATGTCCGAAACCCTGACGCATCCGGACGAAGGCGCAGCCTTCCTCTCCGACCAGGACGCCGCGCTGCGGCGCTGGACTCACGGCACGCCAGGGCCCATCAGGATCGGATCGGACGAACACCGCAAGATGTTCTGCCGGATGCTGCTCGACACCCACGACCCGTACCGCCCCGCCGTGCTCGACTGGCCAAAGCTCGAGCCCGGTGCGCTCCACCGCCTCACATCGCTGCCGATCTGGGACATGGCGGTGCAAACCGAAGGCCGCGCCTCCATCCGCGTGCTGACTTATGCGCAAACCCTGAGCGACCCGCTGCTGCGCGAAGCAATCGAAATGGATGCGGCCGAGGAAGCGCGCCACAAGGTCGTGCTCTCGCACCTCGTGCAGGCCTACGGCATCGAACTTGCGCCTGAACCCGCATACCCGCCGCCCAGAAAGGCGGAATGGGCGTGGATGTTCACCGGCTATAGCGAGTGCATCGACAGCTTCTTCGCGTTCGGCCTGTTTCGCTCGGCGCAGCGCTCGGGCTTTTTCCCGCCAGACCTCGTCGACACCTTTGAACCGGTGATTCAGGAAGAGGCGCGCCATATCCTCTTCTTCGTCAACTGGGTGGCGTGGTATCGCAAGACCATGCCCTGGTGGCGCAGGCCGTGGCATTCCGTGCGCGTGGCCGCCATCTGGTTCATGCTGGTGTGGGAGCGGCTTGCGATCGCGCGAGGCATCGACGCCAGCGGCAACGCGCGCGACTCGAACTTCCTGCCTGCGAACCGCGAGGTGCTGGGCGACTCGCTTGAACCGCGCGAGATGATCGAACTCTGCCTCGAAGAAAACGACGCGCGCATGAGCGGCTACGACGCGCGCCTCTTGCGGCCGACGCTCGTGCCCACGCTCGCACGCTTCGCGCTGCGCCTCTTGAAGAAGTAGCGCCACAACGTAAAACGCGTGCGTTGCTAGCATGGCTGTATAGCCGCACGAGGAGAACGCTGCATGACCTGGACTGTCGACCAGCAACTTGAACTGAGCGCGACGCAAGCCGTCGAGGCGATCCATGCCGGACAACTGAAGGCCGCCGACTACGTCGCGACGCTGCTCGCGCGCGCGCAGGCGCTCTCCAACCTCAACGCGCTAACCGTGCTCGACGTGGAAGGCGCGCTCGCCGCCGCGCAGCGCATCGACGCGCTCGGCGCCAGCGAGCGTGCGCGACTGCCGCTCGCCGGACTGCCCGTGGTCGTGAAAGACAACATCAATACGCGCGGCCTGCAGACCTCGGCGGCCACGCCCGCGCTCGAAGGCTTCGTGCCCGCGCGCCACGCGCCTTCGGTGCAGCGCCTCGTCGATGCCGGCGCGATCCTGCTCGGCAAGGCCAACATGCACGAACTGGCGTTCGGCATCACCAGCACGAATCTCGCGCCGCATGCGGGGCCCGTGCGCAACCCCTGGGATCCCGAACGAATTCCGGGCGGCTCCTCCGGCGGCACCGCAGCCGCCATTGCGGCGCGCATCGTGCCCGCCGGACTCGGCACCGACACCGGCGGCTCCACGCGCATTCCCGCCGCGCTGTGCGGCATTGTCGGCCTGCGCCCGAGCGTGGGCGACGGCGGCACGCAACGCCGCTATCACGACCCACAGGCCGTCGTGCCGATCAGCCATACGCGCGACACGGTCGGGCCGATGGGGCGCACGGTAGCCGATGTCGCACTGCTCGACGCCGTGATCACCGGGCACGGCCCGCTCTCGCCGGCCGCCGTGACGAATCTGCGCATCGGCCTGCCCGCGCCGCTGTGGGAAGGCCTCGAAGCCGCGCTCGAAGACGTGGCGCGCGCCGCGCTCGCGAAGCTCGAAGCCGCAGGCATCACGTTCGTACCGGTCGAAATGAGCGAGCTGCTCGCGCTGAACGACCGCGTGAGCTACGCAATCGCATTGCACGAGCCCATCGACGATCTCGCCGCATGGCTCGTTGCGAACCACGCACCGGCGCAAACCGTGGCCGAAGTCGCCGCGCGCATTGCGAGCCCCGACGTGCGTGCGGCCTACGACGCGGTGCTCGCCGACGCGCGCGGCGGCGACTATCACAGCGCAATGACGGTGTGGCGGCCGCGTCTGCAGCAGCTCTATGCGCAGACTTTCGCGGCCAGCGGCCTCGACGCGCTGCTCTTCCCCACGACGCGGCTCGCCGCCGTGCCGATCGACGAACTGAACGGATCGTCTCGCGTGTCGATCGACGGCGCGGCGCCGATCGACGAGATGGAGGCGTATCTGCGCAACACCGATCCGGCGAGCAACGCCGGCATTCCGGGCCTCGCGCTGCCCGCGGGCCTTGTCGACGCGCGCCTGCCAGTCGGGCTCGAACTCGACGGACCGGCCGGCGGCGACCGCAGGCTGCTCGCGATCGGTCTCGCGTTCGAAGCGATTCTCGGGACGCTGCCTGCGCCGGAAATTTGAGCGCACGGGCCACCCTGGCAACGAGCACGCCGCGCGGCGCATGCTTGCCGCGCCGATCGTTTGATTAGCGATCCGGAATAAACCGCCTTCGCGCCGGACACCGCGCGCAACTGCGGCAAATGAGCGCACGCGCCGCCGCTACCCCGCGTCGGCCGCGGGTTCCCCGCCCACCTCGACGGACCCAAGGCGCATTTGCCGCCACAACGACCGCGCTGCCGCTACAATGAGAACGGTTCTCATTCGTTGTAAGCAAGCCCTCCACCTATGCGTCTGACCGATCTGTCCAAAGGAGCGACCGCCCTCGTTGAGCGTGTCGAGGATATCCATGCCCCCGACCCGATCGCGCAGCGTCTGCGCGACCTCGGCTTCGTTGCGGGCGAGCCCGTGCGCGTGGTTGCGCGCGCACCCTGGGGCGCGGACCCGCTGCTCGTGCAGATCGGCTCGACCCGCTTTGCCCTGCGCCGCGCGGAAGCGCAGCGCGTGAGCGTGACGACGAACGGGGAGACCGCGCAATGAGCCTGGTCCCGGTTACGCCGCTGCGCGTGGCGCTCGTCGGCAATCCCAACTGCGGCAAGACCGCGCTCTTCAATCTGCTGACCGGTGCGCGTCAGAAAGTCGCCAATTACGCGGGCGTGACGGTCGAGCGCAAGGAGGGGCGCTTCGCTACGCCCTCGGGGCGCAAGGTGCAGCTGCTCGATCTGCCGGGCGCGTACAGCCTCAATTCGACGAGCCCCGACGAGCGCGCGACGCACGACGTGCTGCTCGGCCGCTACCCGGGCGAGGCCGCGCCGGATCTGATCGTCTGCGTGGCCGACGCGACGAATCTGCGTCTGCATCTGCGCTTCGTGCTCGAAGTGCAGCGCATGGGACGCCCGATGGTGCTCGCGCTGAACATGATGGACGCCGCCAGGCGCCGCGGCGTCGAGGTGAACGTGGCGGAGCTTGCGCGCCAGCTCGGCATGCCCGTGGTCGAAACCGTGGCCGTGCGGCGCGGCGGCGCGCAAGCGCTCATCGAGCTGATCGAGCGCACGACGGCTGAAACACCGCAGACGCAAGCAGCAGCGGCCAACGACGACCTGCACGGCACGGTGCGCGCCATCCTCGCGAGCGCCGTGACGATGCCGCGCGCCACCGACGCGCGCGACGACGCCATCGACCGCTTCGCGCTGCACCCCGTCCTCGGCCCGCTGATCCTCGCGTTCGTGATGTTCCTCGTGTTCCAGGCCGTGTATTCGCTCGGCAAGCCGCTCACCGACGCCATCGGCGACGGCTTCACCTGGCTCGGCGCGGCCGCCGGCGCGGCGCTGCCCGACGGCCCGCTGCGCAGCCTCGTGACGGACGCGCTGTTCGGCGGCGTCGGCACTGTGCTCGGCTTTCTGCCCGAGATTCTGGTGCTGTTCTTCTTCATCCTCGTGCTGGAGGAGTCGGGCTACCTGCCGCGCGCGGCCTTCCTGCTCGACCGCATGATGGTGGCCGTGGGTCTCACCGGGCGCTCGTTCATCCCGCTGCTGTCGAGCTTCGCGTGCGCGATTCCCGGCGTGATGGGCACGCGCAGCATCTCCGACCCGCGCGACCGGCTCGCCACGATCCTCGTCGCGCCGCTCATGACGTGCTCGGCGCGCTTGCCCGTTTATGCGCTGCTGATCGGCGCCTTCATTCCGCACCGCATGATCTTCGGCGTGTTCAACCTGCAGGGCCTCGTGCTCTTCGCGCTCTACGCCGCCGGCATCGTCGGCGCGATGGCGGTGGGCTGGGTCATGAAGAAGCTGCGCCGCGACCACCGCGAACACGCGCTGCTCATGGAGCTGCCCTCGTACCGGCTGCCGCGCGCACGCGACGTCGCCATCGGCCTGTGGGAGCGCGGCGCGATCTTCCTCAAGCGCCTCACGGGCATCATCCTCGCGCTCACGGTGCTGATGTGGTTCATCTCCACGTTCCCCTCGCCGCCCGCAGGCGCGACGCAGCCCGCCATCGATTACTCCATCGCCGGCTATCTCGGCCGCGCGCTGCAATGGCCGTTCGCGCCGCTCGGCTTCAACTGGCAAATGAGCCTTTCGCTGATCCCCGCGTTCGCCGCGCGCGAAACGGCGGTGGCCGCGCTCGCCACGGTGTACTCGGTGGCTGGCGGCGACGCGGATACCGCCGCGCTCGGCCACACGCTCGCGCAGAACTTCTCGCTCGCCAGCGCGCTCTCGCTGATGGTGTGGTTCGCTTTCGCACCGCAATGCATGTCCACGCTCGCCGTGATCCGCCGCGAAACGCGCTCGTGGCGCGCCGTCGTGGTGTCGTTCGGCTACATGTTCGTCGTGGCCTACGCGGCCTCGTTCGTCACGTATCAGATCGCGAGGCACTTCGTATGAGCGCCGGACTCGTCGCGCAATATGCAGTGATCGCGCTGCTCGTGGCCGCGAGCTTCGTCTATACGCTGCGCAAGCTCGCGCCGAAAACGGCTACGCGCGTGCAGGCCGCCATGGCCGCCGCACTGTTGCGCCCGCAACGGAGTGCATTCATGCAGCGCCTCGGTCGCTTCGTGCAGCCCAAAGGCGCGACCGGCGATTGCGGCGACGGCTGCGGCACCTGCGGAACGTGCGGACCGACGCCGGCGGCAACGGACGCCTCGAACACGCAACCGGTGACGTTTCATCCGCGCCGCAAATAAGCCGCGCCAACCGCGCACAAGCGACTGTCACGGGCATTGCGCTACACTGCGCGCTGCGTCGCGCCGCGACGTGTACAGGCTTCGCAGCGCGGCGCGTTTGATCGAGTGAACCCAGACACTTCGTGCCGATGCGATCCTTGCGCCTTGCCCCTTTCATGCGGATGTCCCGGCTTGCCGTCGCCACGGCGGCCGTCGTTGCGCTCGCCGCGACCGGCGCCTGTGTGCGCCTCTCCGCGGTCGATTCCAACGGTCTCTGGAAAGTCGTCGGCGGCCAGTGCGTGCCGAACATGCGCGACAAGGGCCAGCCCGGCCCCTGCACCACCGTCGATTTCCAGAAGCGCTTTGCCGTGCTCAAGGACATCGCAGGGCGCGCGCAGTATCTCGTGATTCCCACCGACCGCGTGGCCGGCATCGAGAGCCCCGAGATTCTCTACGGCGGCGCGCCCGAATACTGGGTCGGCGCATGGGGCGCGGGACGCTTCGTGGAGGCGAAGCTCGGCATGCCGCTCGCCGGCAACCAGCTCGGCCTCGAGATCAATTCCTCGGAGCGCCGCACGCAGAATCAACTGCATATCCACGTCGATTGCATGCGCCCCGACATCACGAAAGCGCTCGCGCCGTATGGCGGCATCGCGCCGGGCACGTGGCGCTGGACCACGCTCGACGGCTCGCGCTACCGCGTCACGCGCGTGACGAGCCTCTCGGACAACAACAATCCGTTTCGCGTGGTCGAGCGCGATCTCGGTCCGAAACAGACCATGGCCGTGCAGACGATACTCGTGACGGGCGCAGGCCCCGATGCAAAACGCGACGGCTGGCTCGTCGTCAACAGCGGGCTCGATGTCGATGGCGGCACCGGCACGGCGGAAGGCCTGCTCGACCATGCGTGCAGCCTCGCGCAAACGAAGGGCGCTACGCAGTAACGCGCAGTCGCGCGCGGCTGCATTCAGCCCGCGTCGTCCTCGCGTGCGACGCTCACCAGCCAGCGCCTTATCACCTGCTCCTCTTCGGCCGTGAAGCCCGCGGCCATGCGCGCCTCCAGTTTCTTCACGCGCGCGCGGCACTGCCTGAGCAGCGCTTCGCCCGCATCGGTCACGTCGATCTGCTGAATGCGCCCATGCACCGCGTGCGGGCGACGCACGATCGCGCCGCCACGCTCCAGATTCGCGACGATCACGCTCACCGTTTGCGGCGTGAGCGCCGCGAGCCGCGCGAGATCGGCGCCCGAAATGCCGGGGTAGGCGGCCAGCATGGTCAGCACGACGAATTGCGGCGGCGTAATGCCGAGATCGTCGAGCGCGCGTTCCATGCGCAAACGGTGCGCCCCGCCCGCCTGGCGCAGCAGGTAGCCGAAATAGCCCGCCTCGCCGCGCTTGCCCTCGCCGACCGCCGGAATGGCGCTCGTGGGTCCGCCCCTTTCCAAAGCCGGGTCTTTCTTCGCCGTCTTGCGCATGATATCAGAGTTCGAATATGATGTTCGTGCTCTGATATTAACGGCCAAACTTCGCGAGGTCCAGTCATGTCCAGCACGTCTACCCGCATTGCTTACGAAACCTTCGTACGCGACGCCGCCCCGGTGGCCGCCGCGCTCTCCGCCATGAGCAAGGCGGTCGACGCCTCGGGGCTCGAAAAGCCGCTCACCGAGCTGCTGAAAATCCGCGCCTCGCAAATCAACGGCTGTGCGTTCTGCATTCAGTACCACCTCAACATTGCGCGCGAGAAAGCCGTGCCGCGCGTCAAGCTCGATCTCGTGGCCGCATGGCACGAGGCGCCGGAATACTTCAGCGAGCGTGAACGCGCCGCGCTGGCTTACACGGAAGCGCTGACCGCAAAGCTCCATGACGGTGTGAGCGACGCGCTCTACGAGGACGTGGCGCGCCAGTTTCCCGGCGAGCAGATGGCATTCTTGACCGCCGCCGTGGCGAATATCAATGCATGGAACCGCATTGCGGTAGCGCTGCGCTTCGCGCCGCCGGTGCGCGACGAAGCAGCCTGAGGAAAGGAAAAGTAAGGATTGCACGCATTCCTTACCTGAACTCTTTCCTCGAATTACAAAGCCGCCCCCCGCGGCGAAAGACGACATACGATTGCGCCGACTGAGTGGCCAGACCAGCCGTCTCGGTCGGGCATCGACCATATCGCACATTCACCGGGGGGTTAAACATGTCGATAAGCGCGTTATCCAGCTCCAACTCACTCTATTCGACCTGGGCCGCTTACCAGGCTGACGGGCAAAACACGAGCACCGGCCAGCTGTCGGGCATGCCCATGGCTTCGGACGCCTCGTCGGACTCGAACAACGTCAATCCGCTTGCCGCCGCCATTGCCTCGGCGCTCTCGTCGCTCGGCTTCACCACGGACAGCACGGCCAGCGCGTCCGCGAGCACCGCCAGTTCCGATTCTTCTTCCAGCTCCACCGATTCGACGTCCAGCACGTCGTCCACCTCGGCCGATGCGCTTGCCGCCGCGCTTCAGCAATTCCTCGGCGCGCTGTTCCAGGCCGCCGCACAACAGAGCGGCGTCACCACGACGGCCACGGACGACAGCAGCAACGGCAGCGCGGTGTCGTCGGCAAGCGCGACGTCGGCGACGACGGCTTCCAGTTCCAGCGCGTCGTCCACGTCGAGCGATACGAGCACGACGACCACTGCGGCAGCGATGATGCCCCCGCCGCCGCCTCCGCCGCCCTCGTCGGCAGGCGGTTACGGCAGCGATCTCGCCTCGGCGATCTCGAACCTCGCGCAGTCGCTTTCGTCGGCTTCGAGCAGCACGTCCTCCGATTCGAGCACGGCAAGCAGCAGCTCATCAAGCAGCAACAGTTCGGATAGCGAATTGACGTCCGACTTCCAGAACCTGTTGGCGGCCATGGGCGCCTCGTCGAGCAGTTCGTCGAGCGGCACGACGTCCGAGCTTCAGCAATTCCTCACGACGCTCGCGAGCAACCTGCAGCAGCAGGGCTCGGGCGCCGCGAGCGGCCTGTTCGTCAGCACGACGGCCTGACCACGACGTCCACGAGCGCCCGCTTTTTCAAGCGTTGGCACGTTTGCGCGCCGGTCCGCGAGGGCTCGGCGCGTTTTTTGTGGTGGCGTATCAGCCGTGGGCGACAGGAAAGCTGAGCTGCACGAGCAGGCCGCCGTCGGGGTGGTTCTTGACGTCGCATTGGCCGCCGCAGTCGCGCGCGAGCCGCGCGACGATGGCCAGCCCAAGGCCGCAGTGGCCTTCGCCGCCGCGCGCCGCATTCAGGCGCACGAACGGCCTCATGGCGGCGGGAATACGCTCGGGCTCGATGCCGGCGCCGTGATCGCGTACGCGTATCAGGAACGATCCGCCTTCGATCGCCGTCGAGATTTCGACCGGCGGGGCGCCATACTCGAGCGCGTTATCGACCAGATTCGTGACGAGCCGGTCCAGCGAGACCTGCGGCAGCTTGAACCGGGGACCCGCACGCAGATCGAGCACGAACAGCGGCCCGTTGCCGCCTTCGATTTCGTCAGGATTGCCAAACTGGCTTTGCAGAAACCCGTCGACGCTCAATAGCCTGCCCGCGTCGGGCGACTGCTGTGCGAACTCCAGAAACTGCTGGACGATGTGGGTGAGCGAATCGACGTCGCGCAGCATGCCGTTGCGCTCCGCCTCCTCGGCCATCAGGGTCGCGCGCAGCTTGAGCCGCGTGAGCGGCGTCTTCAGATCGTGCGCGATGCCGCTCAGCATCACCACGCGGTCGTCTTCGGCCTCGTTCACGCAGCGCATCATGTCGTTGAACGACGCACTCACGTCGCGCAGTTCGCGCGGCCCCTTGCCTTCGAGCGGCGCAATGCGCTCGCCGGTGCCGAACCGGCGCGCCGCCTGGGCGAGGCTCGCGAGCGGCTTCTGGATCTGCCAGGCAGCGAGGAACGACAGCGTGAGCGCCGCCAGCAGCATCGAAATCCCTTCGATGACGAAGCGCGGCGGCGGCGGAATATCGACCGGCACGACAACCCAGCTCGTGCTGCCCGGAAAGCGCACCCACAGTTGCGGCGGCCGCGCGTCGTCCACGGCGAACTGCGTGCCGGGCGGCAACTGTTCGCGCAGATGACGCGTCAAGTCGACGAGCGGCCTGCGCTTCGGTTCGTGCAGATGTACGTCCTTGGGCACGTTCCACACCGGCACGCGGTGCACGCGCAACACGTCGCTCAGGTCGCCCCCCCTCGGTGGCTCGAGCGAACCGCCGAGGTGCACCGGGGGCGGCAGCGTGCCGCCGCCGACGTGCTCTTCGCTCGCCACGCGCAGCGCGAGCAGGACACCACGGGCGAAGCCATCGACTTCATGGCGTGGCGGCTGGCGGGCAAGCAGCAAAAACCAGCCGAGCTGCATGGAAAGCAAAACCGCCGCCGAGAGCAACGCCATGCGCCCGAACAGCGTATTCAACGGACTTCTCACTGAATTGCTGCGCCGTGCGCCTCCGAATAATTCGCCGGATCCGGCACGAATACGTAGCCCTTGCCGCGCACGGTCTGGATATGGCGCGGATTCGACGGATCGGCTTCGATCACGCGGCGCAGACGCCAGATCGGCACGTCGAGGCTGCGTTCGTGGAACTCGCGCTCGTCGCGATGCACGATATCGTGGATCAGCGTGCGCGAAAGCACTTTGTAGGGATGCGTGGCGAATACCTTCAGCAAGGCGAATTCGCTCTCTCTCAGCGGGATCTGCGTGTCGCCGCAAGAGAGCGTGCGCATCGTGAAGTCGAGCTCGAAGTCGCCGAACCGGTAGCGCCGGCGCGCCTCCGGTGCGCTGGCGGTGGACGGGCCGCGCCGGCGCAGGATGTTCTGGATGCGCACGAGCAGTTCGTGCGGATCGAAGGGCTTGGGCAAATAGTCGTCCGCCCCGAGCGAGAGCCCGCGAATGCGGTCGCTCACGGCGCCGCGCGCGGTGACGAAAATGACGGGAATGTCGTCGCCGGCCGCGCGCAGGGCGGCTATGGCCTCGAGGCCGTCGGTCTCCGGCATCATGATGTCCAGCACCACAATGGACGGACGTTCACGCTCGAGGCGGCGCTGGAGGTGGACGCCGTCGTGCAGCACGGCCGTATCGAAGTTATGCGAGCGCAGGAAGCGGCTCAGCAGATCGCGCACGACGGGATCGTCGTCGACAATGAGGACGCTGGGGTTCATGCCGCGATTTTAAAGCAGTGCGGCGGGCGGAACCTTGCACGGTTTCTTACCAATCCTTTCTTCACATCGCCTTGAAAAAGGGTGGCATCGTCAGATACTGCCCGGTCAACACGACGTCATGTTATCGAGGCTGCCCGTTCGCGGGTAACATTCAATTCTCCTATGCAAAGGCATGGCTTCAATGCGCGAGCCCGGGCGCGACCGGCGCCGGTTGGCTCAGCATCGAACCCGCTGCCCACGCATCCAGTTGCGCCGCGCCAATGCGCTCGCGCAGCCACGCATCGAAGGTTTCCTGCAATTCCGCATGCCGCAGGGCGAAGTCGACCGTCGCCTGCACATAGCCGAGCTTGGTGCCGCAGTCGTAGCGCTTGCCAACGAACTCATAGGCCAGCACCTGCTCCTCTTCACGCATTGAATGAATAGCGGGCGTGAGCTCGATCTCGCCGTTGGCATCGGGTTTCAGCGCGCGCAAATGGTGGAAGATGCTCGGCATCAGCACGTAACGCCCAGCCACGCCAAAGCTCGACGGCGCCAGTTCGGGCGTCGGCTTTTCGATGATGCGGCTCACGCTGATCACGCGCTCGTCCCAATGCCGGCCGTCGATCACGCCATGACTCGTCGACTCGCACGACTCGAATTCTTCCACGGCGAGAACCGAGGAATCGTAATGGCTGAAGATATGGACCATTTGTGCGAGAACGGGAGGCTTGCCGTCGAGCAGATCGTCGGCGAGGACGACCGCGAACGGTTCGTCGCCAATCAGCTTTTCCGCGCAAAGTACGGCGTGTCCGAGACCGAGCGGTTCGGCTTGCCGAACATAGACGCACTCGACATTGGCCGGCTTGATGCTCTGCACGAGTTCGACGAGATTCTGCCTGCCGCGCGCCCTAAGCACGTGTTCGACCTCGTAGGACCTGTCGAAATGATCTTCGATGACGCGCTTTCCGCGGCCCGTCACAAAGATCAGCTCGGTAATGCCTGCACCGATGGCTTCTTCAACGGCATATTGAATGAGCGGTTTGTCGATGACCGGCAGCATTTCCTTCGGGCTCGCCTTCGTTGCCGGCAGAAAGCTCGTATCGATTCCCGCCACCGGGAACACAGCCTTACGAACACCAAGCATGATGACCTCACCTGTCTGGTAGCGGGGCGGTACGGCCATGGTGAAGGACGCTGGGATTTGCATTCCGACCCCAGATCCATCCATGAGACGGATCAGCTCGGCGACAAGTCCAGGGTTCGGCCGGAGAGGTCTGCCGAAAGCCAAGCTCAATGATCGCACTGTTTTTGCGCGAAGTGCGCGCGAGTGGAGGTGGCCGTACGCGGCGCGCGCAATGCCTGTGCTGCGCGGCGATTACATGGCATGTAATTGGCGAGCCGCGCATGAGTGCCTATTCTGAACACATGATCGAGTCCGCATCCAACCAGGAGAATCGATGAACCCCACGCGCCCCGACCTGAACGCGCCGCAAAGCGAACTCGGCACCCTGCTGCGCTACTGGCGTGATGCGCGTGGCGTGAGTCAACTCGATTTGTCGCTGGACGCCGGGATTTCCCAGCGGCAAATCAGCTTCATTGAGAGCGGGCGCAGCGTACCGGGCCGCGACACGCTGCTGACCCTCGCACAGACGCTCGACGTGCCCCTGCGCGAGCGCAACGCCCTGTTGCTCGCCGCCGGCTACGCGCCCGTCTATTCCGATGCGCCCTGGAACGCGCAGGAAATGCAGCATGTCGTGCGGGCGCTCGAGCGGGTCATTCGCCAGCACGATCCGTTTCCGGCCATCGTCATGGACCGGCACTGGAACGTGCTGATGGCCAACGACGCCACGCCGCGCTTCTTCGGCCACTTCATCGACATGGCGGCGCACCCAGCCCCACGCAACTTGCTGCGTTTGATGTTCGACCCTCAGGGCATGCGCCCATTCCTCGCGGACTGGGAGAACGTTTCGCGAAGCCTGCTGCAACGTGTGTATCGCGAAGCGGTCGGCCGCGTGATCGACGAAGAAACACGCACACTACTTGATGAATTGCTCGCGTTCCCCGGCGTGCCGGGCGACTGGAAAGCGCATCATGGGTCGGCCGGCACGCCCACCATGCCGGTCATTCCACTGAGTTTCATCGACGACGGCAGTGTGCTGCGCTATTTCTCGATGGTGACGAGCGTGGGTACGCCGCAAAACATCGCTGCCCAGGAATTGCGCCTCGAATGCATGTTCCCCGCCGACGACGCCACCGAAGCGCGGCATCGGGAACTGCTCGCCGCGCATGCGCAGGAACATTGAGCGGTTCTCATCCACAAGCGCGAAAAAAAGGGCGCTCCGCTTTAGCAGAGCGCCCCAGGGCAAAACTCTCACGTCGTTCTCCGGCTACAGGGGAAGCCGGAAGGGACCGATTGGCCCTGCAAGTCAAACCGCCTCAAGCAAGTTCAAGCGGGTTCAAGCAAGTTCAAGCGGCTTCGAGCACGAGCAATTGCGCGCCGTCGGCCACCTGGTCGCCTACGCCATACAAGACTTCGGTGACCTTACCGGCCGCAGGTGCGCCGATCGTGTGCTCCATCTTCATCGCCTCCATGACGATGAGCGGTGCGCCCTTCTCGACCACGGCGCCCGGCTCGACCAGCACGGCGATCACCTTGCCCGGCATGGGCGCGGTCAGACGGCCCTCGCCGTGCTCCGCATCGGCCGCATGCGCGAGCAGGTTCTGCCACTCGAACGCCATCGCCGTGCCGAGGCAGAACACATGAAACACGTCGCCGTCGATGAATACGCGGCCCGTCACGCGCCTGTCGCCGATGGTCGCGCCATATTCGTCGGCGCCCTCGCCACGCCACCACGTGTAGCGCGCCGCGTGCCCTGCATAGGCGAGGGTTTCCTCGCCGCCGTCATGCGTATGCGCCACCGTGAACGCGGTATCGCTTTCGACCTCGCGCCAGGAGAGCGATTGCGCGAAGCCGCTATTCAGGCGCCAATGCGAAAGCGCGTGCCACGGCGACGCACCATGCGCCGCGCCGCCCTCACGGCCCAGCAGCGCCGCACTCGCGAGCGCGAGCGCTTCGCGCACCGGCTTCTGCTGCGGCGAGAACAACGCGTCATGGTTACGCTCGATCAGGCCCGTGTCGAGATCGGCATTCGCAAATGGCTCGCAGGTCACGAGCCGCTGCAGAAACTCGACGTTCGTATGCGGCCCCACCACCTCGCACGCTTCGAGCGCACGCTTCATGCGCGCAAGCGCGTCCTCGCGCGTGGCGCCGTGCACGATCAGCTTCGCGATCATCGGATCGTAGAACGGCGTGATGGTGTCGCCTTCGCGCACGCCGCTGTCGATGCGCACGCTCGCGCGCTGGCCCGCTTCGCCGAGCCGGAACTCGACGCCCTCCGGCATGCGCAGATGCTTGAGCGTGCCCGTGGAGGGCAGGAAGCCGCGCGCCGGATTTTCCGCGTAAATGCGCGCTTCGAGTGCATGGCCCGTGATCGAAAGCTGCGATTGCCCGAGCGGCAGCGGTTCGCCCGCCGCCACGCGCAACTGCCATTCGACGAGATCGAGGCCCGTGATCATCTCCGTCACGGGGTGCTCGACCTGCAGGCGCGTGTTCATCTCCATGAAGTAGAAGTTAGCGCCCGTCATGATGAATTCGACGGTGCCCGCGCCCTCGTAATGCACCGCGCGCGCCGCGGCCACGGCCGCCTCGCCCATGGCGCGGCGCACCTCGTCTTCGAGGCCCGGCGCGGGCGCTTCTTCGAGCACTTTCTGGTGACGGCGCTGCACCGAGCAGTCGCGATCGAACAGGTAGACCGCGCCGCCATGCTTGTCGGCGAACACCTGGACTTCGACGTGACGCGGCCGCGTGAGGTACTTCTCGATCAGCACGCGGTCGTTGCCGAAGCTGCTGGCCGCCTCGCGCTTGCACGAAGCGAGCGCCGCCACGAAGTCCTCGCTGTGCTCGACCACGCGCATGCCCTTGCCGCCGCCGCCCGCGCTCGCCTTGAGCAGCACGGGGTAGCCCATTGCATCGGCTTCGCGCTGCAAGAGCGCGGGGTCCTGGTCGTCGCCGTGGTAGCCCGGCACGAGCGGCACGGCCGCCGCGTGCATCAGCGCCTTCGCGGCCGCTTTCGAACCCATGGCGGCGATCGCCTCGACCGGCGGCCCGATGAAGACGATGCCGGCCGCCTCGCACGCGCGCGCAAAGTCTTCGTTCTCGGAAAGAAAGCCGTAGCCGGGGTGAATGGCTTGCGCACCCGTGGCGCGCGCGGCTTCGATGATGCGCTCGTAGCGCAAATAGCTTTGCGCCGCAGCCGCTTCGCCGATATGCACGGCTTCGTCGCAGGCCGCGACGTGCTTGGCGTTCGCGTCGGCGTCCGAGTACACGGCCACGCTCTTTACGCCGAGCCGCCTGCAGGTCGCCGCGACCCGGCATGCGATTTCGCCGCGGTTGGCGATCAGGATTTTGTTGAACATGTGCTGTCCTCGCTTCGTTTCCTGCTTCTTGCCTTATTGATCGCGCCAGCGCGGCGTGCGCTTTTCAAGGAACGACGACACGCCGTCGCGCCCTTCTTCGCTCGCGCGAATACGCGCGATGCGAACGGCGGTATCTTCGATCAAGGCGTCGTCGATCGTCTGGCCGGCGATGTCCTGCACGAGCTGCTTGCACTCGCGCACGGCATTCGGGCTGTTCGCACAGAGCGTTTCGGTGATGCGTTGCACGGTGGCGTCGAGGTCTTCGGCACTCACGGCCTCGCTCACGAGGCCGAGCCGCTGCGCGGTGGCGCAGTCGAACGCTTCGGCCGTGACGAAGTAGCGGCGCGAAGCCTGCTCGCCTAGCGCGCGGATCACGTAAGGCGCGATCGTGGCGGGCATGAGACCGAGGCGCGCTTCGGAAAGACAGAAGTGCGCGCTTTCCATGGCCACCACGATGTCCGCCGCACACACGAGACCCATGCCGCCCGCGTAGGCGTCGCCATGCACGCGGGCGACTACCGGCTTCGGACAGCGGTAGACCGCCGAGAGCATCTGCGCGAGACGCATGGCGTCCGCGCGGTTCTCCGCGTCGGAGTAGCAGGCCATCTTGCGCATCCAGTTCAGGTCCGCGCCTGCGCAAAAAGCCTTGCCGCTGCCGGCGAGCACGATCGCGCGCACGTCGTCGCGCGCGCCGAGCGCGGTGAACGCGGCCGTGACGTCCGCGATCATCGCTTCGTTGAACGCGTTGCGCACTTCAGGGCGATTGAGCGTGACGGTCGCCACGTGTCCGGCAACTTCTACGGTGAGCGTTTCGTATTGCATTGTCTGGTCCTCAATGCATCACATGCGGAACACGCCGAAGCGCGTCTCTTCGATCGGCGCGTTCATCGTGGCGGAAAGGCCCAGGCCGAGCACATCGCGCGTTTGCGCCGGGTCGATCACGCCGTCGTCCCACAGGCGTGCGCTCGCGTAATACGGATGGCCCTGCAACTCGTATTGATCGCGAATCGGCTGCTTGAACGCGTTTTCTTCTTCGGCGCTCCACGTGCCGCCCTTCGCTTCGATGCCGTCGCGGCGCACCGTGGCGAGCACGGATGCGGCCTGCTCGCCGCCCATCACCGAAATGCGCGCGTTCGGCCACATCCACAGGAAGCGCGGCGAATACGCGCGGCCGCACATGCCGTAGTTGCCCGCGCCAAACGAACCGCCAATGATGACCGTGAATTTCGGCACCTTGGCCGTGGCCACGGCCGTCACCATCTTCGCGCCATTGCGCGCAATGCCCTCGTTTTCGTACTTGCGGCCCACCATGAAGCCCGTGATGTTCTGCAGGAACACGAGCGGAATCTTGCGCTGGCAGCACAGCTCGATGAAGTGCGTGCCCTTCAGCGCCGACTCGGAAAACAGAATGCCGTTGTTCGCGATGATGCCGACCGGGTGGCCCCAGATGTGCGCAAAGCCGGTCACGAGCGTGGTGCCGTAGCGCGCCTTGAATTCGTCGAAAGCCGAGTCGTCGACGATGCGGGCGATCACCTCGCGCACGTCGAAGGGCTTGCGCGTATCCACGGGAATCACGCCATAGAGGCTTTTCGCGTCGAAGCGCGGCGGCAGCGGCTCGCGCAGCACCACGGGCGGTGTCTTCGTGCGGTTCAGGTTGCCGACGATCGAACGCGCAATGGCCAGCGCATGCGCATCGTTCTGCGCGAGATGGTCGACCACGCCGGAAAGACGCGTATGGACGTCGCCGCCGCCCAGGTCCTCGGCGCTCACTTCCTCGCCCGTCGCCGCTTTCACGAGCGGCGGGCCGCCGAGGAAAATCGTGCCCTGGTTCTTCACGATGATCGACTCGTCGCTCATGGCCGGTACATACGCGCCGCCCGCCGTGCACGAGCCCATCACCACCGCGATCTGGGGAATGCCCTGTGCAGAGAGATTCGCCTGGTTGTAAAAGATGCGGCCGAAGTGATCGCGGTCCGGAAACACCTCGTCCTGGTTCGGCAGGTTCGCGCCACCCGAATCGACGAGATACACGCAAGGCAGGTTGTTTTCCTGGGCGATTTCCTGCGCGCGCACGTGCTTCTTCACCGTGACCGGATAGTACGTGCCGCCCTTCACCGTGGCGTCATTGCAGACGATCACGCATTCCTGCCCCGCAATGCGGCCGATGCCCGTGATGATGCCCGCGCCCGGTGCGTCGTCGTTGTACATGCCGTAGGCCGCGAGCTGCGAGAGCTCCAGAAACGGCGTGCCCGGATCGACCAGTTGCGCGATGCGATCGCGCGGCAGCAGTTTGCCGCGCGAAAGGTGCTTGTCGCGCGAGGCCTCGCCGCCGCCCAGTGACAGCTTCTGGATCTTCTCGCGCAGGTCCGCGACGAGCGCTTCCAGTGCCGCGGTATTGGCCTTGAAGTCTTCCGAACGCGGGTTGAGCTTCGATTCGATGACCGGCATCCCGTCCTCCCTTCGTTACCGTGAGTTGCTCAGGATTACATGGTTTCCGCGAACAGCTCGCGGCCGATCAACATGCGGCGAATCTCGCTCGTACCCGCGCCGATTTCGTAGAGCTTCGCGTCGCGCCAGAGACGCCCGACCGGATACTCGTTGATATAGCCATTGCCACCGAGGATCTGGATCGCTTCGCCCGCCATCCACGTGGCTTTTTCCGCGGTGTAGAGAATCACGCCCGCGCAGTCCTTGCGCACCTGGCGCACGTGGTCCCGGCCGAGCGTATCGAGCTGGCGGCCCACCGCGTAGAGATACGCGCGGCACGCCTGGTAGGTCGTATAGAGGTCCGCGACCTTGCCTTGGATGAGCTGGAATTCGCCGATGGCCTGACCGAACTGCTTGCGGTCGTGGATGTACGGCACGACCGCGTCCATGACCGCGGCCATGATGCCGGTGGGACCGCCCGCCAGCACGGCGCGCTCGTAGTCCAGGCCGCTCATCAGCACCTTCACGCCGCCGTTGAGCTGGCCGAGGATGTTTTCTTCGGGCACCTCCACGTCCTGGAACACCAGTTCGCCCGTGTGCGAGCCGCGCATGCCGAGCTTGTCGAGCTTCTGCGCAACCGAAAAGCCCTTCATGCCCTTCTCGACGATGAACGCCGTAATGCCGCGCGAACCCGCTTCAGGGTCGGTTTTCGCGTAGACGACCAGCGTGTCGCAATCCGGGCCGTTGGTGATCCACATCTTCGTGCCGTTGAGCACGTAGCGGTCGCCCTTCTTTTCGGCGCGCAGCTTCATGCTCACGACGTCCGAGCCGGCGTTGGGCTCGCTCATGGCGAGCGCGCCGACGTGCTCGCCGGAAACGAGCTTCGGCAGATATTTGCGCTTTTGCGCTTCGGTGCCGTTACGGTGGATCTGGTTCACACACAGGTTCGAATGCGCGCCGTACGACAGGCCGACCGACGCAGACGCGCGCGAAATTTCCTCCATCGCGACCATGTGCGCCGTGTAGCCCATGTTCGCGCCGCCGTATTCCTCCGAGACCGTCATGCCGAGCACGCCCAGGTCGCCGAACTTGCGCCAGAGGTCCATCGGGAACTGGTCGGTGCGGTCGATTTCGCCCGCGCGCGGTGCGATTTCCTTCGCCGCGAAGCCAGCGATGCTGTCGCGCAGCATTTCGACTTCTTCGCCAAGCGGGAACTGCAAACCGGGTACGTTGCTCATGTGTGTCTCCAGGGAATCTCGAACCGGGCGTAGCTTCGCCCCATGGACGCACATTTCACGCCAGATTTACGTTAACGTCAATAGGTATTTCTGAGTGACGCTCAAGTTGTCATGTAGATGAAATTTCCTTGTCTGGCGGCGTTTTTTTCGCGGATAATTCATTCCATCCTGACGTAAATTGAATCAAGCTCAATATGGAAGCCGTTGCCCCGAAAGCCGTCCTGCCCGCGTCGCGCCGCCAGCCGGCGGGCCGCAAGTCGCAGCAGCGCGTGCGCGAGATCCTGCAGGCGGGGCGCGAAGTGTTCTCGGAAAAAGGGTACGCACGCGCCACCACGGCCGAGATCGCCCAGCGGCTCGGTGTGTCCGAGGCGACGGTGTTCAGCTACTTTCGGGGCAAACGGGAGTTGTGCGCGCGCGTGATCGGCGACTGGTATGACGAATCGATCGCCGCGATCGAAGGCGGCCTGCCGCGCGACGGCACCGTGCGCCAGCAGTTCGCATTCATCGTGCGCATGCATCTGCAGTTGATGCTGGAGAGCGGCACCGGCATCTGCGAACTGGTGCTCTCGGAAGGCCGCACGCGGCACCACGATCTGAGCGAAGCGCTCGTGGAAATGCAGCGCCGCTACACGGCGCCGCTCATGCGCGTGCTCGCGCGCGGCCAGGAGAGCGGACAGATCCGCAACGACCTGCCGCTGCGGCTGCTGCGCTCGCTGGTCTTCGGGCCCATGGAGCATGTGCTGTGGGACGCGACGCTCGCCAACCGCCGCACGGACATCGACGCCACGGCCGAGCGCCTCGTCGATGCGCTCTGGTCGGCGCTGCAGCCGCCCAACCTCGAACTCGCCGCGCTCGCGCAGTTCAGCCAGGACGTGGGCGAAGCCGTGCGCCGGCTCGAGCGCGAACGCGCCGCGCGCTAGCCGGCGCGCGCTCGCCGGGGATCAGACGGCCGCTTCCTCGGCAACGCGCGCGCTATCTTCGGCCGCCATTCAGGCAGCAACTGCTTCAGATCGACCACGGAAATCAATGTGGCGCGCTGGTTGAAGAGCCCGAGCCGATACGGCGGCGCGAGCGGGACGGCCGCCAGCGTCTCGGGCGGATTGATGACTTCCTGCAAGCCGGCCACCGGCAGCGCAATCCCGGCACGGGCCAGATGGAACGAGCCGTACAGTTCGACGTTCGGACCGGCGGCAAGCGCAGTCCACCGACGAGGCCAGCAGCATCGCGACAAGACAAGCAAGCATTTTATTCATGTCGCAATCCTTATTAATTATGAAAGGACGCCGTGGCGCGCCCTGGCGGTGAGGCGCGCACGGTCTACGTCACTCTGACGAAGGGCGTGTGCCCGGAAAATCGATACGGCGTCTTGATTTGTGATGGCGAGGAGAGCCGTCCACGTCGTATCGAGCACAGGCGGCAAGCGCATCGATATCCAATTATTACAACCGGTCGAGGCACGCTCGCACCTCATTGCACGCATTTCTGGGAAAAATGGAGCGCGAAGCGAGCCGTTGCGCGCCGAACGCACTCCGGGGGCCCTTTGCGCCCTGCCAGCCCGGCACCTTCTGTAACAACTCGAAAAATCGGTGCAACTCGCGTAATTGCATTGGTTCCGGCAATGTCATAGCGTTCGATAATTGGCTGGCGCGCGCCGTTGCTTCGGCCTGCCCGTTTCTGGAGATCGTGTGTGAGAAGGTCGAAACTGTTTCTCGGGGCCGCTGCGGCCGCGCTGATCGGCGTGTGCGGCGTAGCACAGGCGGCGCGTGTGGGCGTGTATTTCGGCGCAGGCGTGCCGTATTACTACCCGGTCGCGCCCGCGCCTTACTACTACGCGCCGCCGCCGGCCGTCATCGTCGCGCCGCCGCCCCAGGCGCCCGACTACATCGAGCAGGGGCAAGCCGGCGTCCCGGCGATGGACCCGCAGCAGGGCCCCGACTATGCCGCGCCTGGCAATGCAGCAGGCGACCAGCAGGCAAACCCCGACACCTGGTATTACTGCGACGAGTCGAAAACCTACTATCCGTATGTAAAGCAATGTTCGTCGGGCTGGCGCGCGGTCCCCGCCCAGCCGGCGCCGTCGAACTGAACACCTTGAAAATATCGAGCCGCACATGAAATACACGTATCTCGCGCTACTCGCCACAGCGGGGCTGCTGAGCGCATGCGCCGTGACGCCCACGGGGCCGAGCGTGATGGCCCTGCCTGGCACGGGCAAGACTTTCGATCAGTTCCGTGCCGACGACGCGAACTGCCGCCAGTTCGCTTTCCAGCAGGTAGGCGGCGTCACATCGAACCAGGCGGCAACCGGCGCCGGCGTGGGCAGCGCCGTGGTCGGTACGGCGCTCGGCGCTGCCGCGGGCGCCGCATTTGGCGGCGGCCAGGGCGCGGCCATCGGCGCGGGCGCGGGCCTGCTCGCGGGCAGCGCGGTCGGCATGGGCAACGCACAGGGTTCCGCATGGGACGTGCAGCGCCGTTACGACTACGCTTATCTGCAATGCATGTACGCCACCGGCAACCGCATCCCGGCGCCCGGTAACATGACAATGTCGCAGCCTCAGCAGTTCCAGGCGCCTCAGCAGCAGTTCCAGACAGCGCCGCAACCGCGTTATTTGCCGCCGCCCCCGCCGGGGTCGCCGCCTCCGCCGCCGAGCGGATACTGAAGCTGAAGCGGATATAAACCGCATAAAGAAGAACGCGAGACCTGGTGCATCTGCACCAGTCTCGCGTTTTGCTTTGGATTCCGAATAATCAGTGCGCGTCGTCGAATTCGAGCCCCTTGCCGTTCCACACCACACGGCGCATTTCGCCCGACTGCGGGTCGATGAGCGTCATCTGCTGCGCGGCGTGGACAGGATCGGTTTTCTCATCGCGGTCCGTCGCAGACCTGGATTCGAGCAGCGGCTGCAGCACCGGCGCGAGCGACTTCAGCAGTTGCACCGACAACGCGCTCGTGAACGTATAGCGCGCCGCGTACGGCTCATGCACCCATGCCGTGAGCGTGCCGTAGAAGCGGTTGCCGATCACGAACACGAAGGTCGCGCTGCGGTTCACCTTGCGCGATTCGATGAGCCGCGCGCCCGGCGCGTACACGTTGAAGCGCTGGTCGCCGGTACCGGTCTTGCCGTACACGGGCAGCGTCTTGCCGTCGGGGAGCGTCATGCCGTCCGCGAGGCGCTTGGCCGTGCCGCCCTCCACCACCGACGTCAGCAGCTCGCGCACCACCTGCGAAATTTCCGGCGAGATCAACGCCTGCGGCTGCGCGGACGCATGCACGAAGTGCGTCTCGTACGGCGTGCCGCGCGCGAAGTCGAGCGACTCGAAGCTATGCGTCGGCAGCTTTTCGCCATTGCTCGAAATCAGGCCGATGAGTTGCGCGAGCGCCGCGGGCCGGTCGCCCGACGCACCGATCGCCGCGCCATAAGAAGGCGTGATGCTGTCGAACGGATAACCGACCGCGCGCCATGACTTGCCGATCGCGTCATACGCCCGCAGCTCGATCATGTGGCGAATGCGCCGGTTCTGGGTCGCGTGATACTTCGTCTTGAAGAGCCAGCTGTAGGTGTAGAGGCGCGTGTCGCGGCTCTCCTGCTGGACCTGCGCGAGCGTCGCATCCGGGTGCACGCGCATGTAATTCAGCAGCCACAGTTCGAGCGGATGAATGCCCGCAATATAGCCGCGGTCATTGAGGTTGAATTTGTCGATGGCGTACTTGTCGTAGTAGTGCGCGAGGTCTTCGTCGTCGAGCCACTGGAACTTCGTGTTCTTGAGTTGCGCGCGCATCTGTGCATCGAACCACGGCAGCTTGCCGTCGGGTTTCACGCTGCGCAGCACGGTCGCAATGCGCGCCGGGCCCTTGCGCGTGTGCTGCAGCAGGATCGCCAGCGCTTCGTCGTTGCTCTTGCCCGCGTAGCGCGTGTAGAAGCGCTTCATATAGACCTGGCTCTCACCATCGGCAAACTGCGTGAGAAAACGCGTGCGCACGACAGGATCGTCGAGCCATTGCGCGGGCGGCCCCGACGTCTGGATCATCTCGTAGTGGACGATATCGCGCATGAGCCGCACGAACACCAGATTCACCGAATGCTGGAACGCGCGGTGCACGGTCAGAATCTGCGCGTTGTCGCTCGACTCGAAATTATTGAAGCTCTGCGCGCCGCCGCCGGTGTAGAACGTCTCGCCCGGGCTGGCCGAGTACTTGCGCTCGACGGCCGCTTCCAGCATGGAATGCAGCGAGCGGTCGGACGTCTTCGAAAGATAGTCGATCGCCCAGCGTGTGAGTGCGTCGCTCGGATCGACTTGCGGCAGCATCGCGCGCAGCGACTTCGCGTCGTCGGCCGCGTAGCGCGCGTGCAGCGCGCTCACGATCTGCAGATATGTCACGAGCGTGCGCAGCTTGGCCGTCGACCCCAGATTGAGGCGCGCGCCCGAATTGATGTCGAACGGCTGGTTCACGCTGTCCGTTTGCACGCGCACGAGGTTCTCGCCGCTGCTGCGCTCGAACAGCGTGAAGCTATACGCGATCTTCGAAGGATCGTCGGCGGGACGCAGCATCTCGAAGCCGACCAGACCCGCCTGGCGCGCGCCGTCCTTGGTCGCGGCGTCGGCGAGGCGGTCGCTCACGGCCTGCTGCACGCTGTCGACCAGCGTGGCCGTGGCGGTCAGATCGAGGCGGTCGAGGTCGTAAAGCGTCTTCAGCCCCAGCGCCTGCATGAGCTGGGTGCGCAGCGTCAGCACCGCCTTGCGCTCCACGAAGGAAACCGGCACGCGCTGCGACGGCTTCGAGCGGTCGAGCGTGAGCTGCGTGGCGAGCGCGGCGTCGCGCAGCGCCGGCGTAATCACGCCGCCGGCGCCGAGCAGGCGGATATAGCTGTCGGTCAGCTTCGCGAGCGCCTCGTTGTTCTTTTGCAGGAAGTACGAAGGCGCGCGCTGGGCGATCAGCAGCGAGAGCACCTGGCGGAACGCCAGCGCCTGCGCGTCGAGCGTCTCGGGCGTCAGCGGCGCGCGCAGGACGCGATTGACTTCGCGGAAGTCGCGCCCATACCAGGCGGCGAGGCCGTCGCCGAGACCGTTGACTTCGCCCACACCCGGCTTGGCGGAGAGCGGCACGGAATTCAGGTAGTGCACGAGAATCTGCTGGCGCGCAGGCATGGTCTGCGGGCCGTCCAGATACGCGCGCAGCGACGCGGACGCGATCTGGCGCAGCTTCTCCGGCGGCGTGGAGGTGCGGCCGCCTGTCGAGTGCCGGAACTTCTCGATCTGCGTGGCGAGCGTGCTGCCGCCCGGCGTTTGCTGATGCTGGTTCACGAGGCGCGCACCCTGATCGACGAGCGCGCGGCTAAAGCGTCCCCAGTCGATGGCGGGATTGCGGTTCGGCTGGTCCTGGGCCAGCAGGTATTTGTCTTCGATGAAAAGCAGCGAGTCGCGCACCACAGCCGGCACCGCGTCGAAATTCTCGTACGCGCGCTGCGGATAACGCGTATGGAAGAGCGTCGCACCGGAAGCGTCGCGCAGTACGATGCCGGCCTGATCCTTTTCTTCGAACGGCAGGAAAAGCCCCTCGTCGGCGACGGCGATCATGCGATCTGAATCGCGCGCCTGCGCGGCAATCGCGAAACCGCGTTCCGCAAGCCGGTTCTCGAAGGTGGGCAGTTGCGCATAACCGAGCCGCACGTCGTACGGCCCGTTCGCGGTGGGAAAGCGGATGTTGTGGCTCGGCCCGTTCTCGACCGTAAAACCGATGTCGCGCGTGAGTTCGGAGAGATAGCGCGCCTGCAGGCGCGACGTGTCGATTTCGATCTGAACGATGCGCGCGATGATGACGAGGGCAGCCAGAAACGCGACGACGAATCCCCACTTGACCCACCTGAAGAGTGAGCCAGCGCCAGCGGCGCGAACAGGAAAGCGTACCGATGGGCGGTTCATGCGTATTCTCCTGACGTCACGTCAGATTTCCAGACGGCACCCCTTAAATAGTCTATCTCGCTCCGTAGGTTCTTGCGCGCCAGTATGTAGGGCTTCGCACGCACGTCGCACTGCCGCAACACCGATGCCCGGCGCGTGACAGTTTTGCGGCATTTTGCGCCGGCGCCGTGGCACGGCACATGCTCCCGATATAATGATCGACTATTTCGTTGGATACCGGGAAATATGAAGAAGCTTGCCGTGCCCCTTGCCCTTTCGCTCACGCTCGGCGCGTGCGCGTGGTTTCAGAGCAACCCGGACGCCGGTCAGCCGGTCATCGATTCCACAACCAACCGGTCGGTCCAGGACGTCATCTCGTGCCTGACCGTCGAAGCCTCGCGTCACGGCGCCAGCTTCACCACCTCGCCGCTGCCGCAAGGCCAGATGCTCGAATTCGGCGACTCGAACGTCATCAAGGTTCGCACCGACAACGGCGCGACGACCTACCGCTATTACGCCGGCAAACGCCACGCCTCGAACCTGTGGATCGAGGGTGCGAGTAAAACCTGCGCGCCTTGAACATTTGACAGGCCGTTTTTGCCGGGCCGCCGTCGCGCGGCGTTTCGCGGCGCCCTTCGCGCCCTTTCTATTACAGCCTTTTACATCGATGCGCGCCGTGTAGCGCGCTGACACATTTTCGGCGGGCGTTTTAAGAATCGCTTAAGTCTTCGTCCGCATCATCGCTTCATCTAGAAGAAACGAACGCTGCAGGAGGTTCCGTGAAACAGCAAGACCCGCAAATCCAGGCGACCAGTCAGGTCGACAGCGAGGCCACGCCCGGCGCGAAGCCCGCTCGCCGCACCTTGTTGCGCCGGTTGCTGAGCCACCACGAGCTTGCGACCCTCCTGTTGCTGCTGCATGCGCCGATCGACGCGCACGCCAAACCGGAGATTCCGATGCTCAAGGAAGCCGGCCTCGTCGAGCAGGTGCAGGACGACGCCGGTGACCCGCGCATCCGCCTCACGACGGAAGGCAACGCCGTGCTGCAAGGACTCGGCCTCGCGCGCTGAGGTTGCCGCGCGCGGCGCGCGACGCACCAGACAAGACGGCGGCACGCCATGCGTGCCGCCGTCTTTTTTTATCGAACTACAGAATGAATCGCAGCGCTTCGCCTCAAGCCGACTCGAGTTCCGCGTCTTCGGCGGCGAGCGCCTCATTTTCGTCCTGCAGGCACAGCAGCCGGTAGCCGCTCTTGTAGACCGGCTGCAGCCGAAAGCCGTTCGGCGTGTCGATCTCCAGCAGCAGACGCAGCCGCGACACGTGGCTGTCGATCGTGCGGGTCAAGGTCTGCAACTCGCGCCCCCACACCATCGCGTAGATGTGATCGCGCGAGAGCACGCGCCCGATATTCGAGAAGAACAGCGCCGCCAGCCGGTATTGCGTGGTCGAGAGCAGCACAGGCTTGCCGTGGACGCTGACCGCCTGATGCCGCAAGTCGAAGTGATAGGCGCCGGCGTCGATCGTCAGGTTCTCGAAGCGGTCGGGAAACGCGCGGCGCAGGAGCGCGTGCACGCGCGCGCGCAGCACCGAAGGACAGACCGGCAGGCACACGTAGTCGTCGGCGCCAATAGAAAACGCTCGCACCACGTTCTCGTCGGAAGCGTCCTCCGAGACGAACAGCACCGGTATCTGGCTACCGTTCACGGCCCGCAAGGTTTTCAGCAGCTCCGCGCCGGCGATTTGCGAGCCCTGCCAGTCGAGCAGGAGCATATCGACGGTCGAGGCGGCCAGCGTCCTGGCAAGCAAGAGTGCGTCGCCGGACGCAACGCAGGCGTGACCGCATTGCGTCAGCACGCGCTCGAGCTGCTGGCGATGGTCAGCGTCGCGCTGGAGAATCGCGATGCGCATGGTGGGGGCCTCTGATGGATCGATGATGAAACCGGGCAATTTTGTGGATATGTGCAAAATCTGCCCATCGGACGAGTCCGAATTCGAGAGCGCTTCACCGTTTTCCCACAGCAGCGCGGCAGCGTCCCGACGGGCCGCGCAGCGGGCAGCTCGCAGGCTTCCTGTAGAATCGCGCTCTGGCCTGAAGTCGTCGCACGTCCGCCCACCCTCGCGGACGCGCTGTTGCCGTGCCCCACCCTTGCGCCCGCCTATCCGACGACCGCCGCCCCGCGCCACGCGCGCACCAGGCAAATTCGGCCATCACGGACGTCCACACGCGTTCCGCACGCGCTACTTACAACGTCGTACATAACAACACCCTGGTTTTTCGGAAATGCAAGCAACAGAAATTGGCGTGCGCACGCCTGCCGCTGCGCGCGCGCTCGCCCGCAGCGACTACAAGACGCTCGGGCTCGCCGCGCTCGGCGGCGCTCTCGAGTTCTACGACTTCATCATCTTCGTGTTCTTCGCGCCGGCTATCGGCCAGTTGTTCTTCCCCGCAACGATTCCCGACTGGCTGCGCCAGCTGCAGACTTTCGGCATCTTCGCGGCGGGCTACCTCGCGCGGCCGCTCGGCGGCATCGTCATGGCGCACTTCGGCGACCTGCTCGGCCGCAAGCGCATGTTCACGCTCTCCGTGCTGCTGATGGCGCTGCCCACGCTCGCCATGGGCTGCCTGCCCACTTACGCGACGATCGGCGTGCTCGCGCCCGTGCTGCTGCTCGCGCTGCGCGTGCTGCAAGGCGCGGCCGTAGGCGGCGAGGTACCGGGCGCGTGGGTGTTCGTCTCCGAGCACGTGCCGCGCCGCCATACCGGCTATGCATGCGGCACGCTCACGGCGGGCCTCACGTTCGGCATCCTGCTCGGCTCGCTGATCGCCGCGGCGGTCAATCATCACTACGCCCCGGGCGACATTGCCGCCTATGCCTGGCGCATCCCGTTCCTGATTGGCGGACTGTTCGGCATGTTCTCGGTGTATCTGCGCCAGTGGCTGCACGAAACGCCCGTGTTCGCGGAGATGAAGGCGCGCAAGTCGCTCGCCGACGAAATCCCGCTCAAGGCCGTGCTGCGCGATCACGGCCGCGCCGTGATCGTCTCGATGCTGCTCACGTGGATGCTTTCGGCCGCCATCGTCGTCGTGATTCTCATGACGCCGCCGCTCCTGCAGAAGCAGTTCCATCTCGACGCCACCACGTCGCTGCTCGCGAACTGCGTCGCGACGCTCTTCCTCACCGTGGGCTGCGTGAGCGCGGGCGCGCTGGCGGACCGCTTCGGCGCGCGCCGCGTGCTCGCCATCGGCGGCATTGCCCTCGCCATTGCCTACTACACGCTGTTCCGCCAGATCGCCGTGGACAGCTCGATGCTCATGCCGCTCTATGCGCTTTGCGGGCTGCTGGTCGGCACGATCGGCGCGGTGCCCTACGTGATGGTGAATGCGTTCCCGCCCGTGGTGCGCTTCTCGGGCATCTCGTTCTCGTACAACGTGGCGTACGCCGTGTTCGGCGGCCTCACGCCGATCGTCGTCGCGCTGCTGATGAAGTCGGCGCCGCTCGCGCCCACCTACTATGTAGCCGCGATCTGCGTGCTCGGTGCGATCACGACGCTGTTCTTCAAGGACCCGCAGCGGGAGGACTAAGTGCGCCGCGGTGCGCACTGAATGCGCACGGGACGGCCGCCACTGATCCGGCACCTTTTTGCCGCCGGCTTCGATGTTTCACCTCGCGCTGAAACGTCGAAGCCGGCGAGCGCCCTACCATGGGCGCATGAATACCTCACACCCCACCCCCGTCCATTTCACGCCCGCGCTCACGCGTATCGTCGCGACCGTCAGCGTCGGGTTCGTCGTCACGCAGCTCGACGTCACCATCGTCAATATCGCGCTCGCGCGCATTGCAACCGATCTCCATGCGAAGGTTGCGGGCCTGCAATGGATCGTCGACGCCTATACGCTCGCCTTCGCCGTGCTGATGCTCTCGGGCGGCGTGCTCGGCGACCGCTACGGGGCGCGCCGCCTCTACGCCATCGGGCTCGTGGTGTTCGCGCTCGCCTCGCTGGCCTGCGGGCTCGCGGCCAATCCGGTCATGCTGATCGCCGCCCGCGCGCTGCAGGGCGCGGGCGCGGCGGCCATGCTGCCCAATTCGCTCGCGCTGCTCAACGAAGCATGCCGCCACGACCGGGCGCTCAGGGCGCGCGCAGTGGGTTTCTGGACCGCCGCCGGCGCGATCTCGATCGCCGCCGGCCCGGTGGCGGGCGGCCTGCTGATCGCGGCGTTCGGCTGGCGCAGCATTTTCCTCGTGAACCTGCCGCTGTGCGCGGCAGGCCTGTGGGCCGCGCTCGCGTGGATTCCCGCGCCGCGCCGCCCTGCGCACGATGCCAGCGCCGCCGGCGCGCCCGCCGTGCGCAGCCTCGACGTGCGCGGCCAGCTGCTCGCCATCGTGGCACTCACGGCCTTTACGGGCGCCGTGATCGAATGGCGGCCGCTCGGCTTCACGCACTGGGCGGTGGCGGGCGGCTTCGCGCTCGCCCTCGTCGCAGGTTTTGCGTTCGTCTCGCTCGAAGCGCGCGCACACGACCCCATGGTGCCGCTCGGCATGCTGCGCAACCGCACGTTCAGCGCGGCGGTGCTGTTCGGTATCTGCGTGAATCTCACCTATTACGGCACGGTATTCGTGCTCGCGCTCTATCTTCAGCATGCGCGAGGCGAGACGCCGTTGCAGGCGGGCCTCGCGTTCATCCCGCTCACCGGCGGCTTCCTGCTCTCGAACCTCGTGAGCGGCCATGTGGTGGCGCATTACGGCACGCGCCGGCCGATGATCATCGGCGCGCTGATCGCGGGGGCCGGCTACGCGCTCTTGATCGGCGTGGACGCCTCGACGCCGCTCGCCTTCGTGCTGCTCGCCTTCCTGCTGATTCCCTCCGGCATGGGCCTGGCGGTACCGGCGATGACGACGGCCGTGCTCTCCTCGGTGGAGCCGGCGCGTGCAGGGACGGCCTCGGCGCTGCTCAATACGGCGCGTCAGGCGGGCGGTGCGGTGGGGGTGGCGGCGTTCGGCGCGCTAGCGGGCGGGGCGGGCGCGGCGCAGGTGGTGGCCGGCCTGCGCGCGGAAACCGCGGTCTCGACGGCGCTCCTGCTCACGGCGGCCGGGCTGGCCTGGTTCGTGAGGACAGAGCCGGCGCATGCGGGCGTGCGCCACGCCGCGCCGGCGCGGGTGAACGAATCGGAATCTCGCTGAGACAACCGCGAGCCGGCGTGCGGCACTACAGCGACGCTTCCTGGATCGCGCCGGAGTCGATTGCGCGGGCGATCAAGCCATCGTTCTGTGCCTTGCGGATGGCGTGAGCGATCAGCTGGTCGGGCTCCTCGAGCTCGGCCTTGAGCGTGCCGATGAGCCCGGAGGCGTCGAGGATCACCAGCGTCTTCGCGGTATCCGCCTCGCTGATGAACACGCGCCGCGTGCCGTCTTCCGCAAGACTCGCGCAGAACTGCCCGGTCTTGCCTGCCACGTTGAAGTCGAAGTTCTGTATCAAGGCCTGCTCCCTCTACACCCGGTTGCCCGGTGGTTGCAATTCGACACTCGCGCCTCGCCACGCGAAGGCGTCAGCCTCGCAGGCCGCCGCCGCGCGGCGCGCGCAGGCCATCAATGGAAGCACGTCCCGCGCCCGTCACGGTCAGCAGCAGGAAACCGCCCGCAATCGCCACGTTCTTCCAGAAATGAATGACCGCCTCCTGTTGCGCCGCGGCCTGGGTCATGTTCCAGAAGTCATGGCCGAGTATCGCCGTGACGATAGCGTACACGGCCAGCAGGAACGCAACCGCGCGCGTGCGCACGCCCAGCACGATCGCAATGCCGCCGAGCAATTCGACGGCGGTTGCGACGATCGCACCGTACGAGGCGTACGGCACGCCCTTCGAGTGCAGGTAGCCGACGAACCCCGCGTATCCCAGCAGCTTCATGGCACCGCCCCAGAGAAACAGAATGGCGAGCGCGATGCGGGCGATGAAGATGATGAAGGAATCGGCGGGACGGGTCATGGAGGGCTCCGGTATGCAATATCGGAATGACCGCGGGGCGCACGCTCAGTTCCCTCGACGTGAGGCGGCAGTGGCAGACGAGGCGGCACGCGGAATGGCGTGCCATGCGCTGGAGCGAAACGAACTAACTCGGGAGTTGATTCGGAATGCTATGGAATTTGCCTGACGCACCGTGCCGCGATTCGTTCGCGATGCCCCCGAGCGATTGCGCAAACCGACGCGGTGCTGGCACGCTCAATGCTTGTGATGCATGCCGTGCGGCCGATGCGCGTCGAGCCAGCGAGTCAGGCGCGCTTCGAGCGTGCCTCTGCTGCGGCGCGACACGGCCCACATGGCCGCACACACCAGCAACATGACGCCTGGTCCGAGCAGATAAGCAGCAACGGTTTCCCTCATGGCAGTCTCCTCTGCGCGACGCCACAGTCCTGAGAATTTTTATTCTAGGCGATAGCGCGGCACACGGTAAACGTCGTCCACGAATGCAGCAGGGGCGTAAACCCGAGGTTTTCATATATCCGTTGCCGGCCGCTTCTTTACCTCAGACGTAATCGCCTTGCTCACGCGTTTCGCTAGAATCGCCAGCATGAACACGCTCGCTTCCCTCCTCCCCGCCGCGCCGTCCGGCGCCGGGCGCCCCAGCGTCGGCGAGATGCTGCGCGACTGGCGCATGCGCCGACGCATGAGCCAGTTGCTGCTCGCAACCGAAGCCGAGATTTCGACGCGCCATCTGAGCTTCGTCGAATCGGGCCGCGCGCTGCCGAGCCGCGAGATGGTCATGCATCTGGCCGAGCAACTCGATGTGCCGCTGCGCGAGCGCAACGCACTGCTCGTGGCGGCGGGCTATGCGCCGCTCTATCGCGAGCGCGCGCTCGACGACCCGCAGCTCGCCGCCGCGCGCGAGGCGGTCGATCTCGTGCTGCGCGGTCACGAGCCCTATCCCGCCGTGGCCGTGGACCGCCACTGGAATATCGTCGCGACGAACGGTGCGCTCGCGCCGCTCATTGGCGACGCTTCGCCTGCGCTGCTCGCCGCGCCCATCAATGCGCTGCGGCTCTCGCTGCATCCCGAGGGCATGGCGCCGCGCATCGTCAACTGGCATGCGTGGCGCGCGCATCTGCTCACGCGCCTGCAACGTCAGATCGACGCAAGCGCCGACCCCGCCCTCGCCGCGCTGCACGAGGAACTCGCAGCGTATCCCACGCCGCCGGGCGTAGCGAGCGCGAGCGCCGAGCCGATCACGCATCACATTGCCGTGCCGCTGCGCGTGCGCACGGTGCTTGGCGAACTGGCGTTCTACAGCACGACCACTGTGTTCGGCACACCGGTCGACATCACGCTCTCCGAACTGGCCATCGAAGCGTTCTTTCCCGCCGATCCGCACACCACTCAGGCATTGCGCAATCACTCGCCTTGACGCGCGGAAAGCAGCCGCGCCGGGTGCGTCGGATAATAAGTCGGGGGCGTGAAACGACCGGGAAAAATCATTCTAGATTCATGCGCACGCAACGATCGCGCCATTCTTCGCGTCGCAAAGTATTAGATCGACGCGAATCTCAATCAATTACAAAAAAATCGCGTGTCCTTTTGCACCTGATTTACGCCTCATTTCCAGCTCGAAGATGCAATCGAGAGAAAGCCACACTCCGCTCTACCGCACGATTCACCCATGAATTCATGGGGATTTCCTTCATCGACTGAAAACTTTAAAACACGGGTCGTTTTCAAACATTTCCGCGTGATAACGTGCATTTTGCATAACCGACGTTTTGCCATCAGCCCGACAAATAGTGCAAAAAGTAGTTATATCCGCTCAAATACATCGAAAGCAATTACATTCATCCCCTTTACATCTTCTTGTTCCTACTTTTAAATACGGATGTCCCCGACGCACACACAAGCTGGAGATGCCATGAGCCATTTTCTGGATCGTCTGCGTTACTTCACGGCGGCACGAACACAATTCGCAGACGGTCACGGCGCCGTCACAGACGAAGACCGAAAATGGGAGGAGGCGTACCGCACACGCTGGCAGCACGACAAGATCGTGCGCTCCACACACGGCGTGAATTGCACGGGCTCCTGCTCGTGGAAGATCTATGTGAAGGGCGGCATTGTCGCGTGGGAAACGCAGCAAACCGACTACCCGCGCACGCGCCCTGACATGCCCAACCACGAACCGCGCGGCTGCTCGCGCGGCGCATCGTATTCGTGGTACCTCTACAGCGCCAATCGCCTCAAGTATCCGCTCGTGCGCAGCGCGCTCGTGAAACTGTGGCGCGAAAAGCGCCGTACGCTCGACCCCGTTGCCGCGTGGGCCGCCATTGTCGACGACGAGGCCGCGCGCAAAAGTTATCAAACGCGGCGCGGTCTTGGCGGCTTCGTGCGGGCAGACTGGAGTGAAGTGCTCGAAATAGCGGCCGCAGCGAACGTGCACACCATCAAGCGCCACGGCCCCGACCGCGTGATCGGCTTCTCGCCCATTCCCGCGATGTCGATGGTGTCGTACGCGGCCGGCTCGCGCTATCTCTCGCTCATCGGCGGCGTGTGCCTATCGTTCTACGACTGGTATTGCGACCTGCCGCCCGCGTCGCCGCAAACCTGGGGCGAGCAGACCGACGTGCCCGAGTCCGCCGACTGGTACAACTCGTCGTTCATCGTGATGTGGGGGTCGAACGTCCCGCAAACGCGCACGCCCGACGCGCACTTCATGGTGGAAGCGCGCTATCGCGGCGCGAAGATCGTGTCGATCTTCCCCGACTATGCCGAAGGCGCGAAGTTCGGCGATATCTGGCTGCATCCCAAGCAGGGCACCGACGCGGCCCTCGCGCTTGCCATGGGCCACGTGATCCTCAAGGAGTATCACCTCGCCGGCAAGAGCGCCTATTTCGCCGACTACTGCAGCCGGTTCACCGACATGTCCTGCCTCGTCACGCTCGTCGAGCGCGACGGCCAGTACGTGCCCGACCGCTATCTGCGCGCCTCCGACTTCGACGGCGCGCTCGCGCAGGACAACAACCCCGAGTGGAAAACCGTGGTGATCGACAGCGCGACCCACGAGTTCGCGGTGCCGCTCGGCTCGGTGGGCTTTCGCTGGGGCCAGCAGGAAGGCGCCGATCGCGGCAAGTGGAACCTGCGCGAGGAAAGCGTCAATGGCGCGCCGCTCAAACCCGCGCTCTCGCTCGTGGAAAAGCACGACGATGTGGTGGACGTGCTGTTCCCCTACTTCGGCAACGTCGCGCATCCGCATTTCCCGCACACCTCGCACGGGCCGGTGCTGAGCCGGCGCATTGGCGTGCGGCGCGTGGCGACGCCCGCCGGCGAGCGGCTCGTGGCCACCGTCTACGATCTGTTCGTGGCGAACTACGGGCTCGACCAGGGTCTGGGCGGCAAGGACCTCGCGCACAGCTACGACGACGACGTGCCCTACACGCCCGCATGGCAGGAAGCGATTACGGGCGTGAAGCGCGCGGACGTCATCAACGTCGCGCGCCAGTTCGCCGAAAACGCCGACAAGACCGAAGGCCGCTCGATGGTGATCATCGGCGCGGGCATCAATCACTGGTTCCACATGGACATGGCGTATCGCGCCATCATCAACTTGCTCGTGATGTGCGGCTGCGTCGGCAAGTCCGGTGGCGGCTGGTCGCATTACGTTGGCCAGGAAAAGCTGCGCCCGCAAACGGGCTGGACCGCGCTCGCGTTCGCGCTCGACTGGAACCGGCCGCCGCGCCAGATGAACGCCACCTCGTTCTTCTACGCGCACACCGACCAGTGGCGCTACGATCCGATGAACCCCACGGACCTGCTTTCGCCACTCGCGAACAAGGCCGACTACCACGGCGCGCCGATCGACTACAACGTGCGCGCCGAACGCATGGGCTGGCTGCCTTCGGCGCCGCAACTCACGAGCAATCCGCTCGAGCTTGGCCGCTCGCTCGAAGACCCCGCGAAGGCCGGCGCCGAAGTCGCGCGCCGCCTGAAAGACGGCAGCCTCAAGCTCGCCTGCGAGGACCCCGACAGTCCCACCGTGTTCCCGCGCAACCTGTTCGTGTGGCGCTCGAACCTGCTCGGCTCGTCGGGCAAGGGGCACGAGTACTTCCTCAAGCATCTGCTTGGCACAACGAACGGTGTGCAAGGCGAGGAAGTGGTGAAGGACGGCGTGCCGCGTCCCGAAGAAGTCGTCTGGCACGAGGAAGCGCCCCAAGGCAAGCTCGACCTGCTCTGCACGCTGGACTTCCGCATGTCCACCACCTGCATGTACTCGGACATCGTGCTGCCCACGGCCACATGGTACGAAAAGGACGACATGAACACGTCCGACATGCACCCGTTCATTCACCCGCTTTCCGCTGCGGTGGACCCCGCGTGGCAGGCGCGCAGCGACTGGGAAATCTTCAAGGCCATTGCGAAGCGCTTTTCCGAGCTGAGTGTCGGCCATCTCGGCGTGGAGCGCGACGTGGTGCTCGCGCCCATCGCGCACGACGCCGCGGGCGAACTGGCCCAGCCCTTCGGCGTGGACGACTGGAAGCGCGGCGAATGCGAGCCGGTTCCGGGCAAGACCATGCCGGGCGTGGTCACGCTCGAGCGCAATTACCCCGAGACCTATCACCGCTTCACCTCGCTCGGGCCGCTCATGGACAAGCTCGGCAACGGCGGCAAGGGCATTAGCTGGAATACGGAGGACGAGGTCCACGAGCTCGGCGCGCTGAACTACCGCGACCAGTCCGAAGACGCCGGCGACGCGAAGGGCCGCCCGCGCATCGAGACCGCGCTCGACGCCGCGGAAACGATCCTCTCGCTCGCGCCCGAAACGAACGGCGCGGTCGCCAGGAAGGCATGGGAAGCGCTGTCGAAGTTCACGGGCATCGAGCACGCGCATCTCGCAGACGCCCGCGCCGACGAAAAGATCCGCTTCCGCGATATCCAGGCGCAGCCGCGCAAGATCATTTCGTCGCCGACATGGAGCGGCATCGAGTCGGAGCACGTGTCGTACAACGCGGGGTATACGAACGTGCACGAGCTGATACCGTGGCGCACGCTGAGCGGCCGCCAGCAGCTCTACCAGGACCACGCGTGGATGCGCGCGTTCGGCGAGGCGCTGTGCGTGTACAAGCCGCCGATTGACACGGGCAGCTACGAGAAGATGACCGGCTCGCGCTCGAACGGCAACCCCGAACTCGCGCTGAACTTCATCACGCCGCACCAGAAATGGGGCATTCACAGCACCTACACCGACAACCTGCTGATGCTCACGCTCTCGCGCGGCGGGCCGATCGTGTGGATTTCGGAGAAGGACGCGGCGCAGATCGGCGTGGTCGACAACGACTGGATCGAGTGCTTCAACGCGAACGGCGCGCTTTGCGCGCGCGCCGTGGTGAGCCAGCGTATTCCGCGCGGCATGGTGATGATGTACCACGCGCAGGAAAAGATCGTGAATACGCCGGGGTCCGAAATCACGGGCACGCGCGGCGGCATTCACAACTCGGTGACGCGCATTTCACTCAAGCCCACACATATGATCGGCGGCTATGCGCAGCTCGCTTACGGCTTCAACTATTACGGCACGGTCGGTTCGAATCGCGATGAATTCCTCATCGTGCGCAAGATGAAGAACGTCGACTGGCTCGACGCAGAGGAAACGCCCGTTGGTCCCTTGCCTGCCGCTGTCGATGCGGCCGTGAAACCGGCCGTCCGCGAAGGAGAGAGCTCATGAAAGTGCGTGCGCAGATCGCGATGGTGCTGAACCTCGACAAGTGCATTGGCTGCCATACGTGTTCGGTCACCTGCAAGAACGTCTGGACGAGCCGCGAGGGGATGGAATACGCGTGGTTCAACAATGTCGAGACGAAGCCCGGCATCGGCTACCCGAAGGAATGGGAGAACCAGGAGCGCTGGCGCGGCGGCTGGGTGCGCAAGGCCGACGGCCAGATCGAGCCGCGTCTGGGCGGCAAGTGGCGCCTGCTCGCGCAAATCTTCGCGAATCCGCATCTGCCGGAAATCGACGACTACTACGAGCCCTTCACGTTCGACTACGCGCATCTGCAGGAAGCGGGCAACACGAAGGCCACGCCGGTTGCGCGGCCGCGCTCGCTCGTGAGCGGCGAGCGCATGGAGAAGATCGAGTGGGGCCCGAACTGGGAAGAAATTCTCGGCGGCGAGTTCGAGAAACGTTCGAAAGACTATAACTTCGAGAACGTGCAGAAGGAGATCTACGGCGAGTTCGAGAACACCTTCATGATGTATCTGCCGCGCCTGTGCGAGCACTGCCTGAACCCGGCGTGCGTGGCGGCGTGCCCTTCCGGATCGATCTACAAGCGCGAGGAAGACGGCATCGTGCTGATCGATCAGGACAAGTGCCGCGGCTGGCGCATGTGCGTTTCTGGCTGCCCGTACAAGAAGATCTACTTCAACTGGAAGAGCGGGAAGGCCGAAAAGTGCATTTTCTGCTATCCGCGCATCGAGGTGGGCCAACCCACCGTGTGCTCGGAAACCTGCGTGGGCCGCATCCGCTATCTGGGCGTGCTGCTCTACGATGCGGACCGCATTCAGGAAGCCGCCAGTGTCGCCGACGAAAAGGATCTCTACCAGGCGCAGCTCGACGTCTTCCTCGACCCTTTCGATCCCGCCGTAATCGAGCAGGCCGCACGCGACGGCGTTCCGCAGGCGTGGATCGACGGCGCGCAGCGCTCGCCCGTGTACAAGATGGCGATCGACTGGCGTATCGCCTTCCCGCTGCACCCCGAGTACCGCACGCTGCCGATGGTCTGGTACGTGCCGCCGCTCTCGCCCATCAACGCCGCCGCCAATAGCGGCGAGCTCAGCATGAACGGCTGGCTGCCCGACGTGCATTCGCTGCGCATTCCGCTGCGCTACCTCGCGAACCTGCTTACCGCCGGCGACGAAAAGCCGGTGCAGGTCGCGCTGGAGCGTCTGCTCGCCATGCGCGCGTTCATGCGCGCGCGCCAGGTCGACCGCGTGGACGCCCCGCAGGTGCTCGCGCAAGCAGGGCTCTCGCTCGCCCAGGTCGAGGAGATGTACCGCTATCTCGCGATCGCGAACTACGAAGACCGCTTCGTGATTCCCACCACGCACCGCGAGTATGCGGAAGACGCCTTCGACTTGCGTTCGTCGTGCGGCTTCACGTTCGGCAACGGCTGCTCGGACGGCAAATCGGAGGCGAGCCTGTTCGCGCCGAAGAGTGGGCATCGCAAGATTCCGATTCAGGAGATCTGACCATGTTCGCGGCTCGTCCCCAGCCCATGACGTACCGGCTCGTTGCGTCGCTGCTCGAGTATCCCGATGCGCAGCTCATCGAGGCCGTGCATGAACTGCGCGCGATGGTGCGCAGCGAGCGCGCGTTCGGCGCCGATGCACGTGAGAAGCTCGAACGCTTCCTCGACTATCTCGGTTCGCGCGATCTGCTCGCACTGCAGGAGAACTACGTCGCGTTGTTCGACCGCGGCCGCGCAACGTCGCTGCATCTGTTCGAGCACGTGCACGGCGAGTCGCGCGATCGCGGCCAGGCGATGATCGACCTCGTCCAGACCTACGAGAAGCACGGCATGCTGTTGCAGCCCGGCCAGTTGCCCGACTACCTGCCCGTGTTTCTCGAATACCTCTCGATTCTGGAGGCGAACGACGCGCGCGCGCTGCTGGGCGAAACCGTCGCGATCCTGCAGTCGATCACCGACGAACTGAGCCGGCGCAACAGCCATTACGCGTATGTGATCGGCGCGCTGCTGCCGCTTGCGGGCGCGGGCGGCGCCGACCTGCCCGAGGCCGCGCACGACGACGACGCGGGCAAGCCGCACGACAAGGAGCATCTGCGGGCGCTCGACGCGGCCTGGGCCGACGAGCCCGTGCAATTCATGGGCGCCGAGCGCCCGGCCGTCGCGCCCGTGGCGTTCCACCCGCGCCGCGCGCCGCGCTGAACACCGCAACACGCTAGCTAAGTACGCCGTTCGAACACCGCAAGCAAGGAGCCGTCATGGGCCAATACTTCCATCAGTTTCTGTTCGGCATCTATCCGTATATCTGCCTTGCGGTGCTGCTGTTCGGCTCGCTCGTGCGCTTCGACCGCGAGCAGTACACGTGGAAGAGCGACTCCTCGCAACTGCTGCGGCGCGGCGCGCTGCGCCTTGGCAGCAACCTGTTCCACTGGGGCATTCTGGTCGTGGTGATGGGTCACTTCGTCGGCTTTCTCGCGCCGCACTGGCTCGTCGCGCCGTTCATCTCGGCCACCGTGCACCAGTTGCTCGCCATGGTCGCGGGCGGCGTGGCCGGCAGCTTCGCCATCGTCGGGCTCACGATCCTGATCGTGCGGCGGCTCGGCGACACGCGCATTCGCGTGAACAGCAAGGCGTCGGACATCCTCATCGTGTTCATGCTGTGGGTGCAGCTCGCGCTTGGCCTCGCAACCGTGGTGCTCTCGTCGCACCACATGGACGGCCTGATGTTCGAGCAGCTCACCGATTACGTGAAAGGCGTCGTGACGTTCCGGCCCAATATCGCCGGGCTGCTCGACGGCGTGCCGCTCGTCTATCAAACCCATATCGCGCTCGGCTTCACGATCTTCCTCGTTTCGCCCTTCACGCGCATGGTGCATATCTGGAGCGGCATCGCTTCGGTGTTCTATCTGATCCGTCCGTACCAGCTCGTGCGCAAGCGCTAAATCGCACCAACCGGAACCAGGAGCGCCATCGATGATGAATGCGGTCCCCAATCAAGACCAGCCAGGCCTGCCCGCCCGCGTGAACGACGTCGAGATCGGACTCGCGGCGATCGAGGCCGAACGCGGCAATCACGCCGACGAGCCGGACCCCGCGCTCGCCGCGCGGCGCACGCTCGTCGTGCACGAACTGCTGCGCCAGCGCGCCGTGGCGCTGGACCTGCTGGCGCCCGACGCCGAACTCGACGACAGCGCGATGGATGCGCTGCTGGAACGCGAGCTGCGCGTGCCCGAGCCCACGCGCGATGACTGCGAGCGCTACTACACGCAGCACGCAAAGCGCTTCGTGCGCAACGAACTCGTGTATGCGAGCCACATCCTCTTCGCCATTACCGACCGCGTGCCGCTCGCGCTGCTGCGTCAGAAGGCCGAAGAGACGCTGCGCGAATTGCAGCAGGCGCCGGATACCTTCGAGGCGCTGGCGCGCCAGTTCTCGAACTGTCCGTCGGCGGGCGTGGGCGGCAGCCTCGGCCAGCTCACGCGCGGCGACACGGTGCCCGAATTCGAAGCGGCGCTGTTCGACTGCGCCGACATCGGCGTGCTGCCGCGTCTCGTGCGCACGCGCTTCGGCTTTCATCTCGTGCGTGTGGACCAGCGCGTGCCCGGCAATCGGGCGCCCTACGACGAAGTCTCGGGCGACATCGCACGCTTTCTCAGCGAACGCGTGCGCCATAAGGCCATCCAGCAGTACGTATCGATCCTGGCTTCCGAAGCGACGCTCGAAAACGCGGCGCTGGAAGCCGCGACGAGCCCGCTCGTCCAGTGAAGTCGACGTGCACCCCCATGCGATGGAGGCAACATGAATCTGCGTAGCGAACCGGCGCGCCCCGTAGCGAGCGCAGCCCAACCCGAGAAAGTCGGCGCGAAGGCATGGTCCGTCCTGCTCGTCAGCACGCTCGCGTTTCTCGTGTGTTTCGTGGTGTGGATGATGTTCGGCGTGCTGGGCGTGCAGCTGCGCGAGGAGCTCCAGCTCAACAGCACGGAGTTCGGCCTGCTCACGGCCACGCCCGTGCTGACGGGCGCGCTCATGCGCCTGCCGCTCGGCGCGTGGACCGACCGCTTTGGCGGACGCATCGTCATGACCACGCTGCTCGTGGTCTGCGCCGTGCCCGTGTACATCGTCAGTTACGCGAGCGAGCTGTGGCAATTCCTGCTCATCGGCCTCTTTCTCGGTTGCGTGGGCGCCTCGTTTGCGGTGGGTACGCCGTATGTGGCGCGCTTTTTCCCGCCCAGCCAGCGCGGCTTCGCCATGGGCTTTTTCGGCGCGGGCACGGTGGGCGCCGCCGTCAACCTGTTCGTCACGCCGCAGCTGGAGAACCTCTACGGCTGGCGCTTCGTGCCGCGCGTCTACGCCGTCGCGCTGGTCGTGACCGCCGTGATTTTCTGGCTCGGTTCGGCGCGCGACCCGGGCGCCGGCAAGTCGGGCGGCTCGCTGCTCGACTCGTTCAAGGTGCTGGCGGAGCCGCGCGTGTGGCGGCTATGCCAGTACTACTCGATCACCTTCGGCGGCTTCACAGCGCTCTCGCTGTGGATTCCGCAATACCTCAAGGCCGAATACGGCATGTCGCTCGTGATGGCTTCGGCCTTCGCCGCGGGCTTTTCGCTGCCAGGCTCGATCCTGCGCGCCGTGGGCGGCGTGCTCGCCGACAAGCTCGGCGCGCACACCGTCACGTGGTGGGGCCTGTGGGTGGCGTGGATCTGTCTCTTCATTCTCTCGTACCCGCCCACCGACTTCGTGATCCACACGATCGACGGTCAGGCGGCGCTGCATATCAGCATGCCGGTGTTCGGCTTCGTTGCCGTGGCCTTCGTGCTGGGCGCGGTGTTCGCGTTTGGCATGGCCTCGACGTTCAAATACGTGGCCGACGACTTTCCCACCAACATGGGCGTCGTGACCGGCATCGTCGGGCTGGCAGGCGGCCTGGGCGGCTTTCTGCTGCCGATCCTGTTCGGCATCCTGCTCGACTGGCTCAAGATCCGCTCGAGCTGCTTCATGCTGCTCTACGGCATCGTGTGGGTCTCGCTGATCCTGCTTTATATCTCCGAGGTCAGGCGCACGCCGATTCTTGGCGAACCGAGCGCCTGAGCGCACAGCAGTTACATTTGCTTCACGTCGCCTCTGCGGCGGCTCAGGCCGCCGCTTTCGCGGGCTCCGGGTCCGCCGCGGTAACGACCAGCACGCTGCACGACACGCGGTCGAGCAGCAGCCGGTCGTCGCGCCCATCCCACCAGCGCTTGAGCGGTCCGCGCCGGTGGTGCGCCACCACGATGAGGTCAGGCTGGAGTTCCGCGCAGTAGCTTGCGATCACGTCGATCGGCCGGCCCACCACGAAGTGCCCGGTTGCCACGAGCCCCTTGTCCTGCAGGCACGCCACCCCGTCACGCAGAATCTCGCGCGCCGCCTCTTCCGCGGCTTCGAACGGCACGGCGGACGCGATGTCCGTCCCCCATTGCAGCGGCGCCTGGTCGAGCACGGCCAGCAAATGCGTTTGCGCGTGGCATTCGCGCGCAAGGTCGGCGCCCTCACGCAAAGCCCGGCGGCCTTCGCGCGTTGCGTCGTAACACAGCAGAATCCTGTTGAACGAGGCCATGATCCCTCCCCCGATGATTTCCGGCGCCGGGCGGGCGAACGCGCCATGCCCGCAATGCCGCCTTGATTATTTCAGTTATATCACGTCATGATATAACTGGCACATCGGCAGTCGCTGTATACGGTATAGAAGGTGCGATGGTTATCGACAACGACTTTGAAATCGCCAGGCTGCCCTTCACCCGCGTATCGTCGGCGCGCGGGCCGGTCTGTTTACTGGGCGCCGCCCTCATCGAAGCAGTGCCCTGGCTGACCTGAAGCGGCAAAAAAACCGCCTCACCCGGATGCGTCTCGACAGCGACTCGCAAACGTTTCACAAGTGCGATCTTCGCGCAATATCCAGCCTGCATATTTTCCAGAAACCAACGGTGTGTCCCACCGTCTGCACTCGTAACATCTTAGTTACACATTGCCCTGTTACAGGTCGTCAGGGTCGAAACATCTGTTACAAACTCAATAGTCATAGGTATTAATCCGCAGAGCCGTATTTTTTACCTGTCAACCCAACTCCTTTCTAAACGTTTATTCCACCGGGCGGCGTTTTTCGTCCTTCGGCGATTCGTTGCGCAGGCCCCGTCGATCTGGCGAAAACCCTGATAAACCAAGGTGCTACGGCCTGTTTGAGCGCCCCCGCCAGTGTCGCGAGGGCGCGTCGCCAGCCTGGTATCAAATTGCAGCAAAACTTACCGAAAATAATTTACAACAGTACGATTATTTTTGATCCGAGGGATTGATTTCTGAGATAAGCCCTCATACAATTCCCTCCAAGGTTGTTACGAGATGTAACAACCTGTATCAAAGAGTCAGATCGAGCCAAAGAGCGAAGATCGACCACAAGACCAGAAAAGATACAACGGCGAAAAAGCCGGGGGGTTAAATTCGGGGCTTCGGAAACTAGAGAAATGGACCGCAGCAGCGAGACGCTGGAATCTATCCGCGAAATTAATTTGTCGTATCTGATGCTCGCACAGCGCATGCTGCGCGAGGACAAGCCAGTCGGCATGTTCCGACTGGGACTGTCGTCGGAACTGGCCGATCTGCTTGGCGCTCTGTCGCTCGCGCAGATCGTCAGGTTGGCCTCTTCCGACCAACTTCTCTGTTTTTTCCGCTTCGACGATCATGCGATGTTGTCCGCGCTCACGCAGACTTCCAGGCATGCCGACGTGGCGGCTACCCATGCGGCCATCCTGCTTGCGGGACAGCCGGCTGGTCAATACGCCTGAGGGTGACGTCCATGACTACGCGGCGCAGCCTCACCGAAGACGCTCAGGAAGTATTCCGCGCGATCGCACTGATCGAGCTGGGCGCACGCATGCAGGTGCTCGAAAGCGAACTCACGCTCTCGCGCGACCGCATGATCCGCCTGTATCGCGAGATCCGTGGCGTATCGCCGCCCAAAGGTATGCTGCCGTTCTCGGCGGACTGGTACATGACGTGGCTGGCCAACATCCACGCCTCGCTGTTCTATAACACGTACCTGTTCCTCAAGAACGAAGCGCGTTGCTCGCATCTCGACGCGCTCACCAAGGGGTTCCGGCTGTATCTGGAACACTGCCGCCACAGCGGGGCCGAGCCGGCGCTCGACCTCACGCGTGCGTGGACCCTGGTGCGATTTTTCGATGCCGATATTCTGCAGTTGACGCCTTGCTGCCGTTGCGGCGGTAAGTTCGTCGCGCATCGCCACGACCTTCAGCACAACGTCGTGTGCGGCGCATGCCAGCCTCCTTCGCGAGCCGGCAAGACGAAAAAGGCGGCTGCAGCGCGACGGGGCGCCGAGCAGACCGAGAGCGACCTTCCGGTAGTTGTAACATCGGATGGCATTGCCGAGGCTGCGTAAGCGTAGGAGAGCAGATCCGGACTAACCGGACGCGAGACCAAGACGCGAACCCGTCCGGTGCCTGAGCGCACCGGACGGCGAAGCGCTTTCTGATTGCCGCCTTTGCTTGCCGCCTGCATGGCGCGCGCCTGTTACATCTTTCCCTTCTTTAGCTTCCGCTGAACGTCTGCCAGACGAGCCACAGGTTCGCCGCCGAGATCACGACGAACAGGAACCACGCCAGCAACCGCGTGGGCAGCCGGTTCACGAACTCGCCCATCAGCGCACGATCGTTCGTCATGCGAATGAGCGGCCAGAGCGCGAACGGCAGCTGCAGACTCAGCACCACCTGGCTTGCCACCAGCAGCTTGCCCACCGCGCCGTTGCCGAGCAGCGCGACGCCCGCGAAGGCGGGAATCAGCGCGAGCACGCGCGTAATGAGTCGCCGCTGGTAGCACGGAATCTTCATCCTTAGGAAGCCTTCCATGATGACCTGGCCCGCCACGGTGCCCGTGAAGGTCGAGCTTTGCCCGGAGGCAAGCAGCGTGATCGCGAACAGCACCGCCGCCGCGCCCGTGCCGACGATCGGGGCGAGCAGCTTGTAGGCCTGTTCGATATCGGTGACCTGGGTGTGCCCGTTGGCGTGAAAGGCCGCCGCGGCCAGTATCAGGATGGCCGCGTTGATGAGCAGCGCGATCAGCAGCGAGACGATCGTGTCGAGGCGCGACAGGCCGATGGCCTGTGCGAGGCTCGCACGGTCGCGCTTGACGGCGCGCGTCTGCACGATCGACGAATGCAGGTAGAGGTTGTGCGGCATGATGGTCGCGCCGAGAATGCCGATCGCCAGATACAGCGGCTCCGCCGAGGAAATGGCGTGCCACGACGGCACCGCGCCCGCGAACACCGACGGCCAGTGCGGCTTCACGAGCGCGAGCTGGATCACGTAGCCCAAGCCTATCGTGGCGATGAGTCCGGCCATGATCGCCTCGAGCGAGCGGAAGTTCTTGCCCTTCAAGCCCAGCACGATGAGCGTGTCAAACGCCGTGAGCACCACGCCCACCATCAGCGAGCAGCCCAGCAGCAGGTGGAACGCGAGCGCGCCGCCCAGCACCTCGGCAAGATCGCAGGCGATGATCGAAAGCTCGGCGAGCACCCACTGGCCGAGCACCACGGGCCTTGAATAGCGCTCGCGCGAAAGCTCCGCGAGATCGCGCTGCGTGACGATGCCAAGACGCATGGAAAGGCATTGCAGCGCGATCGCCGCGAGGCTCGAGAGCACGACCACGAACAACAGGCTGTAACCGAAGCGCGAGCCCGCCTCGATGTCGGTGGCCCAGTTGCCCGGGTCCATGTAGCCGATCGACACCAGCAGGCCGGGGCCCGCGAATTGCCAGAACTTCTTCCAGAACGGCGCGCGCGGCGAAAACTCGATGCTGCCCTGCACTTCGGACGGGCAGAACGGCGCCGTCGCCGTAGTCGGTAGTCGGAATTCCAACGCTTCGATCCTCAAGGGTTGACGCGTCGCGGCACGTGACGCGATCGGGCCCTCAAGTGTACAGCGTCGGCTGCGGCACTTCTCTCAAGAGCGTATAGCGGCCCACGTCGCGCAGGCGATAGTCGAGCGGATCGTGCAGCGTATGCACGCGCGCATTGCGCCAGAAACGGTCGAGTGCGAGCGCCGCGCCCGTGGCGCGCGCGCCGCACGCCTCGAAGAGCTGCTCGCCGCCCTGGAGCGCGGCGCGGTGCGCGACGATCTTCGCCTCCGAAATCGCGAGCGAGACTTCGGCGCGCGTAATCGTGCTCAACGCCTCGCCTTCGTCCCACGCGGCGTCGAGCAGTGCGCCCGCACGATCGGCCAGCACCGCCGCCGCGAGCGACTGCACGCGCATTTCGCCGAAGCGCTGCTGCAGAAACGGGTCGTCGGCCACGTGCTGCACGCCCGAATTGACCCACGGGCGGCCGTTCGCGAGCACGTAGGCGCGCGCTTCCTCGAGCGCGCCTTCGGCGAGGCCCACGAACAGATTCGTCAGCACGCCTTGCGAGACCAGCGTGCGCAGCGTGGCGCGCGGCGTGTCGGGGCGCTGCAGCACTTCGGCGGCGCGCACTTCCACATTCTCGAACGACACCGTGCCGCTATCGGTCTGACGCTGGCCAATCGGGTCCCAGTCGTCGTGCACCGTGATCCCGGCGCGCGTGGTGGGCACGACCGCGAACACCGGGCTGCCCGTGGCAGGATCGTGCGCGCTCACGGTCATCATCTGCGAACCGTAGGTCCCCGAACAGAATCCCTTCCTGCCATGCAGACGCCAGCCGCCTTCCCTGTCCGGCTGCGCGACGAGCCGCGTGTCGATGGGATTCACGGCATTGCCCCACCACCAGCGATGCTCGACGGTGCCTTGTAGCCAGGTCGCGCGCTGCGCGGCGCTGCCCCACAATGCGACGCTCGCCACCTGCAGGCACTGAAAGCCGAGCAGATGCGCAAGCGCACTGTCGACGCGAGCGAGCGCGCGGATCGTCGCGTAGATCTCGCTCCAGCGCACGCCATCCTGGCCGAACGGCCCGCCGAATTCGCGCGGCACGGCGAGCGTGAGCAGCCCGGCATCGGCAATGCGCTGCTTTTCGGCGGCTGCGTGGCCGCCTGCGAGATCGCGTTGCGCCGCGTTCGCGCGCAGCGCTTCGAGTAGCGCGGCGAAACGCGCGTCCTGTTCCTGCCCGCGTGGGCGCTGTGCTTCGTTCATACCCATAGTTCCCGAATGTGATGCCCGAAAAGCGAAGCGCGCAGCAAGCGGGCTGCGCGCGTCATGTCGAACGGCTCGCGCCGCTCAAGTTCGCCGCAAAAGACGCCGCACCAGCGCGTCGCCCGTGAACTGCACTACCGCGACGATCGCGATCAGCAGCACGATCACGGTGACCATGACCGTCGTGTCGAAGCGCTGATAGCCGTAGCGTATCGCGAGATCGCCGAGACCACCCGCGCCGACGGCGCCCGCCATCGCCGAGGAGCCGATCATCGCCACCACGGTGATCGTGAAGCCGCCGAGCATGCCGGGCAGCGCCTCGGGCAACAGCACATGCCAGACGATATGGCGGCGCTGCGCGCCCATGGCCTGGGCCGCCTCGATCAAACCGCGATCGACTTCGCGCAAGCTCACCTCGGCCACGCGCGCGAAGAACGGAATGGCCGCAATGGAAAGCGGCACCACGGCGGCCCACACGCCGATCGTCGTACCCACGAGCAAGCGCGTGAGCGGCAGCAGCGCGACCAGCAGGATGATGAAAGGCGTGGAGCGGAACGCATTGACGAGCGCCCCCAGCGTGGTGTTGAGCGCGGGCCGCTCCAGGATGCCGCCGCGCGCGGTCGTGACGAGCAGCAACGCGATGGGAATACCGATCAGGAGTGCGAATATCGCCGATACGCCGACCATCAGCAATGTGTCGCGTATTCCTGCGAGGAGTTCGGTGATCCACACGTCAGACATAGCCCAGCACCTCCACGCGGCTCGCATGACCACGCGCGCGCTCGGCAAGCGAAGCGGCCTCGGCGGCGTTCTGCGCCGGCGCGCTGATAACTAGCCGCCCTTGCGCACGCCCCTGGATCCGCTCGATACCGCCATGCACGAAGCGCACGCCCTGCGCGCCGAACGCCTGTGCGAGCGTGGCGAGGTCGGGCTCTTGCGCCTCGTCGCCGGTGAAGCGCACGTCGAACAGTGCGTGCGCGCCCGCTTGCGGTTCAGCGTGAATACGCGCCGCCAGATCGTCGGGCAACTCGTGGCCGGGCGTGTGCAGGAGCGCGCGCGTCGCTTCGTGCCGGGGATCGCCGAACACGCGCCACACGGGCCCCTGCTCCACCACCTCGCCGCGCTCGATCACCGCAACCGTGTCGCAAACGTCGCGTATCACCTCCATCTCGTGCGTGATGAGCACGATCGTGACGCCGAGCCGCCGGTTGATGTCGCGCAGCAGCGCGAGAATGGCGCGCGTGGTTTCCGGGTCGAGCGCCGACGTCGCCTCATCGCAGAGCAGGATATCGGGCTCGTGCACGAGCGCGCGTGCAATGCCCACGCGCTGCTTCTGGCCACCGGAAAGGCGCGCGGGCCACGCGTCGCGTCGTTCGCTCAAGCCGACGAGATCGAGCAGCACGTTCACGCGCGCCTCGATGTCGACCTTCGGCACACCCGCGATTTTCAGCGGCAGTGCGATGTTGTCGTGCACGGTCTTGGCGGAAAGCAGATTGAAGTGCTGGAACACCATGCCGATGCGCCGCCGCAGCGCCACCAGAGCACGCTCGTCGAGCGCACCTACGTCCACGCCGTTCACCCGTACGCCGCCGCTCGTGGGCTTTTCGAGCCCGTTCACGAGCCGCAGCAGCGTGGACTTGCCCGCGCCGCTGCGCCCGATGATGCCGAAAACTTCGCCGCGCACCACCTGCAAGCCGACGCCCGCTAGCGCCGCCTGCACGCCTGGCGCATAAGTCTTGCCGACGTTTTCGAACACCACCGCAGGCTGCGATGCATCGGCATTGCTCTGCCCCTCCCCCGCCGCCGGCCCCGCCTCGATAAAGCGCGCCGCTCCGAACCATTTCATCATCGCTGCTCCTCTTGCGTGAATTGCGCGCGTTACCAGGCGACCGCGTAGAGGTTGCCGAAGGCCTTGTCGAGTTCCTTGCGCACGGCCGGCGAATGCTGATAGATGTCGATGAACTTGCGGATGCGCGGATCGTTCACGCTCTCGGGCCGCACCACGAACTGGATCGCGAACGCCTTGTTCTCCACGCCATCGAACAGCAGCGCGCTATTCGGATCGGTGGTGCCCGCGAGCTTGATGAAGCTCGGGTAGCCTTGCGCGAGATCGACGTCGTCGAGCGAGCGCACCAGTTGCGACGCTTCGAGCTGCACGATCTTGAGGTGTTTGGGATTGGCAACGATGTCGAGCGTCGTGGCGCGATAGTCCACGCCCGGCTTGAGCTTGATGAGGCCCGCGCGCTGCAGCAGCAGGAGGCCGCGGCCGCCGTTCACGGGATCGTTCGCGATGGCGACCGTCGCGCCATCCTTCAGGCCTTCGAAGCGTTTCACCTTCTTCGAATACAGGCCGATCTTCATGATCGTGCCCGGCGCGATGGCGACGAACCTGTAGCCGCCCTGCTGTTCGGCGTTTTCCAGAAACGGCTTGTGCTGGAAGTAGTTGGCGTCGATATCCTTGTTCGCCAGCGCGGCGTTGGGCGTATTCCAGTCGGTGAATTCGATGATCTTCACGTCTACACCCTGCGCCTTCGCCTCGCGCGCCGCTTCCTGGAGCGCGGGCGTTTGCGGCGTGGTGGCAATGCCGATCTTGAGCGTCGCAGTGTCGGCGTGCGCGTCGAGCGCCGCTGCCGCAAGCGACACGGCGATTGCCGTCAGCAGACCGAAGCGCTGGAAAAAGGAAGGGCGCCCCACGGCGCGCACGGCACGGATCATCGCTTTCCCCGGATGGAAGTTGGACTTCGTTCAGTGAGGAGCGACGCGATGAGGGCCCATCGCGTTGGCTCCAGATGGGTCCAGACGATGATAGGGGCGCGGCGGGGCCGGGTCTACGAAGCGATTGCGCAAAGGAAATCGCCGCCTGCGATATGCACAGGCGGCGAGCGTTTTGGCTTCTTACCGGGGGTTAGCGCGCGGTTCAACGCGGTTTAACGCGCCGCGAGCGGCGCCGGCGGTGTCGGCGTACCGTCGCCGGGCTTCGCGTCGCCCCAGCCGCCGCCCAGCGCGCGGATCAGGTTGACGGTCGCCACGGCCTGCGAACCCTGCAGATGGCTGGCCTGCAATTGCGACACGAGCACCGTCCGTTCGCTGTCGATCACGTTCAGATAGCTGACCTCGCCTTCTTCATACTGCGTACGCGAAAGCGACGCCGACTGCTGCGAGGCGCTCACCGCGTCGTTCTGCTCGCGGATCTGGTCGTCGAGCAGGCGCAGGTCGGATAGATTGTCCTCGACATCGCGGAACGCCACGAGCACCTGTTGCCGGTATTGCGCAACGTCTTCGTCGTACTTGGCGCGCGCCTGTGCAAGATTCGCCTTGCGCCGGCCACCGTCGAACAGCGGCAGCGTGAGCGCCGTGCCCGCGAGCGGCCCGAGCAGGAACGCGCGGCTCGACCACATGAACAGGTCGCCGAGCGTGGCCGACTCGAAGCCAGCTGCACCCGTGATGTTGAGCTGCGGGAAGAACGCCGACTTTGCGAGACCCACGCGCGCGTTTGCGGCCGCCATCGCACGCTCGGCCGCGGCAACGTCAGGGCGGCGTTCCAGCAACGTGGAAGGCAGGCCCGGCGGCACTTGCACGAGCACGGGCGCGAGCGGCGTTTCGGGGAACGTGAAGTCGGCGGGCGCCTTGCCGAGCAGGATTGCGAGGCTGTGCTCCGAAGCCGCGCGCTGACGCGCGACGCCCACCGCGTCGGCACGCGCGCTCGCGAGTTCGTTGCGCGCCTGTGCCACGTCCAGCGCGCTGATGTCGCCTTCCTTGAAGCGGCGCTCGACGAGCTTGAGCGCGTCTTCACGCAGCGTCACCGTGCGGCGGTACAGATCGACGTCCGAGTCGAACTGGCGCAGCTGGAAGTAGTTCTGTGCAACGTCGGCCTGCAACGCGAGCAGCACTGAGAGGTACAAGGCTTCGCTCTGCTGGGCGTCTGCCTGGGAGGCGTGAACGTTCGAACTCACGCGGCCGAACAAGTCGACTTCATAGCTTGCCGTAGCCTGTGCGCGCCACAGCGTTTGAGCGGGCACGTTGTAGTTTTGCGGGAAATACAGCGAAGCCGGCGAGGCACGCTGATACGTCGGGCCGAAGCCCGCATCGATCGACGGGAACCACGAGGCGCGCGCGGCCTGCGTCACGGCGCGCGCCTGCTGCACGCGCGCGGCGGCCGCCTTGAGGTCCTGGTTCGCTTCGAGCGCCTGTTGCTCGAGCTTGTCGAGCGTCGCGTCGCCGAACACCGTCCACCATTCGCCGCGATGGGTGTCGTCGGCGGGCTGCGCGGGCGTCCACGCGCCCACGTCGTGCGGATTCGTGCTCTGCGTTTGCTGCGGCGTTTCCTTGTAGGCCGCTGGCACGGCGGCGTCGGGCACTTTGTAGGTCGGCTCGACCGAGCATGCCGCGAGCCAGGCAAAGAGCGCGACGCTCGCCGCGATTCGGGTGATACGCGCGAGATGCCCGCCTCCCGGCGCGGCATTCGCGCTAGAGCGCAAGATGGATTCGTTAGTCATGTTGATCATTTTCCCTTGTCGCTTTACGCGTCGACCATCGACTGCGGCTTGCGCGCATTGTCCTTCTGCGCGACGTGAATCTTGCCGCCCGCGAGCGTGCGCAGCACCACATAGAACACCGGCGTCAGCAACAGGCCGAACGCGGTCACGCCGAGCATGCCGAAGAACACGGCCACGCCCATTGCATGACGCATTTCCGAACCCGCGCCGCTCGAGAGCACGAGCGGCACCACGCCCATGATGAACGCGATGGACGTCATCAGGATCGGGCGCAGACGCAGACGGCTCGCCTCGATGGCAGCGGTAAGCGGCGTGTGTCCGTCATGCTCCAGCTCGCGCGCAAACTCGACGATCAGGATCGCGTTCTTCGAAGCGAGCCCCACCAGCACCATCAGGCCGATCTGCGTGAAGATGTTGTTGTCGCCCTGCGTGAGCCACACGCCCGTCAATGCACACAGCACGCTCATCGGCACGATCAGGATCACGGCGAGCGGCAGCGTCAGGCTCTCGTAGAGCGCCGCCAGCACGAGGAACACGAGCAGCACGCTGATCGGGAACACCCAGATGCCCGCATTGCCCGCCAGCACCTGCTGGTACGTGAGGTCGGTCCACTCGAACTTCACGCCGCGCGGCAGCACTTCAGCCGCGATGCGTTCCGCCGCTGCCTGCGCCTGGCCCGACGAATAACCGGGCGCCGGGCCGCCGTTGATGTCGGCCGCGGTGTAGCCGTTGTAGCGCACCACCATCTCGGGGCCATACGTGGGCGTGACCGTGACGAGCGACGAGAGCGGCACCATTTCGCCTGCGGCGTTGCGCGTCTTCAGTTGCAGGATGTCGTCGGCCCGCTGGCGGAACGGCGCATCGGCCTGCACGCGCACCTGATACACGCGCCCGAAGCGGTTGAAGTCGTTCACGTAGAGCGAACCCAGATAGATCTGCATCGTGTCGAACACGTCCGTGACCGGCACGCCGAGCTGCTTCGCCTTCGTGCGGTCGAGATCGACGTTCAGCTGCGGCACGTTGATCTGATAGTTCGTGAACGTCGGGCCCAGCTCCCGCGTTTGCGCCGCGCGCTTGACGAAGTCCTGGGTCGCACGGTTGAGCGCCTCATAGCCGAGCGCACCATGATCCTCCAACTGCATCTTGAAGCCGCCCAGCGTACCGAGGCCGAGCACCGGCGGCGGTGGGAACACGGCGATGAACGAATCCTTGATGCCGGCGTACTGCTGGTTCAGCGCACCCGCAATCGCACCTGCGGAAAGCGCCTTGCCCTTGCGCTCCTTGAACGGCTTGAGCGTGACGAACACGATGCCCGCACTCGAACTATTCGTGAAGCCGTTCACCGAAAGGCCCGGGAACGCCACGGCGCTTTCCACGCCGGGCTGCTTGAGCGCGATGGCGCTCATGTCGCGAATCACGTTCTCGGTGCGGTCGAGCGCGGCGCCGTTGGGCAGTTGCGCGAACGCGATCAGATACTCCTTGTCCTGCGCGGGCACGAAACCGCCCGGCACCACACGCGCCATCAGCACCGTGGCGGCGATCAGCACCACATAGACCGCGAGCATCGCGCCCTTGTGGCGCAGCACGCCGTTCACGCCGCGCCCATAGCTTTCCGAGCCGCGATGGAACACCTGGTTGAAGCGGCGGAAAAAGCCGCCCAGCACGAGGTTCATCCCACGCGTGAGCCAGTCTTCCTTCTCGCCGTGACCGCGCAGCAGCAGCGCCGAAAGCGCGGGCGAAAGCGTGAGCGAGTTGAACGCCGAGATCACCGTGGAAATCGCGATGGTCATCGCGAACTGCTTGTAGAACTGGCCCGTGAGACCGCTCATGAACGCGAGCGGCACGAACACGGCCACGAGCGTGAGCGCAATGGCGATGATCGGTCCGCTCACCTCCTGCATGGCCTTGTACGTCGCGTCGCGCGCGGATAACCCGCTGGCGATATTGCGCTCCACGTTTTCCACCACCACGATCGCATCGTCGACCACGATCCCGATGGCGAGCACCATCCCGAACAGCGATAGCGCGTTGATCGAGAACCCGAACGCGAGCAGCAGCGAGAACGTCCCGACGATCGACACCGGCACCGCGATCAACGGAATGATCGAGGCACGCCATGTTTGCAGGAACACGATCACCACGATCACCACGAGCGCGATCGCTTCGAGCAGCGTATGCACCACGGCTTCGATACTGGAGCGCACGAACTGCGTGGGGTCGTAGACAATCTTGTAATCCACGCCCGCCGGCATGTCCTGCTTGAGCTCCTTCATCGCCGCGCGCACCTGGTCCGAAATCGCGAGCGAGTTCGCACCAGGCGCCTGGTTGATGGCGAGCGCTACGGCCGGCTTGTTGTCGAGCAGCGAGCGCAGGCCGTATTCGGAGGCCGCCAGCTCGATACGCGCAATATCGCGCAAGTAGGTCACGCCGCCATCGGGATTCGTCTTGACGATGATGTTGCCGAACTCGCTTTCCGTGCGCAGACGGCCGCGCGCATTGACGTTGAGCTGGAACGGCGTGCCGGGGACGCTCGGCGACGCGCCGATCACGCCCGCCGCCACCTGCACGTTCTGCTCGCGAATCGCGTTGACCACGTCGTTCGCGGTGAGGTTGCGCTGCGCCACCTTCTGCGGATCGAGCCAGATGCGCATCGCGTAGTCGCCCGAGCCCCACAGCTGCACCTCGCCCACGCCCTGGATGTTCGAGAGGCGGTCCTTCACGTTGAGCAGCGCGTAATTGCGCAGGTACGTCATGTCGTACCGGTTGTCCGGCGAGATCAGGTGCACCACCATCGTGAGCGTAGGCGAGCTCTTGATGGTCGTGATGCCGAGACGCTGCACGTCTTCCGGCAGGCGCGGCAGCGCCTGGTTCACGCGGTTCTGCACGAGCTGCGTGGCCTTGTCCGGGTCGGTGCCGAGACGAAACGTGACCGTGAGCGTGAGATTGCCGTCGCTATTGGCTTGCGACTGCATGTACAGCATGTTCTCGACGCCGTTGATCTGCTCTTCGAGCGGCGCGGCGACGGCTTCGGCGATCACCTTCGGGTTCGCACCCGGATACTGCGCGTGGACCACCACCGAAGGCGGCACGACCTCGGGATACTCGGAGATCGGCAACTGGAACAGCGCGATCACGCCGGCCAGCAGGATCAGCACGGACAGCACGCCCGCGAAGATCGGCCGGTCGATGAAGAATTTCGATATGTTCATGGGTTGCTCTTGTTCATGACGCTCAATTTGACGCGAATCTTGCTGCTTAGGCCTCCTGATGGACGTACAGGCGCAGGCTGCGATCGCCTGCGCCCGCCGCCCGTCAGGACGTTTTCGCTGCCTTGGCGCCGGGGTTCGCTGCCGTATTGGTCGAATCGGCGTCGGGGTCGCCGTTCATCGGCACCATGTGCGAGCGCACGGCTTCACCGGGGCGTACGCGCTGTGTGCCGTTCACCACTACGTGGTCGCCCGCCTTCAGGCCGTCCAGAATCACGCGCAGGTTGCCCTGCTGGCCCCCCGTTTGCACCGTGCGGTAAGCGATCTTGCCGCTGTTATCCACGACGTAAACAAACTTCTTGTCCTGGTCGGTGCCGATGGCGGCGTCGTCCACGAGCAGCGCCGGGTGCGGGGCGCTGCCGCTCACCTTGATGCGTGCGTAAAGCCCCGGCACCAGCGCGCCGTCGGCGTTGTCGAAGCGCGCGCGCACGCGGATCGTGCCCGAGGTGGTGTCGAGACGGTTGTCCACCGACTCGATCGTGCCCGTGCGCGAATAGCCCGATTCGTTCGCCAGACCCAGTTCCACCGGCACCTTCGAGCCATTCTTCATGTGGCTGATGTAGTCGAGATAGGTCTGCTCGTCGGCGTCGAACTCGGCGTAGATGGGCGAAACGGAAACGAGCGTCGTGAGCGGCGCGGCGCTCGCACCGGCGGATACGACGTTGCCCACCGTGATCTCGGCGCGCGACACACGCCCGGCAACCGGCGCGACGATGCGCGTGTAGCCCAGGTTGATCTGCGCGGCTTCGAGCGCGGCCTGCGCGGCCTTGAGATTAGCGTTTGCTTCGCGCGAGGCGTTCTGCTTCTCGTCGTAATCGCGCTTGGCGATGGCGTTGTCGCCAATCAGACGCTGCGCGCGCTCCCAGTCGCTTTGCGCGTAGCCCGTGCGCGCCTGGGCGGCGGCAAGCTGCGCCGCGGCCTGATCGACGGCCGCCTGGTACGGCCGCGGGTCGATCACGAACAGGGTCTCGCCCTGCTTCACGAGCGCGCCGTCACGGAAGTTCACGGAGACGATCGTGCCGGAAACCTGCGGACGTATCTCCACTTTCTCGACGGCGGCCATGCGGCCCGAGTAGGTCTGCCAGTCGGTGATCGTGCGGTTGAGCACGGGTGCGACATCGACCTCCGGTGCGGGCGGCGCTTCAGCGGCAACGGCAGGGTGCGAGTCGAGGCGGATGGCACCGAGGGTGCCGAGGCCCGCGACCACCAGCACGCCAATGACCGCTAGCGCGATACGGGTTCGGGATTGCGAAAAAAGTGACATGTCGGACTCCAGAAATAATGGTTGATTGTTCTTCACTGGTTCGGCAGCACCGCCGCAAGGGTGCTTCGTCTATGACGCCCCCGCGTCGAAGCAACATTGGAAAAACCGTACGGCTTCGCTGAGCGCGGCCGGATGCGCCGCGAGGTTCGCGTGCGAAACGCTCGGGTAGCGCACCACCTGGGTGCGCACGCCCGCGTCGATCAGGCGGCTCGCGTACTTCTCCGCTTCGATGTGCAGCACGTCGTTCTGTGCGGTCACGATGAGCGTGGGCGGCAAGCCGCCAAGACGCAGCGATTCGAGCGGCGCGGCGTACGGATGCATGCGCTGCGTCGCATCGGGCAGATACGCGCGATAACACGCCGCGCATTCGCTTGCGGTGATATCCGAGCCAAGGCGCGCCTCATCGCCAAGACGCGTGAGGCTCGGGTCGAGCATCGGCGCAAACAGGGCCTGCGCCGCGAGCTTTACGTCGCCGCGATCGCGGCCCATGAAGGCGAGCACGTTGGCGATCTGGCCGCCCGCGTCGTGGCCCGCCGCGATCACGCGCTTCGGACTGCCGCCGAACGCGCGGGCCCGCGTGAGCGCCCACAGCGCCGCGCGATGCGCATCTTCGGGTGCGGCGGGAAACGGGTGCTTCGGCGCGAGCGAATACCCCACGCTCACCACGAGCGCTGGTAAGCGTTCTGCGAGAAACCGGCCCACCGCATCCGCTTCCTCGATGGACCCGCGCACGAAGCCGCCGCCGTGGAAATACAGCAACACCGGCAGGCCATTCGCGGCTTCGGGGCGGTACAGGCGCAGCGGAATCTGCTGGGCGTAGCCTTCGATCACGACGTCGGTCGTGAGCAGCGCGCGCACCTTGCCAGGCTTGGCGGACGCGGTATCGGGCAGGGCCGCTGGCACTTCGGCCAGCGGCGCTTCCTCCGCGGAGGTCCAAGACGTTGGGCGTTTAAAGACATCCATGTCAAATCGGCGCAATGCGCGAGAGTAGATTCGAATGAGGCGAATTGTGGGTTCGGCAGACTTGCAAATAAATGCCTATAATCCGGCAACACAATTCGGCGCACCTGAACAATCTGTCTCCTCTTTCTGCGCGGGCGTTTCTTTCGAATGCCGCGCGCCGTGCGACCGAAGCTTTTTGGAGAGTGGCAATGGACCGCCTTCAGGCCATGCAGGTGTTCACCCGCGTCGTCGATACCAACAGCTTCACGCGTGCTGCCGAAACGCTCGACATGCCGCGTGCTTCGGTCACGACGATCATTCAGAATCTCGAAGCGTTTCTCGGCGTGCGCCTCATGCATCGCACCACGCGCCGTCTGTCGCTCACGCCCGATGGCGCGGCGTACTACGAGCGCTGCGTGCGCATTCTCGCGGACGTCGAAGAAACGGAAACCACATTCCAGGATCGCAACCGCAAACCGCACGGCAAACTGCGCATCGACATGCCCGGCTCGATCGGGCGGCTCATCGTAATTCCGTCGCTGTGCGAATTCCACGGCCGCTATCCGGACATCGACCTGCAACTCGGGCTATCCGATCGCCCCGTGGACTTGCTGCAGGAAGGCGTGGACTGCGTGGTGCGCGTGGGGGCGCTGCAGGATTCGTCGCTGGTCGCGCGGCGCATCGGCATTTTCGAAGGCGTGTCGTGCGCGTCGCCGTCGTATCTGGAGCGCCACGGCACGCCGCAAACGCTCGAAGAACTGGCCGAGCATCGCGCCGTGAACTACTTCTCGTCGCGCACGGGACGCGTGATGGACTGGGCGTTTCTCGTCGACGGCAAGGAAGTGGAGGTCAAGCTCAAGAGCATGGTCTCGGTGAACGACGCGGACGCTTACGTGACCTGCGGCATCGAAGGCTTCGGCCTGATTCAGGGGCCGCGCTACATGGTGCTGCCGCACCTGAAGTCGGGCGCGCTCGTCGAGGTGCTGCCCGATTACAAGCCGCTGCCCATGCCGATCTCGGCCGTCTATCCGCACAGCCGCCATCTGTCACCCAAAGTGCGCGTGTTCGTGGACTGGATCGCAGAAGTGTTCGACCGCTGCCCGCTCCTGAGCGGCCGCGCCTCGCTCGACAAGGCCTGCACGATGCGCACGCTCGAAGAGCGCGAAAACGCGCCGTCACTCGAAACGCCCGTTATCTCCGAGTGGGCCGCATAGGCCGGGTCGCGTAACGCCGTCGCGCTGCGCCAACCCTCGAAGCCGCGCCCGCAAAGGCTTGCGCGGGCGCGGCGCAGCGATTGTTCCGGATTTTCGACAATTGCTTTCGCGTTCGAGCCGTTTATCGCAAACGGCTGCGCAACTACATTTGCTCCTGTCGCCGCGACCCACGTGGCACCAGTACAAAAGGAGCAGATCATGAAACGCACTCTCGCAACCGCCATTGGCGCCACGCTCGTTCTCTCGCTCGCCGCCAGCGCTTCGGTCTTCGCCCAGGACAACAGCGCCCCGAAAACCCGCGCCGAAGTGAAGGCGGAAATCGCCGCCGCGTACCGCGACGGCACGCTGCCCTCGCTGAACAAGACGAGCTACCCCGAGCAAAGCCTGATCGGCCGCACGCAAGCGCAACGCATCGCGCTGCAGGAAAGCCGCGCGAACAACGCCCAGCGCGTTGCGCAGACTGGCGAATAAGCCCGCAAGACGCATCGGCATTTCGATTGCAAGACGAAAAACGTAGGAGTCCAACATGAATCCCAGCGTACCTTCCGAACTCGAGCAGTGGGGCAACACCACGCCCGTGTGGACGCCGTTTCGGCATTGAAATGTGAAGCGCGCGTGAAGATGTGAAATGTGTGCAAGGGCCCGGCGGTTTATGCAACCGCCGGGCCCTTGCATTACCGGTTCACGAAATCCGGCTCGAAAAACACCCAGCGCACGAGGGGAAAGCGCGCCTGCAGATCGGCTTCGATCTCGTTGATCGCTTCGACCATGGTGCGGCTGTGGTCGTACTCGAGCATTTCGCACTGCACCGCCACCATCACCTCCTTGCCCCATTGCAGGGTAATGAGGCTGATGATGCTGCGAATCTCGGGCCGCGCGCGCAGGAACGATTCGATATCGCGCCGCATTTCCGGGCTGGCCGATTCGCCGACGATCATCGACTTCACTTCGCGCGCGATGAACCACGCGATCAGCATGAGCAGAATGCCCACGCCGATCGAGCCGCAGGCATCCCATACGGGATTGCCCGTGATGACCGTGAGCAGCACGGCGGCGAATGCAATGGCGAGACCCGCCAGCGCTGCGATGTCCTCGCCCGCCACGACGAGCAGGTCGGAATCGCGCGTTTCTCGCGCCCAGCGCCACAGCGATTTGGTGGGCGCGCCCTTGCGAATCTCGCGCATCGCGCCGTAAAGCGAAAACGCTTCGAGCACCACCGAAATGCCGAGGACGACGAGCGCCACATAAACGAATCGCAACGGCTCGCGAGCGATCAGCCGATGCACGCCCTCGTAGACCGAGAACGCGCCGCCCACGAAAAACAGCAGCAGCGCCACGAGCAGCGAATAGAAGTTGATCGCGCGGCCCGTGCCCATGGGATGCAGCGGCGTGGGCGGCTCGCGCGACTGGCGCAGGCCGAACAGCAAAAGCAGCTGGTTGCCGCAGTCGGCCGTGGAGTGAATCGCCTCCGCGAACATCGATCCCGAGCCCGTGAACGCCGCGGCAGCGTACTTGCAGACCGCTATGCCGAAGTTCGCAGCGAGCGCGTAGAAGATGGCTTTCGGCGATTCTCCGCTCATACGGCCCTCACGCGACGTCCACGCGTGCCGGGCCTTCGCTCAGTTCGCCGATCACGCGCGCGTCGCCAAAGCCTTCCGTGCGGAAGATCGCCAGCACGTCGTCGACGCTTGCCGGCGCGCAGGCCACGAGCAGGCCGCCTGAGGTTTGCGGGTCGGTGAGCAGCGTGCGCGCGCTTTCGGGCAGGCTGGACGCGAGCGTGACGGCGTCGCCGTACGAGGCCCAGTTGCGGCCCGAGGCGCCCGTGTACACGCCGTCATCGACGAACTTCTGCACGCCCGGCAGCCACGGCAGCTCGGCGTAATGCACGCGCGCGGTGAGATTCGCGCCGCGCGCAATTTCGAGCGTGTGGCCGAGTAGGCCGAAGCCCGTCACGTCGGTCATGGCGTGCACGCCCGGCAGTTCCGCCAGCGTCGCTCCCGGCTTGTTGAGCAGGGTCGCGGCGGCCACCATCGCCTTGTAGCCCGCGTCGCCGAGCATTTCCTTCTTGAGCGCGGCGGACAGCACGCCCACGCCCAGAGGCTTGCCGAGCACGAGCACGTCGCCGGCTTGTGCCGACGCGTTGCGCTTCACGCGCTCGGGATGCACCACGCCGAGCGCCGCAAGGCCGTAGATGGGCTCCACCGAGTCGATCGAATGGCCGCCCGCCACGGGAATGCCCGCGGCTGCGCACACGTCTTCGCCGCCGCGCAGCACCTGCGCGATCACGTCGTGCGGCAGCACGTTGATCGGCATGCCCACGAGCGCCAGCGCGAGGATCGGCTTGCCGCCCATGGCGTAGACGTCCGAGAGCGCGTTGGTCGCGGCGATGCGGCCGAAGTCGTACGGGTCGTCGACGATCGGCATGAAAAAGTCCGTCGTCGCGACGATGGCCTGCTCGTCGTTGAGCTTGTAGACGGCAGCGTCGTCGGCGGTCTCGGTGCCGACCAGCAGGTTCGGAAACGCGGTGGTGAGCGGCGTGCTGCGGGCGAGCAGCGCGGAAAGCACGCCCGGCGCGATCTTGCAGCCGCAGCCGCCGCCGTGCGAAAGGCTCGTGAGGCGCGGCACGGCGGCGCCAATGGCGGGTTTGTCGTTCATGTCTGGAAATCGTCCTGAAAGTGCCGGATGAGTTTTCGTATTATGGGGCAATCGCCGGACTGGCGATGCGGGCGGCGCGCACGCGCCGCGGCACCGCTCAGCCGCGGCCGGCGGCCCGGCTCGCGGGATTCGCGGCGACGTCGCCCGCGTGGAGCGTATCGACGAGCCATTGCGGATCGTCGTGCGGCAGATCGTGCCCCGCCCACGGATGCGCCACGTGCGGCGCACCCCAGGCCCGCGCGAGCCGCGCCGAGCACACCGGGTTCACGAGCCGGTCGCCGCGCGACGACACCACGAGCACCGCACAGCGCGGCACGGCGCGCGCCTTGAAGCGCGCGGCGGCGGCCAGCTGGCGCAGCGCGTTCACGCGGCTCACGTGGGCGCTCGCGCGGATCGCGCCCCACGCTTCGAGGTCGGCCGCGAGCGTGTCGCGACGCGCGCAGGTGAGCCCGTGGATCAGCGTCTCGGCAATGTTGCCGCTGTCGCCGCCATCCCAATGCCGCGCCACGCGCAGGAGCGCGGGCCACGCCGAGGGCCGCAAGCGCTCGTCCACGCGGCTATGCGGCCGCATGCTCGTGTTCACGAGCACCAGCCGCCCGACTTCTTCGGGGTATCGCAGCGCCCACGCCGTCGCCACCATGCCGCCGAGCGACATTGCCAGCACGCGGTAAGGCGCGCGTGCGCCGTGCCGCTGCGCCTCGGCACGCAGCGCGTCCACGTAGTCGTCCACCGCGAGCGGCGAGCGTACGTGCGCCGCCGTGCCGTTGCCCGGCAGGTCGATGGGCAGCACGCCGTCGCGCGCCGCGAGCAGCGTGGCGAACGCGCCCCAGTGGCGCGATTCGCGCGTGAGGCCGCGCAGCAGGATCCACGGTTCGCTCATGTGCCCGGCTTGCGATACCAGTGCCCGATCGCGCTTTTCAGCACCTCGTCGCGGATCACGCCCTCGGGCAGCCAGCGCTGCGAGGAATACGCGGCGCGCGTCAGAAACTCGAACAAGTTCGCGTGACGCCGCAATACACGCGCGGTGCGATGCTGCAGGAGCGGATTGAACATGCCCTGGCGCGAAAAGATCTGGCGCGGGTTCTTCTTGATCCACAGCCACGAGCCCAGTTCGAGTGTGAGCGGCAGGAAGATGTTGCTGTCGGGCGCGCGATCGTACGCGCAATCCCACAAGTCGCCGTGCAGCAGATATTGATGGCTCTGCGGTTCGAAGGTGTAGCCGTGGTGCGGATGCGCGCGCTCGAACATCGTCTTGAGCACGTACATTTCGGGCAGATGGCGGATGAGACGGCGCGTGCGCGCGTACGGAAACCAGATGCTGTCGGTCCAGCCGTAACCGGAATGGCAGTCGAGCGCGAAGGAAAGCGGGCGCCGCGTGAGTTCTTCGTCGACGATCTTCAGGAGCGCCTGCGCCTCGATCTCCATGGCCGCGCCGCGCCGCCCCCGATACCACGGCAGCCACGAGCCGACGCGCTGGCCGCCCGCGAGAAAGGGCACGCGCTCGTCGGCGTCCTGCGGCGCGTTGCGCATGAGGTCCACGCCGTTCGGATTCGCGCGCGTCGCAAGCCACATGCCGCCGGGATTGAGGATCGGCGCGAACACGATGCGCACGGACTCGAGCTGGCGCAGGAGCAGTTCGTCCCAGGCGAGACGCCCCACCAGCGCGCGCATGTAGTCGAGCACGAGCTGCGAGCCAATGCGCTCGAGCCCATGGATGCCGCCGAAAAAACCAATGCCGGGCGCGGCCGGATCGCGCGAGCCGATTGCCGCCACATAGAGCGGAAACGTGCGGCCGCGCACCTCGACTTCGCCCTCGCTGCGAATGTCGAGCCAGCGTGCGCCGGCATCGAGGATCATCTTGAGGTCCTCGTATTCCTCGAAGCTGTCGGGTAGGAAGCTATACATAAGGCGATTTACACCCACGGCGAGGTAGGGTTGATAGGCCTTAAAGCCAAGCCCCGTGGGGCTTGGCCGGATTCTCGCACAACCTTGTGACACCGGCGCTTTTCGTTCCATAACGTGTTGCTGGTGCGTGGAACCCCCGATTGGCAGGCCAGCAGGAGCCTTGCGCGCCTCTTGCCTTGCCTGCGCACACAACGACCCTCTCCTGCCCCGTAGCGGGCCGAATTGCCCTGCTGGCATCGATCCTCCTGTGTTGCGCTTGCCTCCCGATCTGGAGGCGCATCGGCAAAAAGCAGCAGGCAGGAAGGCATGGGGCGCTGGCAGATGTCTCAGGATCGCGCTCGGAGGGTTTAGCACTCTGGAAGCCGCTGGAAGCGGTCTACCCCTTGTTTGGGGCACCAGGAAGCCTGTGAGCGCCGTGCGAACGCGGCGGAGCGGCGCAGGGCGTGCCGTTCGGGAACAGTGCTAGGATGGCGGCCACGAATCGAGTTCGGTGCTTTCAACGAAGAAAAATTCCATGATCGATCAGACATTGCCCTACAAACCGAAGGCACCGGATATTTTGTTGCACGAGCATTGGCTGGCCGTCCGTGAACGATTCCTCGCGCGTCACGAGAAAGCCCTCGCAGATGTCGGAACGCTTTATCACTACACAACGGCGGATGGTCTTAAGTCAATACTGGCTAGCCGAGATTTTTGGGCGACGAGCATCACGCATCTAAACGATTCGTCGGAGCTAGAGTATGGTTTGAAGCTGTTCCTTCATCGCGTAGCTAGACTCAAGGACGAGCGGAAAAATGAGGCGATATCGCAATTTGCAGCAGCGATAGATGAACGCTTCAAGTTCCCAACCGGGCTGCTATTTCCGGCTTACGTCGTGTGCTTCTGCGAAAACGGAAACCTACTGAGCCAGTGGCGGGGCTACGGAAGCGGCGGCGGCGGTTATTCGATCGGTCTGTCGCCGACCGTCGGGGCATCGCTTGAGGGAAAGTCGATGACTCTCGACCAGGGAATCCTTCATCTCCGGCAAGTGATTTACGACACCTCAGAGCAAACAGCGTTATTGGACGAACTACTGCACGGACTAGTGCCAGTTTTGGAGCAATGTGGTGCTTCCATGCACCCGGAGCAGTTCCGTGTAGAGGTTATAGAAGGCGCGATCATAGATCTTCAAATGGCTCTAGCCGACTTGCTTCCGTGTTTCAAGAGTCACACGTTTAGTGAAGAGCAGGAGTGGCGATATGTCTATTTCGCGGCCCGAGAGCCAATGAGAAACAGGCAATTTCGTGTTCGAGGCGGCAACTTCGTACCCTACGTATCGCTTCGCTTGCTGGACTCCGATCAGGGCCCGCTCGAAGTTTCAGAGGTAGTTTGCGGCCCGACATTGAACAGCGAGTTGACAACTCACACGGTTTGGCAATTGACCAGTGCATACGGGCATGAAAAGGTGAACGTTCTAGCCTCGGGGATTCCGCTGCGCTTCTGAAGCAATTGCAACACGGGCAGTTGTGAAGTTATGCCCCGAGATAGTTGAGCAGGTCGTTGCCGGCTCGCTCGGGCTGGCGGCGCGGCGGCGCTGTGCCTCTGCGTAGGCAGCGGACAGTGCCATCGAACCGTCTATCACCAGATCAACGAGGTGCGGGCACTTGTGCAGGACTACGCGTGCTTCACGCAGGCGCTGCACAGCAAACGCGCCAGATTTGGCGAGTTTGTGCGATTGGCCCTTTTTGCCTCGACCGCCTTCGCCGTCATCATCGGGATAGCGCTTCGCTACAAGCATGGCCTTCTGGCCTTTCGTGAGGTTACGGCGCTTGAGATTCACGCTCGCGATGTACGCATCCTGATCTCCCTGGATGCTTCCTGCCACCGAGACGCCTTGATGATCCAACCAATTGGTGGAGTTTTTCGGCAGGTACCGCAATGAATTTGCGACGTTCGAACTTGCAGTGATGCGCCGGTACGCCCCGCCACATTACGGGTGCGGCCTGCTTCCTTCTGTTGGTGCCCTGCGGCACCAACAGCGTTTTTCGCGCTTTTGAACGATGCAGTCTGCAGCGTGTGTGCCTTCTCGCGTTCAACGCTGAAGGCGTCAAGCCAACCGCTCATGATGGCCTGCTGTGAGGCTGTCATGCGGACCTGCACGGCGCGATAATGCAGCGCATCCATCACCGCCTCGGGAGAGCGCCATGAGCAGCGGATCGATCCCAACGATTATCTGGCTGAGCGATGTAGATCGGCGGCGCCTGCAGGAGTTGGCGACTTCGTGCAATGCCAGTCTTGAACGGATCGGCGGTCAAGTCCTGGGGAAAGGGCTCGATGTGTACCAGCGCGGATTCCAGTCGCTGCCCGAGCCGAAACAACCGTCCACCACCACGGCTCCGCGCGCACGAAAGAAAGAAGCGCAGTAGTCATCCGCCGCACGACACCCGAGTCACATCAAGCAGATGCACGCGGAGCCTGCACCTGGCAATCGTGAAAACAAGCGGCTGTCTGCGCTTGAGTCAACAGTGCCGCGCCTGAACTTCTGCCAGTGGGCGTGCGCGGTGAGGAATCGGTCGTTCGATACGACCGATTTTTTTCCGGGCTGCTGCGGCTCAATCACGTTCTTGTAGACCCGCGTGCGCCGGGAGGGACCGCCATCGCGTCCGCATGTGCTCGGGCGGGATGGCGCGCAGCCTGTTCGTGCTGGCCAATATTTGCGTCCGTGACCAGCGGCGGACGGCTCGGAGTAGCCGCCGGGTCTACTGGCGGTCTACCTGTGGTGCCTGGGCGATGTTCGCCCCCCTATGCGGGAAATGCGCCGCATCAAGCGAATCTGGGCACGCGGTTTTGCGAGCCGCCGGTCGTGCGACCGAACCGCCCCCCCTTCGTCGACCCCGTTCAACCGGCGCGATCCCGTCACGGAATGCGTCGCGTGTGGGTGATCTGCAGACGCACAACAGGCGGCGCAGGTCGGACGTCAGGCACCTGCGGTACCGGCTCGGCATAACGTACGGCCTTCGGAGCGGCCAGTGGCAACTGTCCATCGACAACCGCGCGCAGGCCCGCCTCGATAAGCTTGCCCAGACACTCGCGCCGGTCGATCCGTAGCGCGCGCGCCAGCGAGTCGCAGCGGTCGAGCGTGTCAGTATCGAGCCACGCGGTGCAGGCGCGTTCGTCGGCGCTCACGCAGCCATCCTGAAAGCAGGCCGCGCGAGTTTCGCGATGTGTTCCGAGCCGTCCGACAACCAAAGGAAGACGCGGTCGCCTGCCGTCATGAAGTCCACGAGGTCCGCGCGGTGCGGCGCGAGCAGCGTGGCGAATTCGATCGCACGCGGTGATGCGTTGCCGGGTTCGCCGTTCAGTACGTCGAGCACCTGCCATTCAAGAGCAGACGCGGAGGCCTGCCGTGCGCGTTCTTCGCGGTATTGCTGCTTGGAGCCGTAGCAGGCGCAATGCGCGCCGGTAGAACAGATGCACATGATTGCCTCCGTCACTTCGCGCCGCGCGCAGCCTTCACCTTCAGCGTGTCGGCAATCTTCGTGGTGCCCGCGTCCGAGATCCATACGGCGCAGCCAGGCAACGGCCACCAGTTGCAGAAGCGTTCGGCGCGCAGGCCAACGCAGTTGTGCTGCCACAGCGAAAACAATTGCGTGCCTGACGTTCCATCGTCGATCTGCACAACTGCCTCCGTGCTGCTGCCCGGAACGAGATCGCCTTCGAACATCAGCACGCGCTGCGCGTCGATGAGCGCCAGCGTGCTGTCCCGCATCCCGGGCACGCCAATCGCCGGGACACCTGCGACGAATCCGCCACGCACGCCACAGACCTGATCGTGACCGGAGAATGCGAAGCCGACACCAGTGCGCGGGGACATCAGCAGCACGGCTGACGCGAGATCGCCTTCGAACGCATCGACGAGCGCGACCACGTCGCCGTCGAGCGAGCCGGTGGAAGGGATCGGCGTCACGCCCTGCAGTAGCCCACCGGGACTTGAATCGTCGGCGACATCGTTGGAGACGAGCGTGGCGTTCAGGCCGTCGCTGATCGCGCGGGCGAGGTCTCGCTGCAGGGCGAGATCGGTCGCCTCGTCAAGCGTGCGGACGAGTTCAACCGAAGCGACGAGCAGGGCCGTGATCTTTTTCACGCCGAGGCGCGTAACGTGGAACGCGTTGTCCGCGTCGATCACCTTCAGCGCGGCCTCTTTCGTCCACGACGCTACGACGCCTTCGTCCTCAATGACGAGTGGCACGAATGGACGCACGCGCCGGAAGCCTGCACCGCCAAGCGCTTGATCGATCAGCGTGACGACGCTTCTCCGTTGCACGAGCCCAACGAAATCACCGTCGCGCAGCGAGAGCGGCGGCGCGTTCGGATCGGTGATCGTGGTCGTGTCGAGCAGTTGGGAGGCCCTGGCGAAGTAGTCAACGAGTTCGCTGCGCACGCCGTAGCTCGCCTGCGCGTACTGTCTCGCGTTGCTCACGTCGCTCGTCAGCGCGAGGCTCTTGCACGCGCGGATGAAATCCAGTCGGGCCATTGCCGCTCTCCTCTCGACGCCGCTGCCGGTTGCAGGAGAAGCATCGCGCAGCGTGTATCACGATGCCAGGCGGAACCGTTCGTTTCGTTCGTTCTGCGCGTTCTGCTCGAAATTCCGAGCATTTCGGGACGAGACCAATTGGACCCGTTCATTCGTCAAGCGCGCGCCGCTGCGCAGCGACGTGCGCGGCCACAATGTCGTCGAAGCGGTAGCGACGGTGGATGCCGTGGATGGAGGAAGGCCGCACCGGCGCACGCCCCTCTGCAACCTGCTGCCGCAACGTGCTTACGGGCAGCCCGAGCAACGCCGCCGTCGCGACCTCCGACACCTCCTGAACCGAGGAAATACGGATGCCGTGTTCCGCGCTGAACGCACGCAGCATGGCGTCGGTTTTGGCGTAGGCGTCGTTCACGCTATCTGCCTGTCGCTGTCGAATATGGTCGCGGGCTAGTGCCGCGTATCGTTCCCCAGCATGCAGATGCCCGCCGCGGCGGGCCGGTCAAAAAAATCTTCATTGTCCTCACGTGTCACATCGCCAAAGCACTCCTGCGTCATGCGGAACATGGCGCTCGTGATTGAGGCGCCGCTGGGACGCCTCGTCTTTGCGACACGCTTCTGCGCGATGGGGAGCGCTTCACGCACCATGTCGGCGGTCGCGCCACGCTCACGGATCAGGCGTGCGAAGTCATGGCACATGCGGCTGCGCTGTACGTGATTGGCGGTCCACGTGCATAGCCCCTGGTCGCAGAGCGCCTTGAACGCCGCGACCAGATCCGCGACAGTCGCCTGTTTCGGCATCGGCGTTTGCGCTGCACCGGCCACACCGCTCCCGGTGATATCGGCCGACCTTTGCGATGCAATGTCGGCCCCTATAATTCCCTCGGTTTTATATCCCTCTGTTAACCCTCTTAACCCCTTGTCCCCAACCACTGGGGAAGTTCGGGCTGCCGATTGGGGAGCGTCGATACCCGGATTAGGGAGCGTCGCCGCGTTGATTGGGGAGCGTGGGCGTACCGATTGGGGAGCGTCGATATCGTTGGCGTTAGTGACGCTCCCTAACTGTTGGGAAATTGCGCGTCGCGACTTCCTAACCATTGGGGAGCGTTGCGCCTGCTCCTGCAACAAGCGCTCGCGCACCTCCTTCCACGGCTCACGTGCCGCATGGACCTCTTGAAGTCGCTCGTGGTCAAAGATGTAGACGTGGGAACCGCCCCGGCCTTCGGTTGCGACGAGCCGCAGCACGCCGTACTCGCGCAGCGTCTTGATGGTCGCCTCAATGGTGCCGTGACTGTAGCCCGTGCGGTACACGAGAAAAGCCACGGAGGGGTGGACCTCAAAACTCTCGTCCTTTACGAGCCGCGCAAGTGTGATGGTGACATGGCGCTGCGTGGGAGTGCCCCAGTGATCCTCGGCTGCACGCGTGGCCGTTTCTCGCGGACTCAGGAACCCGTCGTCGCTCATAACGCACCTCGCCAGACGATGGACTGCAGCGATGGCAGGAGCGACCTCCACGATGCTTGTGCATGAACGTGTGGCGAGCTACGATGAGCCTGATGTCCATAGGTGTCACTCAGGCCTGCCGCCACGCAGGCCTTTTCTTTGGTGTTCACGATCTACCTCCGCTTCGTTAAGTAGAAGGCGCGCACGACGACGCGACCGGCAGGCCTATCGGCCCGGTCCGTTTTACCCTCAAGTCAGCGGATGTCGGTTTTACCCTCAAGTCAGCGGATTGGATTGGCAGGATGCCTGGCTAACGCAGGCTTTATGTGCTGCAGCGTTACTGTGCTTCGGCGTCTGGCGCCTTGCCGGTAAGCAGGTCGAACACGAACACGTCGGCCCGTTCGACGTCCACGATGATCTCGGCGCGGGTGGAGCTGCGACGGCTGATATCCTGCCCGGCCAGCGTCTCGCCGTGCTCCTGATGAAAGTGATTCCACGAGGTACGCGTGCCTGACATGCCGAGTTCCGGGTGCAGTTCAGTGCAGAATCGCCCCCACCACGCTCGGCCCTTGCCCCACTTCGATTTGCTCGGCATATTGTATCGCTCCAGTGTGCAGCAGATATAGATACAATTTAGTCCTGTGCGCAGATAGTGAAAGTCTCAGAAATACCTATCCGTCGATTTTTGTTAGTATGCGCTAACGATGCAGCGCAGCATGCCGGAATGCCATGCGCGGCAATCGTTTGAGGCATTTCGGCACAGGTTAAGGTTGTCACCCTTGTGGAAGTGCCACAGCGGCAGAATATTTGGAACATAAATGTTCCATTGTTCCCACGCACGAGCGCCACGTAGCACCGCTGTTGCGCCTCGAAAAGGAAGATGACCGCGCGAGCGCGCTGTGTGAACGACGCGTAAAACGGTTCGTCGGCATGCTCAAAAAGTTCTCACAGAACGGGCTGACGGAGTGATCAAAGTGCAGTTAAATACCGTGCCGAAATCGCCACTTTCGTTCGGAAAAAGGTAGTGCTTAGGCGGCTTCTAATCCGTGGGGACAAATAAAATGACAAGTAATTGGGACGTTGCCTCCAGATTAATTTTTCCAATCATCGTCGCTATATTGGTAGCATTGATAAATAGAAAGATCGAGTACAGGTCCAAGGTCATCACCTACGTAGCGCACGCGGCGGGTTTTTCTCCGCCACCTCTGCCGCCCGCGCTAGGCGCTCCAAATCCACAGGCTCCCCAGCTCGTCACCACGCCTTTCAACACCCACAGCACAATCCTTCGAAACGCTGGCAAGAAGACGGCATTCAATGTTCGGATTGGGCATAGTGCTTCTGTGCACGTCTATGTGTTGGAGCCTTCAGTACAACACGAGGTAAAGTCCGACCCATCTGGAGCATGGGAGATTATCCTGCCGGCATTGGTCCCGAATGAGCAGGTGATGGTCTCGTATCTCTACTATCCTCCATTGACTTGGCGCCAAATTAACAGCTACGCAAAATCCGACGAAGGTTTCGCGAAATACCTAAACGTCTTGCCGACGCCGCAACCACCGCGTTGGGCTTTGATTATTGCGACGACTTTCTTCTATTTGGGGGTTGTTGCGGTCGCCTATGGAATTGTTGCGACGACGCAATGGGCGTTGACTGTGAGCCACGTTGTGGCGCAAGTGCATTAGACATGCGCCTAGAGTGAGCGCGGCCACGCCTGCCTGCGAAGCCTGCCGAAGGGCAGGCTCTCATCAGGACGGGGGACGAGCGGCTGTGCCTACGCAGCCTTCTTCGCGGTAGTCTTGCGCGCTCGCGTTGCGGGCTTCGTTGCCTTCGCCTGCGCTTCGGCGTCGGCCTTGTCTTTGAGCGCTCGCAGCAAGCGCGAAACCTCAGCGAGGTCCACGTCACGTACCTCCAGCAGGTCACCGGTCTTGCGGTCGATTGCGAGTTCTCGACTGATACCCTTCTTGCTCAGCAGGTGCAAACGGATGACCTCGCCGTTATCGCCATGCTCGTAGCCACGCATGAATACCGTGACTTTCGCAAAGGTCTCGCCAATGAGCTTCCGCACTTTCATGCGCGCAGCGGGGTCGAGCGCGAGCGCGGCTGCGGCGAGTTTCGCCCAAGTGTCAGCGCTCGCTGGTGTCGCATGCTGGCGCACGGAAAGCTCACGCTTCAGCCGCTCCACCTGCTCCTGCTGCTCGCGCATCTGCTTCTCGAGCTTGCGAGTTGCCTGCAGGAAGGTTTGAGGGGCGTTATCGTCCTCGTCGGCCTCTAGGGCCTTCGCAATCTTCGCGAGTTGGCGTTCGGTAGCAGCGAGACGCTTGTGTGCTGCCGCGAGCGCCTGCGCAACCGGTTCGTCAGAATCACCGCTTGCGAAGAGGCTACTCAGGTCCATTTGATTGCTGCAGAAGCGCAAGATCGCCGCCTCGATGGGTACGATGTTGCAGGAGGTATGCGGGCACTTAGGCAAGCGCTTCGACCCGCTACAAAGAAGGCGCCGCTGCGCTTTGTAGATTGTGCCCGATGCGCCCACACTTGGACGCATGTTCTGCGCGGTCATGGCCGCGCCGCAATGCCCACATACCGTCACCCCGAAGCCTGTCACGATACCTACGATATCGCCCTTCGCCTGCCGCCTTCCGCGTTGCGTGCGCAGGTGTTGAATCTCGTCGTAGGTAGCGTGGTCGATCAACGGCGGGTAGTAGCCTTCGAGTGCGTACGCCTTACCACGAACGGTAATGGTTCGCGTGCCGATAAGCGTTTCCTTCGCAAGTAGCTGGTTGACGCGGCTCTCGTTGGACAGTCCCTTCGGCACCCTGCCTCCTTCAGCCGTTGCAATCTCAAGCGCCTTCATCGCACCATAGCCCTCGCGCCAGAGTTCGATCACACGGCGCACAGCGCGCGCCGCATCCGCGTCGAGTTCAAAGCACCCAGCTTTCGCGTTGTGCCGTACCCATGATGGGTCGGTTCCGGGGCCGACCTTTTTCCCAGTGCGTTTGCCTAAGATCCAGCCCTCGCATGCTCGCACAATTGCATCCGTCACGCGCCCTGCCTTGTCGCTGCTCTCGCTGTGTGCCTTCATCATGAGCGTGATGCTGATGATGAGATCGGTTGGATTCTTGCGCACGCTTGCGATGCTGTACTCACGTTCATCAACGGCAGTGACGATGCGAATGCCGCCGTGGATGATGTTAAGCAATTGCGCGAGCGCGATGTCCACCTCTGCTCGCGAGAGACGATCAAGGTGCTCCACGACGAGCACAGAACCCTGGGGCACCCTGCCATCCTCAACCGCTTTGAGGAAAACGCCGAGCGCTCCCTTCTTGACGTGCGTTCCCTTGTACGCGGACAAGCCCTCGTCGCGCATGGTGAGCGACGTATCCAGCTCAAGCTTGTGCTTTGCCGCCCACTGCGCTGCGAGGTCTGCCTGACGCGCAAGGCTTGCGCCCGTTGCCTGCCTGGCATGGGAAAAGCGTTGATAGGAGAAAACTTTGGGAGTGTTCATACCCTTTGACTCCCGGGGGAAACCCGAAAGCTAGAGTATAAATTCACTTATGCGAAGAAAGCTCAGTGCCTGCATATGGCGCCGGGTTTCGTCGCTCGTTCGGATGGGGCCGCCCAGGTCGGGCCGCCCAGGTCGGGTCGCGCAGACTGCGGCCGCCGCGTGCGGCCGCATTGTCTACAACTGCCTTGCGAGTGCCGCCCCTGTCGACAATGAGTCAGCAACAAGTCAGGAAAACCAGGGACAGCACGTACGTTGCCCCTCAATATAGCCGCTTCCCATGATATTGAGCGTGACAGATGTTTGGCGTCATGCCTCTGTCACATCTCCTGCGATTTTTTCCGCCGCGGGAAGGTCGAAAGACATGTAGTCGTCTAGACGTCGCGACACCTTCACTCAACCGTCACAGTCGCTTCCTAGAATGACCCCTCGACTACACAGCGACGGATTGTTATGGACGCCATACGCATCGAACGCCTCTCGAAAAGCTTCGACAGCGGCCGCAAGGCACTCGACGAAATCAACCTGCGCGTAGGCGTTGGTGAGATGGTCGCGCTGATCGGCGCATCGGGCTCAGGCAAATCGACCCTGCTCCGCCATATTGCGGGCTTCACGGCTTCCGACCCGCAGCCTTCGCGCATCGAGATTCTTGGTCGTCCTATTCAGCAGGACGGCCGCATCGTGCGCGAAGTGCGCCGCATTCGCCGCGACATCGGCTTCGTGTTTCAGCAGTTCAACCTCGTACATCGCCTCACGGTCGAAACGAATGTGCTGATCGGCGCGCTGTCGCGGCTGCCGTTGTGGCGACGCCTCACGGGCCGCTTTCCGCGCGCCGAGCGCGAGCTGATGCTGGCCGCGCTCGGCGAAGTCGGCATCGCGCACAAGGCCGCCGAGCGCGCCTCGAATCTCTCGGGCGGCCAGCAGCAGCGCGCGGCGCTCGCCCGTGCGCTCGTGCAGCGCGCGCGCCTGATTCTCGCCGACGAACCCATCGCCTCGCTCGACCCCGCATCGTCGCGCCGTGTGATGGACATGATGCGCATGCTCAACCGCGATCACGGCTTGACGGTGGTCGTCTCGCTGCATCAGGTGGATATCGCCATGGAGTACTGCCCGCGCACCATCGCGCTGCGCGACGGGCGCGTGGTGTACGACGGCGCATCGTCGGCGCTCACGCCCGCCCTGTTGCAACAGCTTTATGGCAACGCCGCGCGCGAGCTGCTCGAACCCGATGCTGCACCGTCCGCGGCAACGCGCTTCGGCGCGCAGCCGCGCGCGGCCTGATCACGCAAGCCAACCCTTTTCCAACCCGCAACCTTTCACCTCACCACGGACCGCCCCAATGAAACTGTTCCGCTCCATGCTCTCCTGGTGCGCCGCCGGCGCCGTCGCGTTTGCCTCGCTCGGCAGCGCGGCCGCTCACGCGGAAGACCTCAGCTTCGGCATCATCTCGACCGACTCGTCGGCCGTGCTCAAGCAACGCTGGCAACCGTTCATCGACGACCTGAACAAGCAGACCGGCCTGCACGTGAATGCGTTCTTCGCCACCGACTACTCGGGCATCATCGAAGCCATGCGCTTCAACAAGGTGCAGATCGGCTACTTCGGCAACGCTTCGGCCATGGAAGCCGTGGATCGCTCGAATGGCGAAATCTTCGCGAAGGTGCTCTACGCGAACGGCGACGCGGGTTACAAGTCGGTGCTCATCACCAACGTGAACAGCCGCGTGAAGTCGATCGACGATGTGTTCAAGAATACCAAGGATCTCACGCTCGGCTGGGGTGACCCCAATTCGACCTCGGGCACGCTGATTCCGGGCTATTACCTCTTTGCGAAGCGCGGCATTTCGGTGAACGCGACGAACTTCAAGACCGTGCTGCCTTCGAGCCATGAAGCGAACCTGCTTGCCGTGGTGAACAACAAGGTGGATATCGCCACGAACAACACCATCGAGCTTTCCACGCTCCAGCAAAAGCACCCGGAGCGCTTTGCCCAGGTGCGCGTACTGTGGACCTCGCCGCTCATTCCGTCCGATCCGCTCGTGTATCGCAAGGATCTGCCTGAAGCCACCAAGCAGAAGCTGCGCGACTTCTTCTATCACTACGCCAAGACCGATCCGCGCGAGAAGAAGATCATGGCCGACATCACCGGCTATGCAGGCTTCGCGCCCGCCACCGACGAGCAGCTCCTGCCGATCCGCCAGGTCGCGCTGTTCCAGCAGAAAGAGAAGATCGCCGCCGACACGCATCTCTCCGACGACGACCGCAAGAGCCAGATCGCGGCCATCGACGCAAAGATCGGCGCGCTCGCCGCACCTGCGAAGCAGTAATGGGCGCAATGGATTTCGACAGCTCACGCGCCGTGCCGCAGTCAGAAGCCGCAAGGCCCGCTGCCGGGCCGGCGGCGGCGCCCAACGTCGCCGCCGCGCCGCAAGCGGCCGCCCTTGCGGCGAGCGGCCTGGCAGGCAAGCGCAGCTGGTCCTCGCTCGCGCTCTGGGCCATCGTGTTCGTGCTGCTCGGCGTGGCGTGGCAAGGCGCCGACATGCGCCCGCTCGACCTGTTCACCGACTCTGCGAACATGGGCACGTTCGCGCGCGGCTTCTTCCCGCCGAACTTCTCGGAATGGCGCACGTATGCCCACGAAATGTGGGTCACGCTCGCGGTGGCGCTGTGGGGCACGGCGCTCGCCATCGTCTGCGCGGTGCCGTTCGGGCTCATGTCGGCGCACAATCTCGCGCCCGCGTGGGTGCTGCATCCCGTGCGGCGTTTGATGGACGCATGCCGCGCCATCAACGAGATGGTGTTCGCGATGCTCTTCATCGTGGCCGTGGGCCTCGGGCCGTTCGCCGGCGTGCTCGCCTTGTGGGTGCACACCACCGGCGTGCTCGCGAAGCTCTTTGCCGAAGCGGTGGAAGCCATCGACCCGCGCCCCGTGGAAGGCGTGCGCGCGACGGGCGCCTCGCCGCTCGACGAGATCATCTACGGCGTGCTGCCCCAGGTCATGCCGCTGTGGATCTCGTATGCGCTCTACCGGTTCGAGTCGAATGTGCGCTCGGCGATGGTGGTGGGCATGGTGGGCGCTGGCGGCATCGGCGTCGTGCTGTATGAGGAAATCCGCTCGTTCGATTATCAGCAGACCAGCGCCGTGCTCATCATGGTGATCGTCGTCGTCACGGCCATCGATCTCATCTCCGCAAGACTGCGCGCGCGCGTGATCTGACGCGTTCCCCCAAAGCCGCGCGAGCCGAATAGAAACCCAACCACGGCTCGCGCGGCTTTTCCCTATTTCTGCGCCCACACGCGTTCGCTGGAATAATCACACGATTGCGGCCGCAACGGCCCGCGTCTCCAACACACCATTCGATTCGCAATCCCGATGGCCAGTTTCGTCGTTCTGCTGGTCCTGCTCTCGGCACTCATGCACGCGAGCTGGAACGCCTTCCTCCATCTTTCGGGCGACCGCCTCTGGCTGCTCGGCATGTTCTCGGTGCCGTACATCGTCGTGAGCGCGATCGCCGTGTGCGTGCTGCCGCTGCCCGCGCAGGCGAGCTGGCCGTATATCGCCGCTTCGGTGGTGCTGGAGTTCGTGTACTGCTTCACGCTGATCCGCGCCTATCGCAGCGGCGACTTCGGGCAGATCTACCCGATCGCGCGCGGGCTTTCGCCGCTGCTCGTATTCGGGGGCGCGCTCGTGTTCGCGCACGAAGACCTGCATGCGCTCGCGGCCACCGGCGTCGCGCTCGTATCGCTCGGCATCATGTCGCTCGCCTTCCGGCGCGGCATGCGCTTTTCGGGCGAGAGCGTGCCATACGCGCTGCTCACGGGCCTTTTCATCGCGATGTATTCGGTCGTCGACGGCCTCGGCGCGCGCCTCGCCGGCAACGGCATCAGCTACATCATGTGGGTGTATCTGCTCTGGAACGTCCCGCAGTTTCTCGTGGTCTGCAAACTGCGCGGCGGCGCGGCGCGGATGTTCACGTCGAAGTCCGCGGTCGCGCGCGGCATGCTCGCGGGCGTGCTCGCGCTCACGGCGTATTGCCTCGTGATCGAGGCGTTCCGCTATTTGCCTATCGCGATGGTTTCCGCGCTGCGCGAACTCTCGTCGATCTTCGCCGTGCTGATCGGCTGGCTCTTCATGAACGAGAAGCTCACGGCGCGCCGCATGGTGGCGTGCGCGCTCGTGACTTGCGGGGCGGTGCTGATCCGGCTGTGAGCGAAGCCGTCGCGACGGCTTCGCTCACACGAATGCGGGTAAGGTCGTATCGATCGCCTCGGCAAGCGTGTCGAACGCCGGCGCGATCTCCTCGTCGGGCACGCAGGCATAGCCGATCAGCAAGCCCGGGTTCGCGCTCCCGCGCGACGAGTAATAACCCGAAAGCGGCCGCACCACGATATTGCGCGCGAGCGCGGCTTCGGCCACGGCGCGGTCGTCGCTGCCCTCGGGCAGCTGCATCACGACGTGCAGGCCAGCGTCGCCGCCAATCGCGGGCAACGCGTCGCCGTAGCGGCGCGCAACGGCGTCCAGCAACACCTGGCGGCGCTGGCCGTAGAGCGCACGCATCTTGCGGATATGCGAGGTGAAGTGCCCTTCGGCGATGAACTCTGCGAGCACAGCCTGCTGCAGCAATTGCCCCTCGCGATACAGCTCGGCGCTCGCGGTCGCGAAGCTTTCCGCCAGCGCTTCCGGCGCGACGAGATAACCCACGCGCAGGCCCGGAAACAGCGTCTTGCCGAAGCTGCCCACGTAGATCACCTGCCCTGCCGTATCGAGCCCCTGCAATGACGCGAGCGGACGGCTGCCGTAACGGAACTCGCTGTCGTAGTCGTCCTCGATGATCCAGCACTGATGCTGGCGCGCGTACTCGAGCAACATGCGCCGGCGTGCGAGGCTCATCACCATGCCGAGCGGGTACTGGTGCGAAGGCGTGACGAGCATGAGCCGCGGCGGCGGCGCGGCGAAGTCGCCGGCCGACGGGTTGAGCCCTTCGCTGTCCACGGCGATCGGTCGCGTATTGAGGCCCGAGACGTGCAGCACGCTGCGCACGCCCCAGTAGCAGGGGTCTTCGGTCCAGATGGTGTCGCCGGGGTCGGAGAGCAGACGCACGGCAAGGTCGATGGACTGGTGAATACCTGTCGTGATGATGATCTGCTCCGGCGAGCAGCGCACCGAACGAGAGGTGCGCAGATAGTCGGCCAGCACGTGGCGCAGCAGCGCGAGACCGCCGCCGGGCGCGTAGGTCAGCAGGTCCGGGCGCAGGCTGCGCCAGTACTTGTTGTGCAGACGGGTCCATACGCGCGCGGGGAAGCGGGAGACATCGGGCACGCCGGGCATGAACGCGCCGCCCTGGCGCTTCGATACGCCCGCGCTGGTAATCAGGCGCGTGCCGCGTGCCGAGAGTGCGCGCGCTATGGGGCGCTGCGCCAGCGTGGCGGCTTCCAGTCCGCTTGTCGCAGCGGCTGCGGGTGCCCCCGCAGCAGGCGTTTCCGTGCCCTGCGCGCGGGAGCTGTTAGTTGCAACGTCTCCCGCAGGCAGCACGGCTCCTGACTCGCGGCTATTTTTCCGCGTTTGCATAGAGCCAATTTCCGTCGCCCCGACAATCTCGTCGGGTGACGTGTCCGCCACGAAAGTGCCGCGCCCCGTCGCCGACGTGACATAGCCTTCGAGCACCAATTGTTCGTAGACCTGGGTCACGGTATTGCGCGCAATCCCCAGTTCGGCCGCCAGCAGGCGCGACGACGGCACCCGCGCCCCGGCCGGCAGCTCGCGCGACAGGATCGCCTGCTGCAACAGCTTGTGCAGTTGCCGGTACACCGGCTGGGCGCTGCCGCGGTCGAGCCGTTGCGCCAGCCAATCAGACAGAACACTCGCACCCATCTAAATTGGCTCCTAAAGATTGCACTGAATGGCTCTGAAAATTAGAGCCAAACGTGAGTATAGTCGCGACATGGACTGCTTGCCGGTCCGCCAGCCAACTTCAGAACTGACACCGATTCCACAGGAGATGAACGTGAGCAAGAACGCCGATCTGCAAAGCCGCAAGAACGCCATTACCCCGCGCGGCGTGGGCGTGATGTGCGACTTCTACGCCGAGCGCGCCGAAAACGCGGAGCTGTGGGACGTGGAAGGCCGCCGCTTCATCGACTTTGCCGCCGGTATCGCCGTGTGCAACACGGGCCACCGCCATCCGAAGATCGTCGCCGCCATCAAGGCGCAGCTCGACCAGTTCACGCACACGGCCTACCAGATCGTGCCGTACGAGTCGTACGTCTCGTTGGCCGAAAAGGTCGCCCAGCGCGCGCCGGGCAGCTTCGCCAAGAAGGCCGCCTTCTTCACGACGGGCGCCGAAGCCGTCGAAAACGCCGTCAAGATCGCTCGCGCCCACACGGGCCGTCCGGGCGTAATCGCCTTCGCGGGCGGCTTCCACGGCCGTACGCTGATGGGCATGGCGCTCACGGGCAAGGTCGCCCCCTACAAGCTCGCGTTCGGCCCGTTCCCGGCCGACGTGTACCACGCCCCGTACCCGAACTCGGTCCACGGCATCAGCACGGCCGACTCGCTCAAGCACATCGAGATGCTGTTCAAGGCCGACATCGATCCGAAGCGCGTCGCCGCGATCATCTTCGAACCGGTGCAGGGCGAAGGCGGCTTCTACCAGGCACCGGCCGACTTCGTGCGCGGCCTGCGCAAGATCTGCGACACGCACGGCATCCTGCTGATCGCCGACGAAGTGCAAACGGGCTTCGCGCGCACCGGCAAGCTGTTCGCGATGGAACACTACGACGTCACGCCTGACCTCATGACGATCGCCAAGAGCCTGGCAGGCGGCATGCCCCTCTCGGGCGTGGTGGGCCGCGCGGAAGTCATGGACGCGGCAGCGCCCGGCGGTCTCGGCGGCACGTACGCGGGCAACCCGCTGGCCGTGGCGTCGGCGCACGCGGTGATCGAGATCATCGAAGAAGAAAAGCTCTGCGAGCGCGCCACGAAACTCGGCGACAAGCTCAAGGCCAGGCTCAACGCGATGAAGGCCGACGTGCCGCAAATCGCCGACGTGCGCGGCCCCGGCGCGATGAACGCGGTTGAGTTCTGCAAGCCGGGCACAAACGAAGCCGACGCCGACTTCACGAAGCGCGTGCAGACCGCCGCGCTGAACCGCGGTCTGCTGCTGCTCGTGTGCGGCGTGTACTCGAACGTCGTGCGCTTCCTGTTCCCGCTGACGATCCAGGACACCGTGTTCGACGAAGCGCTCGCGATCCTCGAAGAGTCGGTCAAGGAAGCCGTGGGCGTGCCGGCGTAAGCCTCCACCACCTGCTGGCCCGCGAGCAGCGGGCCATCCGCGAAACGGCACACCGGCGCTTGCCGCTGTGCCGTTCGTCGTTCTAAATGAATCGAAGTCAGTCCGGAGTGCAAGCATGAATCTGAAAGACGCATCGCTGCTGCAAACCAGCGCCTTTATCAACGGCGAATGGCAAGGCGCCGAAGACGGCGCCACGTTCGAAGTGAAGAACCCCGCCACCGGTGCGGTCATCGGCACGGTGCCGCGCATGGGCGCCGCCGAAACGCGCCGCGCGATCGCCGCCGCGAACGCCGCCTGGCCCGCCTGGCGCGCGAAGACCGCGAAGGAGCGCAGCGTCATCCTGCGCAAGTGGCACGACCTGATGATGGAAAACGCCGACGACCTGGCGCTCATCCTCACCACGGAACAAGGCAAGCCGCTCGCCGAGGCGAAGGGGGAGATCGGCTACGCCGCATCGTTCCTCGAATGGTTCGCGGAGGAAGGCAAGCGTATTTACGGCGACACGATCCCCACGCCCGCCAACGACAAGCGCATCGTCGTGACGAAGGAACCCGTGGGCGTGTGCGCCGCGATCACGCCGTGGAATTTCCCCGCCGCGATGATCACGCGCAAGGTCGGCCCCGCGCTCGCGGCTGGCTGCCCGATCGTGCTCAAGCCCGCCGAAGCTACGCCGTTCTCGGCACTCGCGCTGGCCGTGCTGGCCGAGCGCGCGGGCGTGCCGCGCGGTGTGTTCAGCGTCGTGACGGGCGACCCGAAGGCAATTGGCGGCGAGCTCACGAGCAACCCCACGGTGCGCAAGCTCTCGTTCACGGGTTCGACGCCGGTGGGCCGCCTGCTCATGAGCCAGTGCGCCTCGACGGTCAAGAAAGTCTCGCTGGAACTGGGCGGCAACGCGCCGTTCATCGTGTTCGAAGACGCCGATCTCGATGCGGCCGTCGCCGGCGCCATCGCCTCGAAGTATCGCAACAGCGGCCAGACCTGCGTGTGCACGAACCGCTTCTACGTGCACGACGCCGTGTACGACGCGTTCGCGGCCAAACTGCGCGACGCGGTGGAAAAACTCAAGGTCGGCCTCGGCACGGAGGCGGGCGTGACGCAAGGCCCGCTCATCAACGAAGCGGCCGTGCTGAAGGTGGAATCGCATATCGAAGATGCGCTCGCCAAAGGCGCTCAGGTGACCACGGGCGGCAAGCGCCACGCGCTCGGCCACGGCTTTTTCGAGCCGACCATCCTCACCGGCGTCACACCCGCGATGAAGGTGGCGCGCGACGAAACCTTCGGGCCGCTCGCGCCGCTGTTCCGCTTCTCGTCCGATGAAGAAGTGATCAGGATGGCGAACGATACCGAGTTCGGCCTCGCCGCCTACTTCTACAGCCGCGACATCGGCCGCGTGTGGCGCGTGGCCGAAGCGCTCGAATATGGCATGGTGGGCATCAACACCGGCCTGATCTCGAACGAAGTCGCGCCGTTTGGCGGCGTGAAGCAGTCCGGCCTGGGCCGCGAAGGCTCCCACTACGGCGTGGACGACTACGTGGTGATCAAGTACATGTGCATGGCGGGCATGTAACGACCAGACGAAAAACGGGCACCTTCTGAGGCGCCCGTTCGGATCGTAACAAGAAGCCGGCGCCGCGATGCGCCGGCCTTTTTTTTGCGCGCTTACTGCGTGGCGGCAACCGGTGTCACCTGCGTCGCATAAGCGGAAACGAACACGGCGTGAACCGTGTCGCCGACTTTCAGGGTCTTGAGGTCGATATCGGGCGTGGCTTGCAGCGTGACGGTCTGATACGCGCCGCGCAGCGTCACCTCGCGCTTCTTCGCGTTGATATGCTGCACCGTGGCCTGGACTTCGACCTGGCGCGCGGCGTCGTAGCCCGACGACGCGGGCAGATACACGTTGGTATCCACACGCTTGCGAATACCCTTGTCCTTGCCCGTTACCTTTTCGGCCGTCATGAGGAGCGCGTTCTTGTAGAGCACGTCGACGGTGTCGCCCACGTTGAGCTGGTCGAAGTTGCTGACCTGCGGGCTGAGCGCGATATCGACATCATTGCCGCGCGGCCCCCGCAGCGTGACGACGCGCGCAGCGCGATCGATGCCGACGATCTTCGCGTGGATATGCACCGGCTCTGCGTTGGCAATCACTTCCTGCGCCGCGCTGGTGAGCGCGGTTTGTCCCTGCGGCGCCGAAGCAGGCGCGTCGTTTTGCGCAAACGCCCCCTGCGAAAGGCCAACGCCCACCACCCATGCCGCCGCCAGAATCGCTGCTTTCGTCATTCACATTCTCCTCGTCAAACGGGTTTGAACTGATTGCCGTATTTGCATCGGCGTGTGGCGCCGAAGTGCGGCCGATTCTACGCGCGGCTTTTAAAGCGCGGACGCTACCTGGCCGGAAGCGGGTCAAGTTACCGCCAACAAATACGGCTGATTGCCGAGGGGTTTGCTGAGGCGCAAATTCTTGTGCGATTGTGGGTTGAAACAGATCGCGCAATTGTTGCCAGGCGCGAAATGCTTGCTCTTTGCGTGGCGTTGCCAACTGCATCTGCAGGACAGACTCGATACAGCACTTACAGACGATTACACATGGGGCACACCCGGCGATCGACGCTGCTCATACAATCGACGCGTCGAAAGTCCTGGGGGAGACGAGAGTGAGGAAAGCACGAACGATCATTGCAGCAGCGGCCTGCGTGCTGGCTTGCGCATCGGTTACGGCTTACGCGCACGGCGGCGGCAATGGTGGCGGTAGCGGCGGCGGCAACGGCGGCGGAAATGGCAATGGCGCCGCACCGGGTGCGGGCGTCGGCGTTGGACACTCGGATGTTGGCCACATGGACGGGATGTCGCTGGGCCATATGAGCCATGTGGGATTCAGCAACACGAACAGCCACGTTTCGGCGGACCGTGACAGGGGGCTGGCCCGAGCGGGCGACCGGGCGGGGCATCACGCACGCGGCCACAGTTTGCATGCGGACGGCAGGTCGGCGAGCCATATGAGCGAGAGGGGCTTGAGCGAAACGAACAGCCACATCTCGGCCGACCGCGACAAGGGCCTTGCGCGGGCGGCAGACCGTTCGGCGTTGCCGTCGCAACCGCACGCAGGCGACCCAACCTGAACGAGAGCCCCACAAGGGAAGACGAGGGCGCGCAGCAAAACAAAAAAGCCGTGGAGCAAATCGATCCGCGGCTTTTTCAATTCAGGGCGACCAGATATCAGACACGCTCGATAGCGATCGCAATCCCCTGCCCCACGCCGATACACATCGTGCAAAGCGCAAAGCGCCCTTGCGTGCGATGCAGCTGATACGTGGCGGTCGTCACGAGCCGCGCGCCGCTCATGCCGAGCGGATGCCCAAGCGCAATCGCGCCGCCGTTCGGGTTGACGCGAGGATCATCATCGGCAACGCCGAGCATGCGCAGCACGGCGAGCCCTTGCGAAGCAAACGCTTCGTTCAACTCGATCACATCGAACTGGTCGATGGTCATGTTCAGACGCGCGAGGAGCTTCTGCGTAGCCGGCGCGGGGCCGATACCCATCACGCGCGGCGCGACGCCAGCCGTCGCGATGCCGAGCACGCGCGCACGCGGCACGAGCCCGAAGCGCTTCGCGTTTTCCTCGTTGGCGAGGAGCAGCGCGCAAGCGCCGTCATTTACGCCCGAAGCGTTGCCAGCCGTCACCGAGCCATCCGGGCGCACGACGCCCTTGAGCTTGGCCAGCGCCTCGAGGCTCGTCTCACGCGGATGCTCGTCGCGCGAGAAAACAATCGGATCGCCCTTCTTCTGCGCAATCGTCACCGCGACGATCTCCTGCGCGAGCGTGCCATCCGCCTGTGCACGAGCGGCCTTCTGCTGGCTGCGAACCGCGAACGCATCCTGATCGGCGCGGCTCACGTTGTAGTCGACGGCGACGTTTTCGCCCGTTTCCGGCATCGAGTCCACGCCGTACTGCTGCTTCATCAGCGGATTGACGAAGCGCCAGCCAATCGTCGTGTCGTAGATCGCGGCGTCGCGAGCAAAGGCGCTCGCCGACTTGCCCATGACGAACGGCGCGCGGCTCATGCTCTCCACGCCGCCCGCAATCATCAGCCCGGTTTCGCCCGACTTGAGCGCGCGCGCGGCAATGCCCACGGCGTCCATGCCGGAGCCGCACAGGCGGTTCACCGTCGAGCCCGGCACGGCCTGCGGCAAGCCCGCCAGCAGCGACGACATGCGCGCGACGTTACGGTTGTCCTCGCCCGCCTGGTTCGCGCAGCCGTAAATGACGTCGTCGATCGCCGTCCAGTCCACGTCCTTGTTGCGCTCCATCAGCGCCTTGAGCGGCACGGCGCCGAGGTCGTCGGCGCGAACCTGGGAAAGGGCGCCCGCGTAGCGGCCGATAGGCGTGCGAACCGCGTCGCAGATGAATGCTTCCGTCATGTGAGTCTCCTTTCGATCGCAGGCACTTGATGCGATCCCATGCAAAGATGATTGAGATTGACGGACTGCGCGGGCGAAAATGGCAGATCGAACGCGCACGTCCTCGTGCGATTTGTTCGACTGTCGAACCGATGATCGTTAATCGAACAATTTGACGGCCATAATAGGCGCGTCCTGGGACGAGTGTCAAGCACACGGACCTGGCTCCAAAAACGAAAAAGCCGCACAGGCCGGGTGCCGGTGCGGCTTCGCGAGTTCAGGCGGGCGCGAGGCGCCAGCCAGTGAGGCGAACGCTTAACGCGACATCATGAGCGCGCCGACGTTGTGCATCACCCAGATGGTGCCGAAGATCAGGAACGCGGCGGCCAGCACCGTGTACGCGAGCGACAGCACGTTCCAGCCCTGCCCCGGCGACGTGTTCAGATGCAGGAAGAACACGAGGTGCACGACCACCTGCACGAAAGCGAGCACCGCGATCACGATCATGGCCGTGGTGGCATCGAGCGTACCGTGCAGTACGACGCCGAATGCGCCAGCGGTAAGCAGCACCGAAAGAATGAAGCCCGCCACATAGCTGCCGAGGCTGCCGTGCAACTCTGCATGAGTTTGAGCCATTTAGAGCACGCTCCCGAGATAGACAAAAGTAAACACGCAAATCCACACGACGTCGAGAAAGTGCCAGAAGAGGCTCAGGCACGTGAGGCGGCGGACTTCCTGCTCGCCCAGTTCGCGCGTGCGCACCACCTGGATCATCATCACGAGCATCCAGAGCAGGCCGAAGAACACATGCAGCCCGTGCGTGGCGACCAGCGTGAAGAACGACGACAGGAACGCGCTGCGCTGCGGGCCGGCGCCTTCGGCGATCAGGTGCGAGAACTCGCGCAGTTCGAGCACGAGGAACGACGCACCCAGAATGAAGGTGACGGCGAGCCAGCCGAGCACCACGCCGTTCTTGCGCTGGTGCGCGCCGAGCATCGCGAAGCCGTACGTGATGCTCGAAAGCAGCAGCACGGCCGTTTCGAGCGCCACGCCCTGAATATCGAACAGGTCCTTGCCCGTGGGGCCGCCCGCGAACTGCTGGCTCAGCACGCCGAACGTGGCGAACAGCGCCGCGAACAGCAGGCAGTCGGTCATCAGGTAGACCCAGAAGCCGAATACCGAGTGCGACTGCGGGTGATCGTGGTGATCGAGTTCGGCAAGGGTTGCCGCATTGGTTTTCTGTAACATCAGACTGCCTCCTCGGCGACCAGGTCGCGCTTGGCCACGGCGGCGCCGGTGCCAAAGCGGCTTTCTTCGATCTCGCGGACCTTCGCGGCCGGAATGTAATAACCGTCGTTGTTGCCGAAGCTCTTGAGGATCACCGTCAGCACGACGCCAATGAACCCAAGCACCGCCAGCCACGTGATGTGCCACACGGCCGCGAAACCCAGCACGAGGCTGAACACGCCGATGAAGAGGCCGGCCGACGTGTTCGACGGCATGTGGATGTCACTGTATTTCGCGGCGAGGCCCGGAGCGCGGCCCGTTTCCTTCATGTGCGCGAAAGCGTCGATGTCGTCCACATGCGGAATGACCGCGAAGTTATAGACCGCCGGCGGCGACGACGTTGCCCATTCGAGCGTGCGGCCGTCCCACGGATCGCCGGTCACGTCCTTGCATGCGGCCTTGTTGCGGTTCACGAAGGCCATGACCCACAAGAGGACCTGGAACACGATGCCGAGCGCGATGATCGCAGAGCCAATGGCGGCGACGACGAAGTACGGATGCCACTCGGGCACGTCGTAGTGGTTGGTACGACGCGTGGCGCCCATGAAACCGAGCACGTAGAGCGGCACGAAGGCCACGTAGAAGCCGACGAACCAGCACCAGAACGACGCCTTGCCGAGCTTTTCACTGGGCTTCAAGCCGAACACCTTCGGGAACCAGTACTGCAGGCCGGCGAGGTAGCCGAACACCACGCCGCCGATAATCGCGTTGTGGAAGTGAGCGATCAGGAAGAGCGAGTTGTGGAGCACGAAGTCCGCGCCCGGAATCGCGAGCATCACGCCCGTCATGCCGGCGATTGAGAACGTCACCATGAAGCCGACGGTCCAGAGCACGGGTGCGGTGAAGTGCACGCGGCCGCGATACATCGTGAACAGCCAGTTGAAGATCTTCACGCCGGTGGGAATGGCGATGATCATCGTCGCGATACCGAAGAACGCGTTGACGTCGGCGCCCGCACCCATCGTGAAGAAGTGGTGCGCCCACACGAGAAACGCCAGCACCATGATCGCGCACGAGGCGTAGACCATCGTCTTGTAGCCGAACAGCGGCTTCTTGCAGAACGTGGCCATCACTTCCGAATAGATGCCGAACGCAGGCAGCACGAGGATGTACACCTCGGGGTGGCCCCACGCCCAGATCAGGTTCAGATACAGCATGGCGTTGCCGCCAAGCTCGTTCGTGAAGAAGTGCGTGCCGACGTAGCGGTCGAGGCCGAGCAGCGCGACCGCGATCGTGAGGATCGGGAACGTGGCCATGATGAGCACGTTCGAGCACAGCGCCGTCCACGTGAACACGGGCATCTTCATGAGCGTCATGCCGGGCGCGCGCATCTTGATGATCGTGACGAAGAAGTTCACGGCCGTGATCAAGGTGCCGACACCGGAGAGCTGAACCGACCAGATGTAGTAGTCCACCCCCACGTCTGGACTGAACTGCAGTTCAGAGAGCGGCGGATACGCGAGCCAGCCCACCTTCGCGAACTCGCCGATCACGAGCGAGAGGTTGATGAGGATCGCGCTGATCGCCGTCATCCAGAAGGAGAGCGAGTTCAGGAACGGGAACGCCACGTCGCGCGCGCCGATCTGCAGGGGCACGACGAGGTTGAAGAAACCGACCATGAGCGCCATCGCCATGAAGAAGATCATGATGACGCCATGCGCCGTGAAGATCTGGTCGAAGTGATGCGGCGGCAGATAGCCGGGCGAATCGAACGCCATGGCCTGCTGGATACGCATCATGACCGCGTCGGCGAAGCCGCGCACGAGCATGAGCACCGCCACGATCATGTACATCACGCCGATGCGTTTGTGGTCCACGCTCGTGAGCCACTCGGTCCAGATGTACTTCCACTTGCCGGTCACGGTAACGAGACCGAGCACGCCGACGACGATCAGCGCCATGAACGCCGCCGCGCCCATGATGATGGGCTGATCGAACGGGATCGCCTCTAATGTGAGTTTTCCGAACATGCTGCTTACCCCTTGGTCACGCAGGACGGGTCGAAATTCGTGACGTGCCCGTTGTTGTACTTCGCGATGATGTTATTGAAGAGCTTCGGGTCGACGGTCGAGAAGTACTGCACCGGCGCCTTCTCCTGCGGCTTCGCGACCGTTGCGTACTCGTCCATCGAAAGCTGGATGGACGACGTCTTCACCTTCTGCACCCACGCGTCGAAGTCCTGCTGGCTCGTGGCGAGCGTGCGGAACTTCATGTCCGAGAAACCCTTGCCGCTGTAGTTGGACGAGAGACCGTCGAAATCGCCCGCTTCGTCGGCGATCAGGTGCAGACGCGTTTGCATGCCCGCCATGGCGTAGACCTGGGTGCCCAGCTGCGGGATGAAGAACGAGTTCATCACCGAGTCCGACGTGATGCGGAAGTTGACCGGCGTGCCGACCGGCACGGCGAGCTGGTTCACCGAGGCAATGCCGAGATCGGGGTAGATGAAGAGCCACTTCCAGTCGAGCGCGACGACCTCGACGTTGATGGGCTTCACGCTCGACTCCAGCGGCTTGTAGGGGTCGAGCTCGTGCGAGGTGCGCCACGTGAGGATGGCGAGGAACAGGATGATCGCGGCCGGAATGGCCCAGACCACCACTTCGATCGCCGTGGAGTGGGCCCACTTCGGCGCGTAGGTCGCGTTGCGGTTCGAGGCGCGGTAGCGCCACGCGAACAGGAGCGTCAGGATGATGACGGGCACCACGACCAGCAGCATGGCCCATGTGGCCGTGAGGATGAGCGACTTCTCGGCCGCGCCCACGCTGCCCTTCGGGTCCAGCACGGCAAAATTGCCGCTGCACCCCGCAAGAGAAACGAGCAGCCCGCTGCCGAGGGGGATTAACCACCTTTTAAAGGCTTTTCTGTCTTTCATGTTTGCCTGTTCTTCCGTTGTCCACCAAAACGCGTAACACCCAACACATTTGCATCGCAAATTCGCCACGCAAAATGCACCCGTATCGTATTCAGCGCGATTCTACGGAATGCACCAATCTCAAAATTTGATCTTTGCTAAGGATTAGCCAGCGGGACAAAGCTCGCCCAGGCGAGCGCGACGGAAAGCCGCAAATATCTTTCCAATAGCTTTCACCGCGCAAACACTTACTGTGTGAAGGTTTCGGCGTGATGGACAGCGCGCGTGCACGCGAAGACAGGGCGCGAAGATACGCGCGCGGCACAATCGAAGAATGGTCGAAAAATGCGCCGATTCATTCGAATTTCGACATCACTTTTATTTCTTTGTAAATTCGGGCCCCGTCGATATTCGGCTTTTTAACAATCGATTCACACGACAATCATTTTTTGGCCACAATGAATTGACTATAATCAAATAACTGAATATCGAATGATCTGGCGCGCGCATTTGACGCATGTCATGCCACGCGGCACTATCGATGTCGACGCGGGCGCCCTGCCGCGAAAGTGTGCGCCAGCCTCGCCCTCGCCGCCTTTGCCGCTTGTTGGCGAAACCGATCGCTTGGGTTATCTTGATAGGTTCTTCAAGCGCCGCAGCAAGACCGAACGCCACGCCCATGAATTCTGCTTCCAGTGCCTCGCCAGACCGCTCCGCCGACCAGCAGGAGATTCCCGAAAAACCGGGCGACTCCTATGTGCAGTCGTTCGCGCGCGGGCTTTCGGTGATCCGCGCGTTCAACGCCGAGCATCCCGAGCAGACCCTCACCGACGTCGCCGCTGCCACGGGCCTCACGCGCGCCGGGGCGCGCCGCATTCTGCTCACGCTGCAGACGCTCGGCTACGTCGAAGCCGAGGGACGGCTCTTTCGCCTCACCCCGCGCATTCTCGATCTGGGCTTCGCTTACCTCACGTCGATGCCGTTCTGGAATCTCGCCGAGCCGGTCATGGAAGAGCTGTCGCAGGAAGTGCACGAGAGCTGCTCGGCGGCCGTGCTCGACCGCACCGAGATCGTCTATGTGCTGCGCGTGCCCACGCACAAGATCATGACGATCAACCTCTCGATCGGCAGCCGCCTGCCCGCCTACTGCACCTCCATGGGGCGCGTGCTGCTCGCCTCGCTCGACGACGCCGCACTCGACGAAACGCTCGGCTCCTCGCCGCTCTATGCGCATACGGGGCGCACGGTCACCGACGTCGGCGAACTCAAGAAGATCATCGCCCAGGTGCGCCAGCAGGGCTGGGCCATCGTCGATCAGGAACTGGAAGGCGGGCTCATCTCGATCTCCGCGCCGATCCGCAACCGGCAGGGCCGCGTGATCGCCGCGATGAACATCAGCGGCAACGCGCAGCGCACCTCGGCGAAGCAGATGGTGAAGACCTTCCTCGATCCGCTTCAGCAAGCCGCGGCGCGTGTGTCCGGCATGGTCGCGCGGCGCACGTAAAGGCAACTGACCGCAACCGGGCGCGACCGGGCGAACCGCCCCGGCGTGCTCGAGCCGTTTCAGGCAACCTCGGCAAACACCTGTACGAGCCAGTCGGCGAAAGCGCGCACGCGCAGCGACAACTGGCGGTTCTGCGGATACAGCACCGAGACCGGCAAAGGCGGCGGCGGATGAGCGGGCAGCACGACGCACAGTTCGCCGTTGGCGAGCAGGTCGCGCACGCGGTAGCGCGGCACCTGCACGATGCCGAGCCCCGCCAGCGCGCCCGCCGCATAGAGTTCGGCGCCGTTGACGGCCACCGGACCCGGCAGCGTCACGCGGGCGATGCCGTCGGCGGTCGTGAATTCGAGCGGGAGCGCGCGGCCCGTGGCCGGCGAAACATAATTCACGGCACGATGGCCGGGCCGGCCCGGATTGTCCGCGTGCGTGCCTGCGAGTGCCTCGATCGACCCCGGGTCGCCATGCCGTTCGAGATACGCGGGGCTCGCGCAGGTCACCTGCTCGAGCAGCGCCACGCGCCGCGCGATCATCGAAGAGTCGGCCAGCTCGCCCGCGCGCAGCACACAGTCCACGCCCTCGCGCACGAGATCGACGAAGTGGTCGCCCGAGCCGATGAAAAGCTCGACGCGCGGATAGCGCGCGAGAAAGTCGGGCAGGCGCGGCATCACGAAATACTGCGTGAGGGTGCCCTGCATGTTCACGCGCAAGCGCCCCTGCGGATCGGTGTCGCGAAACGCCTCCTCGGTTTCCTCGAGGTCGGCGAGCAGGCGCATGCAGCGCTGGTAGTAGGCGTCGCCGTCGAGCGTCGGCTTGACCTGGCGGGTGGTGCGTTCGAGCAGGCGCACGCCGAGGCGCGCTTCGAGACGCTTGATCGAGTTGGTGACCGTCGCGCGCGGCAGGTTCAGATCCTCGGCCGCCTGCGTGAAGCTGCGGCGGTCGACGATGCGCGTGAAAATCTGCATCTCCTGGAAACGGTCCAAGGGCATTCTCATTGAGTTCTCGGGTCGCCTGCATCTTCTCACGGCAACCGCACCCAACCAAAAATCCCCCGGCCCGTTCGAGCCCTCAAGCGGCTGTTAAGCGGTGCTCGAGGACGGCGCCGAGACTATCCGGCCGCCACCTGCAGTACGAGCTTGACGAACGCCCCGCCCGCCTCCTCCAGGTGCCCCGAGTTGTCGATGCGCGCGAACGCGGCGCCCGACGGCACCTCGAACGGCGCGCGCCGCGCGAGACGCAGCGCGACCTGCTCGGGCGTTTCGCGCGCCCGGGAAGCGAGGCGCGCAGCGAGCACGTGCTGCGCGGCCTCGACATGCACGAGCGTCATGCGCGGGTAGCGCTCGAACGCCTCGCCCGCGTAGGCGCGCGAACCATTCACCACGACGGTGCAGCCAAGCGCCATCCATTGGTCGATCTCCACGCCCACGCCATAGCGCAGCGCGTGGCTGCGCCATTGCAACGCGAACAGGCCGCGCTGCGAACGCGCCTCGAATTCGGCCTCGGTGAGTGCGATGTGGTTCTCGCCGCCGCTGTCTTCGCGCGTGATGTAGCGATGCGCGAAGACGACGTCTTCGCCGGACAGGCGCTCGCGCGCGTAACGCAGCAGCGTGTCCTTGCCCGCGCCCGAAGGCCCCATTACGTAGATCAGGCCGCCCTTCATGCGCGGCCCCCCGCGAACGGCAAGCGGCGCCACAGCGCGAATGGCGCGCCCGGCCCGGGCTCGACGAAGAGCGCCGCGCCGTCCACCGGCAGCGGGTTGGCATCGTGCATCTGCCTGTTCCAGGCATCGACGAGTTGCGCGCACGTGTGCGCGTCGTTCAGCGAATCGGATAGCGTCATGTGAAAGCGGAATTCTTCGAACACGTACGGATAGCCCCATGTTTCGACATAAACGCGCTGACGCTGCGTGAGCGGCGCGTCGAGGCGCTTCGCGAGTTCGGCGGGCGTTTGCGGGGCGCGCAGCGAGCCGAGCGCGCGCAGTGCGTTGGCGGCCAGCTCGCGCAGCGCGGTTTCAGCGGCATCGTCGGCGGGGCGCAGCGCCACGAAGCGGCCGAGCAGCGCTGCTTCGACACTGGCTTCGAAGCGCGCCTGCCCCTGCGCCCACTGCTGCGCGGCGGCCAGCAGCGCGGCTGGCGTCACGCCCGGCGCGAGACGGAACGGCGGCACGAGGGTGCCGTGCCAGCCGTAGCGGCGTGGCGCGACCGTGAGCGTTTCCAGCGGCTGCGCCAGGCCTGCGAGCCACGACGGCGGTGCGAGGGTGTCGCCCGTCTCCGGATCGCGGCCAAGCCACGCGCAGCCCGCCCGCCACCACGTCGACTCGCGCGGCGGCGCATAGTAAAGCGCGAAGCGCGTGGCTTCGTTCCAGTCTTCGTGCAGCACGCTCATATGTCGTGCTCCACCATCAGCTGCACGCGGTCGGCGGCGAAGTGCGTGATGCCGTACTTGATCGGCACGCCATCAAGGTCGACGTCGACGTTTTCGACCCACAGCACCGGCTGCTGCCGGTTGATGTTCAGGCGCCGCGCCACCTCGGCCTCGGGCAGCACGCTGCCGATCCGGCTCCACTTGCGCAGATAGTCGGTCACGCCGAATTCGGCGAGCGCCTTCGACGTGCTGTCGACGCGCTCCATGACCACGGGCAAATCGGCGAAGCGCGCGGCGGGATACCAGCTGCGCGCGTAAGTGAGCGGCACGCCGTCCGATTCATGCAGCGTTTCGAGCCGGTAGACGAGCGCGCCCGCGCGCAGGCCCAGGGCCTTGGCGACCGTGGGGTCGGCCTTGCCACGCGAGGACGACAGCAGCTTGCCCGCCGCAGAATGCTGATGGCGCTTCAGGTTCTCGGTAAAACGCGTGCGCTTGCCGATGGTGTAGTCGATCGCGCCGGGCTGCACGAAGGTGCCGCGCCCCTGCTCCACGCTCACGAGCCCCAACGCCGCCAGACCCAGCATCGCGCGCCGCACCGTGTGGCGGTTCACGTCGAAGCGGCGCGCAAGCTCGCCTTCGCTAGGCAGCCGGCCGTCTTCGCCGAAGCCCTTCGCGGCGATCTCGGCCGCAAGGATCTGCTCGATCTGCCGCCACACCGCCACACCCGCGCCGCGCTCAAGCAGACTGGACGGCGCCTCGTCGTTCGATGTCATGGTGCTGTCATTCCTCTCGGTTCCAATAGCGTTTTGTGCATTGTAGTGCGCAGGGCGTGATGGAAATATGAAAACCTTCATTGCGTCCGAACTGGACGACTGTACCACTAAACGTCTAGACGTTTAGATGAATAGATGGTTCAATCGAGGTCCAGACAAGGCTGTTCGAAAGGCGCAGTTGCCATGTCCGTTCTCCCCCGTTCACGACACAGGAACTCCGATGAACGCTTCCTCCACCCCATCCTCCGCACCGGCGAGCCGGCGCGCATGGATGGCCGTTCTCGCGCATACCCCGCGCGCCGAGCTTGAAGCGGCGCTGAGCGCCGCGCTCGCCGGTGCGCCCGAGCCCGCCTTCGACTGGCTGCGTCCGCCACAAACCGGACTGGCCATGGTACGCGGGCGCATTGGCGGCACCGGCGACGCCTTCAATCTGGGCGAAGCCACCGTCACGCGCGCCACGCTGCGCCTGCGCGCCTCAAGCACTGAACGCACCGAAGGCGGCGATGCCGGCCAGTCCGGCCCGGTCGGCGTGGCCTGCCATCTGGGCCGCGACAAGCGTCGCGCCGAGCTGGCCGCGCTCGCCGACGCGCTGCTGCAGCTCCCCGCGCGCCACGACCAGTTGCACGCCAGCTTGATCGAGCCGCTCGCCGCGCGTCTCGCCGCACAGCGCGACGCGCGCCGCGCCGACGCCGCCAGCACGCGGGTCGAGTTCTTCACGATGGTTCGAGGTGACGCATGAGCGACCAACGCAATGCCATGACGCCCGATCTGCTCGCGGCGCTCGCGCCGGGCTTCGGCGATCCGGTTCACGACACGCAGACGGTGTTCCGCACGCTGCTCGACGCGCTCGCGCGCCCCGGCACGATCGGCGTGGTCGAAACCCCGTTGCCGGCGGCCACGGCGGCGGATGCGTCCCCCGCGCGCGCCGGCCTCGCCGCCTTCGCCTCGCTGCTCGCACTCGCAGACTACGCCACGCCGGTGTGGCTCGCTCAGCCCGACGCCGCACTCGCGGCCGCGCTGCGCTTTCACGCAGGTGCGCCGCTTGCACAGCAAGCGCGCGAAGCCGCGTTCGCCTATGTGCACGACGCCGCCGCCCTGCCGCCGCTCGACGCCTTCGCGAGCGGCACGCCCGAGTCGCCGGAGCAGTCGGCCACGGTGTTCGTGCGCGTCGATTCGCTCGCCGGCGGCGCACCGCTCACGCTGCGCGGCCCCGGCATCGAAACGACCTGCAGCATCGCGCCCGTCGGCCTGCCCGAGCGCTTCTGGCGCGAACGCGCCGCCCTCGCGCCGCACTTTCCGTGCGGCATCGACTTCTATCTCGTGTGCGGCGACCGCCTGATGGGCCTGCCGCGCACCACTCTCGTGGAGATGCACTGATGTACGTCGCCGTCAAAGGTGGAGAGCGCGCGATCGAAGCGTCGTGGCGTCTGCTCGACGAGGCGCGCCGCGGCGATACGCGCGTGCCCGAGCTGAGCGTCGCGCAGATCCGCGAACAGATGCGTCTTGCCGTGGCGCGTGTGATGGCCGAAGGTTCGGTCTACGACGAGGAACTTGCCGCGCTCGCGATCAAGCAGGCCGCCGGCGATCTCGTCGAAGCGATCTTTCTGCTGCGCGCGTATCGCACCACGCTGCCGCGTTTTGGTTACACGCAGCCGGTCGAAACGGAGAACATGGTGGTGGAGCGCCGCATTTCCGCGACCTTCAAGGACGTGCCCGGCGGCCAGGTGCTCGGCGCGACCTACGATTACACGCAGCGCCTGCTCGACTTCGCGCTGCTCGCCGAAGGCGACGATGCCGCGAGCGCCGCGCCCCAGGCGCCGCGAGCAACCCCGCCTGAAGAAGCGATGCCGCGCGTGGTCTCCCTGCTCGACAAGGAAGGCCTGATCGAGCAGGAAACGCGCTCGCCGCAGGCGCGCGAGCCCGGCGACCTCTCGCGCGAACCGCTAGCGTTCCCCGCCGACCGCACCGTGCGCCTGCAGAATCTCGCACGCGGCGACGAGGGTTTCCTGCTCGCGATGGGCTATGCGACGCAGCGCGGCTACGCGCATTCGCACCCGTTCGCGGGCGAGATCCGCTTTGGTTCGGTGTGCGTAGAAATGATGCTGGACGAACTCGATGAAGCCGTGGAAATCGGCGAGATCGAATTGACCGAGTGCCAGATGATCAACCAGTTCGCGGGCGCGAAAGACGTGCCGCCGCAATTCACGCAAGGCTACGGTCTCGCGTTCGGCCACGCGGAACGCAAGGCCATGGCGATGGCGCTGGTGGATCGCGCGCTGCGCGCCGAGGAGCTGGGCGAGACGATCGCCTCGCCGACTCAGGACATCGAATTCATGCTCTCGCACAGCGACAACGTGGAAGCCTCGGGCTTCGTACAACACCTGAAGCTGCCACATTACGTGGACTTCCAGGCCGAGCTGGAACTCGTGCGCAAGCTGCGCGCGCAGCACGAAAACGGCACCGGCACCGGCACCGATGCCGACGCGCAAAACAGGGAGGCCGCATGAACGCGCCCGATACCTTGCAATCCACCGCAGCCGAAGTCGCGTCGCACGAAACGCAGGCCGTCTCGGGCTACAACTTCGCCTACCTCGACGAGCAGACCAAGCGCATGCTGCGCCGCGCGCTCCTCAAGGCCGTCGCCGTGCCGGGCTACCAGGTGCCGTTCGCCTCGCGCGAAATGCCGCTGCCGTATGGCTGGGGCACGGGCGGCATCCAGGTGACGGCGGCGATCATCGGCGCGAAGGACACGCTCAAGGTGATCGACCAGGGCTCGGACGACACCACGAACGCCGTGAACATCCGCCGCTTCTTCGCGCGCACCACGGGTGTGGCCACCACGCGCCGCACGAGCGAGGCGTCGATCGTCCAGACGCGGCACCGCATTCCCGAAACGCCGCTCACGGACAAGCAGATCCTCGTGTACCAGGTGCCGATGCCCGAGCCGCTGTTCCGGCTCGAGCCGCGCGTGGCCGAATGCAAGAAGCTGCATGCGCTGGCCGACTATGGCCTCATCAGCGTGAAGCTTTATGAGGACATCGTGCAGCACGGCAGCATCGCCACGACGTATGACTACCCGGTGACCGTGAACGGCCGATATCTCACGTCGCCCTCGCCGATTCCGAAGTTCGACAACCCCAAGCTGCATATGAACGCCGCGCTGCAGCTGTTCGGCGCGGGCCGCGAGCGCCGCATCTACGCGATTCCGCCGTACACGCCGGTGAAGAGCCTCGACTTCGACGACCATCCGTTCGAAGTGCAGCGCTGGGAGCACGCGTGCGCCCTGTGCGGCTCGCGCGAGAGCTTCCTCGACGAGATGATCGTCGACGACGCAGGCAAACGCATGTTCGTCTGCTCGGACAGCGACTATTGCCACGACCGGCGCGAACAGATCGATGCGCACGCAACGAAAGAAGCAGGAGAGAACGCATGACGCCGCTGTTAAGCGCAAGATCGCTCACGAAGCAGTATGGCGGCCGCAACGGCTGCCGCGACGTGAGCTTCGACCTGTATCCCGGCGAGGTGCTGTGCATCGTCGGCGAATCGGGCTCGGGCAAGACCACGCTGCTCAACACGCTCGCGCTGCGCACCGAGTCCGACTCGGGCGCGCTGCACTACACGAGCGCGAACGGCGAAACGCTCGACCTGCGCACGCTTTCCGAGCCGCGCCGGCGCCTGCTCGCGCGCACCGAATGGGGCTTCGTGCAGCAGAATCCGCGCGACGGGCTGCGTGCGGGCGTCTCGGCCGGCGCCAATATCGGCGAGCCGCTGATGGCCGTCGGTGCGCGCCACTACGGGCAAATCCGCAGCACGGCGCAGCAGTGGATGCAGCGCGTGGAGCTGGACGCCATGCGCATCGACGAATTGCCCTCGGCGTTTTCGGGCGGCATGCAACAGCGCCTGCAAATCGCGCGCAATCTCGTTACGGGCCCGCGCCTCGTGTTCATGGACGAGCCCACGGCGGGTCTCGACGTGTCCGTGCAGGCGCGCCTGCTCGACTTGCTGCGCACGCTCACGACCAACCTGCATCTTTCGGTACTGATCGTCACGCACGACATCGGCGTGGCGCGCCTGCTCGCGCACCGTTTGATGGTGATGCAAGGCGGAACGGTGGTCGAATCGGGCCTGACCGACCAGGTGCTGGACGACCCGCAACACCCCTATACGCAGACGCTGGTGGCATCCGTGCTGCCGGTCTAGGATGAAAGACATGACTCTGAACTCATCAGCGGGCACGCGCGCGTTCCTCGAAAGACCGGCGCTCATGCTGCGCGCCGAAGACGTGCGCAAGACCTTCACGCTGCACGGCCAGGGCGGCATCGGCATCGAAGCGCTCGCGGGCGTTTCGCTCGACGTGGAGCGCGGCGAATGCATCGTGCTGGTCGGGCCCTCGGGCGCGGGCAAGAGCACCTTCCTGCGCTGCCTGTACGGCAACTATCTCGCCAGCGGCGGCTCGATTGCGATCCGCGACGAGGGCGCGCCGCTCGAGCATCTGGAGATCACGGGTGCGGCGCCTCACGACATCCTGCGCCTGCGCCGCAACGTGGTGGGCTACGTGAGCCAGTTTCTGCGCGTGATCCCGCGCGTGAGCGCGCTCGACATCGTGGCCGCGCCGCTCGTTTCGCGCGGCGTGGAGGAAAACGAGGCACGCGAGCGCGCGCAAACGCTGCTGGCACGCCTGAACGTGCCGCAGCGCCTCTGGCCGCTCGCACCCGCCACGTTTTCTGGCGGCGAGCAGCAGCGCGTGAACATCGCGCGGGGCCTGATCGCGCAGCACCGCGTGCTGTTGCTGGACGAACCCACGGCCTCGCTCGACGCGGAAAACCGCGAAGTCGTCGCGAGCCTGATTGGCGAGGCGCGCGAGCGCGGCGCAGCGATCGTCGGCGTATTCCACGACGAGGACACGCGCGAGCGCGTCGCCACCCGCGTACTCGAACTCAGCGCGCCGCGCGCGCAAGCGCCGCTCGGCGCCGCAGCCTGAAACCCGCCTGTACGGCGCAAACCGATATCTGATACGGAGCCTGACGATGTTGATCAAGAACGCTCGCATCGTGACGCGAGACGACGTTTTCACCGGCACGCTAAGCGTGGCAGACGGCAAGATCCGCGACATCTCGCGCGGCTCGACCGCCGCGCCCGAAGCCGAAGACTGGGAAGGCGACTTCCTGCTGCCCGGTCTCGTCGAACTGCACACCGACAACCTGGAAAAGCACCTCGCGCCGCGCCCCGGCGTGCACTGGAACACCGACGCCGCATTCGTCATTCACGACGCGCAGATCGCCGCTGCCGGCATCACCACGGTATTCGACGCGCTGGCCATCGGCACGCGCCTCGCCGTGGGCGTGCGCGGCCGCGACGTGCAGCTCGCGAGCGCCAGGGCGCTCACGCGCTTTTCCGAGCGCAACCTGCTGCGCGCCGAGCACTTCCTGCACTTGCGCTGCGAAATCGCCACCGAAGACGTGATCGAGCTGTTCGACACGTTGAGCGACCACCCGCTGCTGCGCCTCGCCTCGGTGATGGACCACACGCCGGGCCAGCGCCAGTGGCACGACCGCGAGCAATGGCGCAAATTTCAGGAGCGCCACGGCAAGTGGACCGACGAGCAGACCAACACCATGCTCGCCGAAATGGCCACCGAGCAGGAACGCTACGCCGACGCGCACCGCCTCGAAATCGTGCAGCGTTGCCGCACGCGCAACATCCCGCTTGCGAGCCACGACGACACGCTCGTGGAGCACGTCGAGCAGGCCGCCGCCGAAGGCATCGTGCTCGCCGAATTCCCGACCACGCGCGTGGCCGCCGAGGAAGCGAGAAAGCGCGGCATCGCGACGATCATGGGCGCGCCGAACGTGGTACGCGGGGGCTCGCACTCGGGCAACGTCTCGGCGCTGGAGCTGGCGCAGGCCGGTTTGCTCGACATCCTCTCGTCCGACTACGTGCCGTCGAGCCTCCTGACCGCCGCGTTCGACCTCGTGACCAAGGCCGACTGGACGCTGCCGCGCGCACTCGCCACGGTCTCGTGGGAACCCGCCAGCAAGTCGGGCCTGCACGACCGCGGCGCGATCGAGCCGGGCCTGCGCGCGGACTTCGTGCGGGTGACGATGCTCGATTCGCTGCCCGTGCCGCGCGCGACGTGGCGCGCGGGCGGGCGCGTGGTCTGACGTCATCGACGCAGTGCAGCCGATGTGACTGCTGCATCGCAACAAAAAACGGCGCGCCGCCCGGCCCCATTTGAGCCGAAAGCCAACGGCACGCCGTCGATTCAATTTCAATCTCCCTTCAGACTACTGACGATGCCGCGAGCGCGCGGCATCGCATTCTTCCGACTGTTGCGGCAGAGCATCGCGCAGCCCATCCCAAGCCCCTCGTAGCGGCCTGTCCCCATTGGCCTGCACGCCTTGCCCGACAAGGCTTCGCGTTAAATCGTACAAGCGCACGGGCGTACACTTACCGGCACCCTTTCCCGCTATCCGGTATTACACTAGCGACGCAGCAATTTTGACCTGGTAAGCTTGCGCGCGCTTCGCTGGCCGCAGGCTGGCGGGTCCAACAATAATCCTGCGCGAGCCGCGCCGGAAAATGCGCCACGGCGGCACAACCGCACGCGGCGCGTCCTGAACCATCTCGAGGAGTACCCATAGTGAAGAAACTGCTTGCCACCCTCACGGTTGCCATGCTCGCCGTCTCGGCCGGCGTCGCCCATGCGAAGGACTGGTCCACCGTGCGTTTCGGCGTTGACGCCAGCTACGCACCGTTCGAATCCAAAGCACCCGATGGCAAGCTGGTCGGCTTCGACATCGACCTCGGCAACGAAATCTGCAAGCGCCTGAACGCCAAGTGCGTGTGGGTCGAGCAAGACTTCGACGGCATGATCCCGGGCCTGAAGGCCAAGAAGTTCGACGGCGTGCTCTCGTCGATGACGATCACCCCGCAGCGCGAGCAGCAGATCGCCTTCTCGGCGAAGCTGTTCAACACGCCGACGCGCCTCGTCGCCAAGAAGGGCTCGAGCCTCGCCCCGACGGCCGACTCGCTCAAGGGCAAGTCGGTTGGCGTCGAGCAAGGCACGATCCAGGAAACCTACGCGAAGGAAAACTGGGCGCCGAAGGGCGTGAACGTCGTTCCTTACCAGAACCAGGACCAGGTCTACGCCGACCTGATCTCGGGCCGTCTGGACGCCGCGCTGCAGGATGAAGTGCAAGCGGATCTGGGCTTCCTGAAGACGCCGCGCGGCGCTGGCTTCCAGTTCGCCGGCAAGGAAATCCCGACGGGCGCCGCCGCCATCGGCCTGCGCAAGGAAGACGCCGACCTGAAGGGCAAGATCGACAAGGCCATCGCCGACATGATCAAGGACGGCACGTACAAGAAGATCGAAGCCAAATACTTCGACTTCGACGTGTACGGCGGCTAAGCACCGCATCGCGCCGGCGCTGCATCACGGCGCGCGAAGCCCGGGCTTTCCGCCCGGGCTTTTTCTTTTCTGGAATTTTATTTCGGATTCCGTATTTTTAGACGATGCCACAGGCACGTGCGGGCGCGCTGGTTCCGGCAGCGCGTCGAATCGGCTAAGATCGGTCTACCGCCCCCTGCACATGCTCAGGGGGCCATCGTTCACCCCAACACCTTTTGCGGGCCGCCGCGCCCCGCGCATCCATCATGCAAACCCGAAACCACCCGTTGATCGCGCCCGCCCTCGGTACCGCGCGGGAACTTGCCAGTTTCCACTACGGCAAGGCCGGCGGTCCCAAGGTCTATATCCAGTCCTCGCTGCACGCCGACGAATTGCCGGGCATGCTCGTCTCGTGGGCGCTGCGCCGCAAGCTCGCGGACCTGGAAGCTGCGGGCCGCCTGCGCGGCGAGATCGTGATCGTGCCGGTGCCCAACCCCGTGGGCCTGAATCAGCACTGGCTCGGGCATATGATCGGCCGCTTCGAATCGAACACGGCGCAGAACTTCAACCGCAATTTCCACGAGCTCACCGCGCTCGTGCTGCCCAGCATCGAGGCGCGCCTCGGGGCCGACGAAGCCGCGAACCGCACCGCGATCCGCGCCGCCATGGGCGAAGCACTGGCCGCGCAGGAGCCGAAAACCGAACTCGATTCGATGCGCCTCGCGCTTCAGCGCCTTTCGTACGACGCCGACATCGTGCTGGACCTGCATTGCGACTGGGAAGCCGCCATGCACATCTACACGAACCCCGAACTATGGCCCGAAGTCGAGCCGCTCGCGCGCTATCTCGACGCCAAGGCGTCGCTCCTCGCGCTCAACTCGATCGGCAATCCGTTCGACGAGATTCACAGCTTCTGCTGGTCGGAGCTGCGCGAGCACTTCGGCACGCGCTTCCCCATTCCGTATGGCTCGATTTCGGTGACGGTCGAGCTGCGCGGCCAGCGCGACGTCTCGCACGAGCTCGCCGAGCACGACGCCCAGGCCATCGTCGACTATCTGATCGGGCGCGGCATCATAGAAGGCACGGCCGCGCCGCTGCCGCCGCTCGCCCATGCGGCCACGCCGCTCGCGGGCACGGAGCCGATCGTGGCGCCTGCCAGCGGCGTGCTCGTGTTTCGCGTGGATTGCGGCACGTGGGTGGAACGCGGCGCGGCCATTGCCGATGTCATCGACCCGCTCGCCGACACCGTGACGACGCTGCATGCGGGCGTGAGCGGCGTGATGTACGCACGCCATAGCGCGCGCTTCGCCACGGCCGGCATGGAAGTCGCACGCATTGCCGGCGAAAAACCCATTCGCAGCGGCTCGCTTCTTTCGCTGTAACGGCAACGCCATACCGTAAAAAGGCTCGCATCACGGATGCGAGCCTTTTTACATGAGCGTTTCCCGCCATTTCAGTTAGTTCGGGTAACTAATTTTTGACTATCATGAATCGACCGCAATCAACCATGTAAAGCGCGCATTGATCGGCCGCTAATGCGCCCTTGAGATAAATCAAGCTCAGCCTGAAGCCAGATTCAAAAAATCGATTAACCCGGCGAATAGAAGAAAGCTTAGAAAAAATTTTTATAAGGCCGATTGCCGCAGCCCAGCCTTTCAAATTGACAGGAAAATCGCCCGCAAAGCCAATAACGGCGGGCTTCGGGCGCTGCCTTCCCCGTCTGCAACTCGTGTGTCGCATCCACACAACAGAATGGCGACATTTTCCCTACAAAGCCTTACTGTCACATTCCTTTCGTTATCGACCCTTAAATTGCAGCCCGTCACATTGACCGGCCCATAAGAGGCCGGAGTAGTCATCTCGTCCTTTACCCGGAGAAACAGTTGAAAAAGAAAATTCTGACCACCGCTATTCTGGCCTCGATCGCAGGCGTTGCCCACGCACAAAGCAGCGTAACGCTGTACGGCGTGATCGACGCGGGTGTGAACTACATCAGCAACGTGAAGAACGCGACGGGCGGCAGCTCGCATCAGTTCTCGTACGGTGACGGCGTGGCCCAAGGCAGCCGTTGGGGCCTGCGCGGCACGGAAGACCTGGGCGGCGGCCTGAAGGCAATCTTCGTGCTCGAAAACGGCTTCAACAGCGGTAACGGCACGGCAGGCCAGGGCGCCGCGATGTTCGGCCGTCAAGCATTCGTCGGTCTGACGCAGTCGAACATCGGTTCGCTGACGTTCGGCCGTCAATACTCGTTCAGCACGGACATTCTCGGCTCGCAGTACTCGACCGGTGGCAACACGGTTTCGGGTAACTGGGCCTACCACTTCAACGACGTCGACCAGCTGACCTCGAGCCGCATCAACAACGCGGTCAAGTTCCAGAGCGTGAACTTCTCGGGCTTCACGTTCGGCGGTCTGTATGGCTTCTCGAACTCGACCTCGTTCGCCGGCGCACCGACGACGGCTTCGACGGCTTCGTCGCGCGCATACAGCTTCGGCGCGAACTACGGCTACGGCCCGTTCAGCCTCGGCGCGGCCTACACGAACATCACGTACCCGGGCAACACCACGCAGTCGACGACCTCGATCGCCAACCTGCCGGCAACGCAACAGGCCAACTTCGCGCTGAAGGGCCTGCGCTCGTTCGGCGTTGGTGGCCGTTACATCGTCGGCCCGGCCACGCTGTGGGCCCTGTGGACCAACACGCTGCTCTCGCCGATCGCCACGTCGTCGACGCTCTACAACGCGTATGAAGTGGGCGGCAAGTACGCCTTCACGCCGGCTATGTCGGCTGGTCTCGGCTACACGTACTCGCGCGCGTCGGGCAGCCAGACGGCTCACTGGAACCAGGTCAACGCTTCGCTCGACTACGCGCTCAGCAAGCGCACCGACGTCTACGGCCTCGTGTCGTACCAGGACGCATCGGGCACGCTCGCGAACGGCCAGAAGGTTCAGGCGCAGATCGGCGACTCGAGCTCGAGCATCTACCAGCCGTCGGGCACGGGTTCGCAGGATCAAGTCGCGGTTCGCGTCGGTATCCGCCACAAGTTCTAAGCAGCGTCACGTACGCAACAGCGGCGGCCGGCGACTCATAGCGCCGGCTCTGCTCGGCGCGCCGCAGCTCACGCGCCGCGCCTTACCGGACGGGGCATCCCTTGGGATGCCCCGCTTTTTTTGCTTCATCGCAGTCGGTGCGCGACGCCCTTCGTCACGCCTTCTTGACGAATTCCGATTTGAGGCTCATGGCGCCGAAGCCGTCGATCTTGCAATCGATATCGTGATCACTGTCCACCAGCCGGATGTTCTTCACTTTGGTGCCCATCTTGATCACGCCACCCGAACCCTTGAGTTTCAGGTCCTTGATGACCGTGACGGTATCGCCGTCCTGCAGGACATTGCCGGCCGAATCGCGATAGACCTTGCCCGCTGCTTCGGCGGGCGACGTGGCTTGCGCCGACCATTCATGGGCACACTCCGGGCAGATGTAGACGCCCCCATCTTCGTAGGTGAACTCGGAATTGCATTTCGGACAGCGTGGCAGTGCGCTCATGGAGAATCCCTGGTGCCGACGGGGGCATTAAAAGCGCGCAAGTATAGCGGCTTCGGCAGGTGCCCCAACCCGCCATGCGTTCGGCCTGCGACGTTATGTCCGCCGCGACCCCGCCCTGGCCCCGCTTCTGGTACGCTGCGCTCTCTCACCTCGCAGCTATCGAACCGATGGAACTCCCTTTCAACGAAGCCGCCGTCTCGGTCACGCGCAACGCGCTCTCCGCAGCCGGCCAGGTCTTCCCCATGCGCGACATCGAGGACGTGCGTATCGTCATCGGGCGGCGCAGCCGCGTCGTGCCGATCGCGATTAGCCTGGTCGGCGCCGCCGGGGCCGTCGTGGGCGGCGTGCTCGGCTCGGCGGCCGGTCTCGCGTGCGGCGTGATGGTGATCGTGGTGGGCTGGCTCGCGTGGCTCTGGCAGGAAGCCGTGCACCGGCTCTACGTCGTGACGGGCGGAGAATCGCGCGAAGCGGTCACGAGCCTCGATCCGGCATTCCTCGAACGCGTGCAGGAAGCCGTGCGCACCGCCAAGGCCGCGCAAGCGGCGCAGGCCGAAGGCGGAGCGACGCGGCCCGCAGCGCCCTGATCCCGCCGGAAGCACCGCTGGAAGCACCGCCGGCAGCACCGCGGGCGCTCGCCCCTCACTCCATCTCGATCGACTTCACGTGCCAGATATCGCGGGCGTATTCCGCGATCGCACGGTCCGACGAGAACTTCCCCATCCCCGCTACGTTTTCGATCGCGCTCGCGGTCCACGCCGGCACGTCCATGAAGCGCTGGTCGGCGGCGTCCTGGGCCTCCATGAAGGCCGAATAGTCGGCCAGCACGAGGTAGTGGTCACCCCAGTCCACGAGCGTATGAAAGATGTCCGTGTAGCGTGCCGAATCGTGCGGTGAGAAGAAGCCCGTGCGGATCTGGTCGAGCGCGCGGCGCAGCTCGGCGTTTTCCTCGTAGACCTGGCGCGGCCGGTAGCCCGCGCAACGCAGCTGGTCGACCTGGTCGGACGTGTGACCGAAGATGAAGATGTTGTCCTGCCCCACGGCCTCGCCGATCTCGATGTTCGCGCCGTCCAGCGTGCCCATGGTGAGCGCGCCGTTGAGCGCGAGCTTCATGTTGCCGGTGCCCGAGGCTTCGGTGCCCGCCGTCGAGATCTGCTCGGAAAGGTCCGCCGCGGGAATCAGCACCTCGGCCACGCTCACGCCGTAGTTCGGCACGAACACCACCTTGAGCCGGTCGCCCACCACGGGATCGTTGTTGATCTTCGCGGCCACGTCGTTGATGAGGTGGATGATCATCTTCGCCATGCGGTACGCCGACGCGGCCTTGCCCGCAAACAGCACGACGCGTGGCACCCAGTCGCGCTCGGGCGCTTCGAGAATGCGGTTGTAGCGCGTGATCACGTGCAGCACGTTGAGCAGCTGCCGCTTGTACTCGTGAATGCGCTTGACCTGCATGTCGAACAGCGCGTCGGGATTGAAGACGATGCCCGTGCGCTGCAGGGCGCGATGTGCGAGACGCACCTTGTTGCTGCGCTTGGCCGCGCGGAACGCGGCTTCGAACGAAGCGTCGCCGCGCAGCTTGCGCAGCGCGCCCAGTTCGAAGAGATCGCTGCGCCAGCGCGGCCCGATCGCTTCGTCCACGAGGTGCGCGAGCGGCGGGCTCGCCTGCGCGAGCCAGCGGCGTGGCGTGATGCCGTTGGTCACGTTGGTGAAGCGGTCGGGAAAGAGGCGCGCGAAGTCGGCGAAGATATCGCGCGTCATCAGTTGCGAGTGCAACTTCGACACGCCGTTCACCTTGTGGCTCGCCACGATCGCGAGATAAGCCATGCGTACGCGGCGCTGGCCATATTCGTCCACGAGCGAGATGCGGCGGATCAGGTCGAGGTCGTGCGCGCCGCGGTCGCTCGCTTCGCGCAGAAATGCCGCGTTGATGTCGAAGATGATTTCGAGGTGGCGCGGCAGGAGGCGCGCCAATAGTTCGATGTCCCAGGTTTCCAGCGCTTCGGGCATCAGCGTGTGGTTGGTGTACGAGAACACGCGGCGCACGTGGCCCATCGCCTCGTCCCATGGCAGATGATGCACGTCCACGAGCAGGCGGATCAGCTCGGGAATGGCCAGCACCGGGTGCGTGTCGTTCAGGTGCACCGCGACCTTTTCGGAGAAGCGCCCGAACGTGCTGTGCGTGCGCAGGTAGCGGCGAATCAGGTCCTGCATCGTCGCGGAGACGAAGAAGTATTCCTGGCGCAGACGCAGTTCGCGCCCGGCCATCGTCGAGTCGTCGGGATAGAGCAGCCGCGAGACGTTCTCGGAGATGTTGCGCGCTTCCACCGCGCGCTGATAGTCGCCCTGGTTGAACGCCGAGAGATCGAGCTCTTCATCCGCGCGCGCGGACCACAGCCGCAGCGTGTTGGTCGCGCTGGTGGCGTAGCCGGGAATCACCGTGTCGTAGGCCATGGCGTTCACGTGCTGCGTGTCGACCCATTCCACATTGCCGTTGCGCTGCATGGTGCGCCCGCCAAAGTGCACGGAATACTGCACCTCGGGCCGCGGAAATTCCCACGGATTGCCATAGCGCAGCCAGTAGTCGGGCGCTTCGACCTGTTCGCCGTTCACGATCTGCTGACGGAACATGCCGTAGTCGTAGCGAATGCCATAGCCGAAGCCCGGAATGCCGAGCGTCGCCATCGAATCGAGAAAGCACGCCGCGAGCCGGCCGAGACCGCCGTTGCCGAGCGCCGCGTCGGGCTCGTAGTCGAGCACCGTGTCCATGTCGACGCCCACGCTCGCCAGCGCCTCTTTCATCTGGTCGTGGATGCCGAGCGCGATCAGCGCGTTCGAGAACGTGCGGCCGATGAGAAATTCCATCGACAGGTAATAGACGCGTTTGACGTCCTGGTCGTACTGGCGGCGCGTGGTGATCATCCAGCGCTCGACGAGCCGGTCGCGCACGGCGAGCGCCGCGGCGTGCAGCCAGTCCTGCGGACGGGCCGTCACGGCGTCCTTGCCGACACCGTACATCAGGCGATTGGAGAGGGAACGGCGCAGCGCTTCGACGCTGCTTTGCAACTGATCGAACTCGAGACCGATGGCTGTCATCGATTGACTCCTGTCGAGTGCACCTGGTGCAGAGCGCCTGGTGCAGTCCCACGCATAGCGCTGGAAATGGCGGCGCACCCATAAAGGTGCAGGGCGCGCGGTTGTTCCGGGCCTGCGCCGCGCGCGGCGGTACGGAACGATGACGCATCGGCGCCACGGCGGAAATGGCCGGCACCGCTCCCCAGCGAGCGCAGATCAATTTGCAGAGTAGTGCATTTTCAAATGGCGTGCGGCGGCGCGCCATGCGGGCGCGGAGCGCGGCCGCCAGCCACGCGGAACCCGCCGGCCGCCTCGATCCCTTGCCATGCGGACGGTTGCGCGCGCGCAGCGCGGCGCCACACCTGCGCGTGACGGGCTTGGCAGTTAGTTGCGATATGCCGGCGCGCGATGGCGGTCGCGCGCGCCACCCACTGCCTTACAGTCGCCCCACGCTCTGGAGCGTCTCCTGCAGAACCCGGCGGCCTCTGTAACAATCGCAAAATTCGTCCGCTCGGCCCGCGCCGCAGCCTTCATCGTCCATCCGCCCGAGACTGTCTTGTCCGAAACCTTTTCCGCGGCGCGCGAAACCCGCAATACCCTCAATACCGAGCCGCCCGACGCGCCGATGTCCGCGAAGAACCGCCGCGCCATGGGCGCGGTGATGCTCGCCGTCGCGCTCGCCACGCTCGATACCGCCATCGCCAACACCGCGCTGCCCGTCATCGCCACCGACCTGCACGCGGCCCCCGCCGCCTCGGTGTGGATCATCAACGCGTACCAGCTCGCGATGGTCGCCACCTTGCTGCCGCTCGCCGCGCTCGGCGACATCATCGGCCACCGGCGCATCTATATCAGCGGCCTCGCGATCTTCACGGTCGCCTCGCTCGCCTGCGCGCTCGCACCCACGCTCACCGCGCTTGCCGGGGCGCGCGTGCTGCAGGGGCTCGGCGCGAGCGCCATCATGAGCGTGAACACCGCGCTGATCCGCTTTCTCTACCCGCCGCACCGGCTCGGGCGCGGGCTCGGCATGAATGCGCTGATCGTGGGCGTTTCGTTCGCCGTGGGTCCGACCATGGCCTCGCTGATCCTCTCCGCAGGCACCTGGCCATGGCTCTTCGCGATCAACGTGCCGCTCGGCGTGCTCGCGCTCGTGTTCGCGCTGCCCGCGCTGCCGCAGACGGCGCGCGGCAAGCACGCCTTCGATCCCGTCGCGGCGGTGCTCAACGTGATCACGTTCGCGGCGCTGATCTTCGCGCTCGGCGAGGCTGCGCAGCGCGCGCCCGGCATGGAAGTGGGTATTGCGGCCGTCGTCGCGCTGGTGTTCGGCGCGCTGCTGATCCGGCGCGAGGCCGGGCATCCCGCGCCCATGCTGCCCGTGGACCTGTTCCGCCGGCCGGTTTTCGCGCTTTCGTCGGTCACCGCGATCTGCTCGTTCGCAGCGCAGGGCCTCGCGTTCGTCTCGCTGCCGTTCTATTTCGAAACCGTGCTGATGCGCAGCCAGGTGGAGACCGGCTTCCTGATGACGCCCTGGCCCGTGGTCGTGGCCGCCGCCGCGCCGATTGCGGGACGCCTCTCCGACCGCTATCCGCCGGGCCTGCTCGGCGCGATCGGGCTCGCCATTCTCTCGGCGGGCATGGCGTCGCTGGCGCTGCTGCCCGCGCACCCCTCGGTGACGGACATCGTCGTGCGCATGGCGATCTGCGGCGCGGGCTTCGGCTTTTTCCAGTCGCCCAACCTGCGGGCGATCATGGCGAGCGCGCCGCCCGAGCGCAGCGGCGGCGCGAGCGGCACCATCGCGGTCTCGCGTCTGCTCGGGCAGACCACGGGCGCGGCGCTGGTGGCGCTGTGCTTCGGGATCGTGGGCCGGCACGGCCCGACACTCGCCCTGGGCCTTGGCTGCGCCTTTGCGGGCGCGGCGGCCATTGCGAGCGGGCTGCGGCTGTTCGCGCCGTCGCACCGGGCGGTGCAGCGCGGGTGATGCGGGTGGTGCGGGCGGCTGAGGTCTGAGCCAATGGCGCGCGGGAAACGCGCGCCTTCGCCAGCTAGCCCGTCGACCGGCTTATCGCGCGAAGTAACCCTTCACCGCCGCCACGAACGTGTCGATATCGGCGGCCGTCACGTCGAGGTGCGTGACGAAGCGCGACGCGTACAGCATCTGCGTGAGGATGCCGCGCTCCTTGAGATACGCCTCCAGCGGCGCGCAGTGTTCCTGCGGGAACTGCACGAACACCATGTTCGTGGCCTGCGACATCACCTTCACCTGCTCGATCTGCGCGAGACCGGCGGCGAGACGCGCAGCGTTCGCATGGTCGTCGGCGAGACGCGCGACGTTGTGATCGAGCGCGTAAAGGCACGCGGCCGCGAGCACGCCCGACTGGCGCATGCCGCCGCCCAGCACCTTGCGCCAGCGATGCGCCGCGTCGATGAGCGCGCGGCTGCCCACCAGCACCGACCCCACCGGCGTGCCCAAGCCCTTCGAAAAGCAGATCGACACCGAGTCGAAGCCCGCCGTGAGCGCCTCGAGCGGCTGGCCCGAGGCGACCGCCGCGTTGTACACGCGTGCACCGTCGAGGTGCGTGGCGAGCGCGCGCTCATGCGCGAGCTGCGTGGCCTTCGCGACGTAATCCGCCGGCAGCACCTTGCCGCCGATGGTGTTTTCGAGCGCGAGCAGGCGCGTGCGCGCGAAGTGGTCGTCGATCGGCTTGATCGCCGCGGCGATGCGATCGAGCGGGATCGAGCCGTCTTCGGCGTTGTCGAGCGGCTGCGGCTGGATGCTGCCCAGCACGGCCGCGCCGCCGCCCTCGTACTTATAGGTGTGGGCCGCCTGGCCGACGATGTACTCGTCGCCGCGCGCGCAATGCGCCATCAGCGCGGCGAGGTTGCTCTGCGTGCCGCTCGGGAAGAAGAGTCCCGCCTCCTTGCCCGCCTCTTGCGCCACGCGCGCCTGCAGGCGCAGCACGGTCGGGTCGTCGCCCCATACGTCGTCGCCGGTTTCGGCGCGGGTCATGGCGGCGAGCATGGCTTCGCCCGGACGGGTGACGGTGTCGCTGCGCAGGTCGATCATTGCGATGAAATCCTCGTGGTTGAAGCACGCGCGGGACGCACTGGCGCGCGCCTGGTCGAGCGCGCGCCGCGCGGCGTGGGAACCATCGAGTGTATTTTCAAACGGCGGCCCAGCGCAATGCCGCGCCGGGCGCAGAGCGCGCTTTCGCCGTGACTAGTGCGCGAGCAGCGGCAACGGATCGACGGGCTTGCCGTCGCTACGGACTTCGAACTGAACGCCGCCGGTGCCCATTTCCGCGATCGGCTGGCCTTGCGAGACGGCGTCGTCTTCCTTCACGAGCAGCTTGCCGTTGCGGCCGTAAGCGGTCACGACCTGGTCGTTGTGCTTGATGATCACGAGCGGCCCGTAGGCCTCGATCCCCGTGCCCGCGTAGACCACGCGGCCAGCGGCGGCGGCCTTGACCTCCTCGCCGGGCGTGCCGCCGATCACGATGCCGGTGGACTTGCCCGGCACGAAGCGCTGCAGGATCGGCCCGCGCGCAGGCCACGCGAGCGCGATGCTGGGCGCGACGGGCGCCGGCATGGCGACGCCGGCGGCGGCGGGCGCGCCGCCAGGCATCTGCGCCTGCGGCGCAGCCGCTGCGTAGTTGGGCGGGGGCGCGACGCGCAGCACCTGGCCCGGCAGCAGCTGGGCGTTGGCCGAAGGCAGCTGGTTCCAGCTCGCGATGTCCTGGGGACGCTGGCCGAAGGCCCCCGCCACGCGCGAGAGCGTGTCGCCCGGATTGACGCGGTAGTAGCCCGCGGGCACGCCGCTCGTGGACATGGGGGGCGCGCTTTGGGATTCCCAGGGCGTAAAGGTGCTGCTACAGGCGCTGCAGACGAGCGTGAGGGCGGCCAGCGCCGCATACGCGCCCGGGTTTCGCCGTTGTCGATTCATCTTGCTGTTCCTCGCTTGGTCCTCGCGTATGACGAAAAAATACGCATGTGGAGTGCGCGGCGGGCCGCAGGCGTTCGCTTGCGCGCCACCTTCCGCGCGAATGAAGACGGAATAAGCCGGAAATGGCGAACGTCCCCCATTATATCGTTCATGCTCCAGCCGCCTTTTTTCGCCGGCATGCTCGCCCGGCCTGCGTTTGCGCGGGTCAACGCCTATACTGGTTCACGCGTCGCCCGATAATCAGATGAAAGGCCTCTCGCTGCAGTCCCATGGCCCTGAGGGATCCGAGAATGAACAAAGCCACCTTTCTTTCGCTGCAGCTCAACGTCGAAGATGTCACGTCGTCGCCGGGCCTCGTCGAATTGTTGAACAACCATCTCATCTTTGCGGCCGACGTGGCCGAAGCCGCCGACGAACTGGTCCAGCACGCCAGCATCGCACGGCTTTCCGGCGCCACCGAGGCGTCCGTGGAAATTCCCGCCGTAGTCATCGAGCGCCTGCGCGATGCGCTCGACACGCTGAGCGGCTATGACGAAACCTGGCTTTTCGCGCTCGAGCCCGGGCGTGCGCTCTTCGACGACATCGCACGCCGGCCGCGCCTGCTTCACTAGTACGCGAACCCGGAGCGGACGGCGCCCTACCCGCATCGCCCGCCCCATTTGCCTGCGCGCCGGCGCCCGTATGCCACGCTGCCGCGCGCGGAGCGCCTTGTTTTTGGCGCGCCAAACTGGGGGAACCGCCGTGAAATCCATTTTGAACCGCCGTAACGCCGCGCTCTCTGGCGCACCATCACGAATCCTGGCCGTCGCCCATGATGCCGCCACGCAGCGCGCCGTCGCAAGCGAAGCCGCGAGCCGCGTCCCGCAGTCCGCGGCCGAGCCTACCGTGACGCCGCCCGAGGCCCCCGTCGAGATCGAATCTCGCGCGGAGCCGGCCGCGGGCGCGGCCGTGCAGCCCGAAGGCGCCGGCGGGCCACGGCCGGTCTCCACGCTCCATCCGGTACCGGTGATGCCCGCGCACCTGAACGGCCGCCCGGTGCAGATCGCCGACGGCGCCGCATTCGAAGCCCTCCACGCCGCCGACGAGTTGATGACGTTCCGCGTCTTCCGCTGCTTCGCGTATACGGTCAGCCTCTTCTTCCATCCGCCCACGCTCGGCTACTTCGTCGCGCTCCATCAGGAAAGCGTACTGTGGCGCGCGCTGAAAGCCAACGACCTCGACGCGGCCGGCTCGGCGTTTCACCTGATGCAGGAGCAAGCCACGCGCCTCGCCGACGGCGAAACGCGCCGCGTGCAACTCGTCGCGCAAAACGCGGAACTCACGCGGCAGATCGAGGAGTCGGAAGCCCAGGCCGAACGCCTGCGCGTGGACCTGCAGCGCCATGCGGAACAGGAACAGACGGTGACGGGCCGCCAGCACCAGATACGAAAGGACGTCGCTCAGCTGGAGGCGCAGCGCATCGCCGCGCAGGCCCAGTTGAACAAGGCCCACCGGGCGCTGCATCAGCTCAAGGTCGCGACGAGCGAGGGCGTGCCCCATCTGCATGCGCGGTGATCACGCGAGCGGGCCCAGTTGCCGCGCGAATCGCCGGGCGGCTTCGAGGCCGAAGCAGCTCGGCGCCAGCTTCACGTCGCGCTCATGCTCGACGTCGAGGCCCATGCGCCATGCCGCGATGCGCTTGCCGTAGCAAATCAGCGTATCGAGCGACTGCATGACGAAGACGATGGCGGGCAGCACCTGCTGGTACAGGGCTTGTGCGCGCTCGAGATCGCCTGCGCAATACGCGGCGTACACCTGCTGCTGCCAGTCGAAGCAATCGGGCGCGACGATCATGCCCGCGCAGCCCGCGCGCAGGTTGTCGAGCAATTCCAGGCCGCCGCGGCCGTTGAGCACGGGCATCAGGTCGCCGATCTGCGCGATCGTTTCGGCGATCGTCACCGCCGGGCCTTCGCCCTTGAGCACGCGAAAGTTCGGGCATTGCGCGGCGAGCGCGCGCAAACTGCCCGGCGCGAGCCCGACGCCCAGATACTCCGGCGCGTTCTGGATGCCGACCGTCACGTCGAGCCCCGCCATCACGCCAGCGAAGAAGTCGAAGTAGAACGATTCGGGTTGCGCAGGCTCGCCTTGAGCGCGCGCGGGCGGCTGGAGGATCAGCCATGCCGCGCCGCGCCCGATCGCGTGTTGCGCGAATTCGCGCTGCGCCTGCACCGTGGGACCGCTCACCGTGACGGCAATCGGCCGCGCGCCGCCGCTGTCCTCCTGGGCCCAGTCGATCACCTGCTCGCGTTCGGCGCGCGAAAGCTTGTTGACCTCGGTGGCGAGCCCGAGCACCGCGATGCCCGGCGCGCCGCCGCGCACGGCCGCTTCGACCTGGCGCCGCATGGCGGCGCGGTCGAGACGGTTATTGCGATCGAAGAACGCATAGAGGATCGGGTAGATGCCGGCGATGGCACCGGCGGCTTTGGCTGGCGCGCCCATCGCGTGCTCCGGCGCGCTCAGTGGGAGTCGCGCGGCACGGCCGCGCCGCTCGCGCCGACAAGAAAGTCCAGGTCGGCGCCCTTGTCGGCCTGCAGCACGTGTTCGACGTAAAGCCGGTAATAGCCGCGCTCGGGCAGCTCGGGCGCCGTCCACTCGGTCTTGCGGCGCGCGAGTTCTGCGTCGGAGACTTCCAGATGCAGACGCCGCGCCGCGACGTCCAGCTCGATCATGTCGCCCGTGCGCACGAGTGCGAGCGGACCGCCCGCCGCCGCTTCTGGCGACACGTGCAGCACGACCGCGCCATACGCCGTGCCGCTCATGCGGCCGTCCGAAATGCGCACCATGTCGGTAATGCCCTTTTGCAGCACCTTCTTCGGCAACGGCATGTTGCCGACCTCGGCGAAGCCCGGATAGCCCTTCGGCCCGGCGCCCTTGAGGACCATGATGCAATGCTCGTCGATATCGAGCGAATCGTCGTCGACCTTCGCGTGCAGTTCCTCGACGTTCTCGAACACCACCGCGCGGCCGCGATGACGCAACAGCGCGGGCGTGGCTGCCGAAGGCTTGATGACCGCGCCGTCGGGCGCGAGATTGCCCGTGAGCACGGCGATGCCGGCTTTGGGCTTGAACGGCTGCGCGAACGAGGTAATGACTTCGGCGTTGTAGTTCGGCGCGTCGGCCACGTTTTCCCAGATGGATTTACCGTTGACCGTCAACGCGTCCCGATGCAGCAGCCCTTGCTCGCCCAGTTGCCGCAGCACCGCAGGCAGGCCGCCCGCGTAATAGAAGTCCTCCATCAGATAATGGCCGGAAGGCTGCAGATTCACGAGGCAAGGAACATCGGAGCCCAGCTCCCAGTCGTCGAGCGAAAGCGGCACGCCGATGCGCCGCGCGAGTGCGATCAGGTGCACGACGGCGTTGGTCGAGCCGCCGATGGCAGCATTGGTGCGGATCGCGTTTTCGAATGCCGCACGGGTGAGGATCTTCGACATCGTGAGGTCCTCGCGCACCATCTCGACGATGCGCCTACCGGCGAGTTGCGCGAGCACCTGGCGGCGCGCATCGACAGCGGGAATGGCCGCGTTGTGCGGCAGCCCCATGCCCAGCGACTCGACCATCGAGGCCATCGTGGACGCCGTGCCCATGGTCATGCAGTGGCCGCGCGAGCGGTTCATGCACGACTCCGCCTCGACGAATTCGGCCTGCGACATCGTTCCCGCGCGCACTTCCTCCGACATTTGCCACACGCCCGTGCCCGAGCCGATCTCATGGCCCCGGAAACGGCCGTTGAGCATCGGGCCGCCCGAGACGGCGAGCGCGGGCAAGTTGCACGACGCCGCACCCATCAGCAAGGCCGGCGTGGTCTTGTCGCAACCGACGAGCAGAATCGTGCCGTCGATCGGATTGCCGCGAATCGACTCCTCGACGTCCATGGACGCGAGATTGCGAAACAGCATCGCGGTGGGCCGCAGGTTCGATTCGCCGAGCGACATGACGGGAAATTCGAGCGGCAGGCCGCCGGCTTCGTACACGCCTTTTTTCACGTACTCCGCGAGTTCGCGAAAATGCGCGTTGCACGGCGTGAGTTCCGACCACGTATTGCAGATGCCGATGACGGGACGGCCGTCGAACGCGTCGTGAGGGATGCCCTGATTCTTCATCCACGAGCGGTGAATGAAGCCGTCCTTGTCGGCTTTGCCGAACCAGGCCTGGCTGCGCAAGGGCTTGCGGGTGGAGCGGGTCATGGCGGGGCGTCTCCTGTAGCGAGGCAACTTCAGGGAAACTGCCGCCCGATCATAGGAGTGACGTTCGGACCCGTCAATGTTTGATATGGCGTCCTTAGATATGGACAAACCACGCCACAAAAAAGTACGGGCCGGTGGAGAACCGGCCCGTGCTGGACTGCCTTGCAACAACGTACTGCCTACTGCGTTCTGCGTACTGCAACTGCACGGCTGCACCTCTCACTGCGCCAGCCAACTTCAACTACCTTCTGCTCTCTGCGTACTGCAACTTCCTGACTGCAACAACTCACCTACTGCGTACTGCGTACTGCGTATTGCAACTGCACACTGCGAACTGCACCTTCTACTGCAACCACTCACTGCGTATTGCAACTGCAACTGCAACTCACTGCTCACTTCTGCTGCAACAACTGACTACGTACAGCGACAACTCACTACAGGGGGTAGCTTGCCGGAACCGCCTGGAGCGGTTCCGTTCGGTCAGGGCTTAGTGGCCGAAGTAAATGCGCTGGTTCGGTGCGACTTGCGCCGGTTGCACCGCGGCACCCGACTGCGACGTGCCGACTGCCGGTGCGCCGTAACCGCTGGTATCGCCGGCGGCCAGCTTTTCCTGGCTCACGCGCGCTTGCGCGGCCTGCAAGTTTTCCGGGTAGTTCACATGGTCAGCCGACGGGTTGTAGCCAGCGTGCTCGAGTTGAACCAGTTCCGCGCGCACTTGAGCGCGGGTCAGGCCCTGTTCGCTCGACTGGGCGAACGAGATTGCCGGGATGGCAAGAGCGGCGGCAACGACAACTGCGGGGATAAGCTTGTTCATGATCGGACCTCCATCTGTTTTATTTCCGCTTCGGAACACCGTGTTCGTCAGCGATTGATTACAGTGTAGGCGTCCGATCACGCTAGGGAAAACCCTAATTCGTCAAAACACCATTGCGATTTCGGTAATAAAAAAAGGTGAGCCCTGCGGACTCACCTTACGATTCCAACAAAGACCGCAACGACAGTGCGGCCTTCTGTCTTGCGACCTTACGACCAGTCGGCGTGGAAGCTGCCCGGCTTGTCGATGCGCTCGAACGTGTGCGCGCCGAAGAAATCGCGCTGCGCCTGCACGAGGTTGGCGGGCACGCGCTCCGAGCGGTAGCCGTCGAAGTACGCGATGGCCGACGAGAACGCCGGCACCGGCACGCCCGCGCTCACCGCCTGGATCACGACATCGCGCAGCGCCGACTGATAGTTGGCCGCGATGTCACGGAAATAGGGATCGAGCAGCAGGTTGTCGAGCTGCGGGTCCTTCGCGTAGGCGTCCGTGATCTTCTGCAGGAAGCGCGCGCGGATGATGCAGCCCGCGCGGAAGATCTTGGCGATCGTGCCGTATTGCAGGTCCCACTTGTACTCGTCGGAAGCCATGCGCAGTTGCGAGAAGCCTTGCGCGTACGAAATCACCTTCGAGAAGTACAGCGCGCGGCGCACCGACTCGATGAACGCCTTGCGGTCGCCCGAGAACGGTTTCGCGTCGGGGCCCACAAGCACCTTGCTCGCGGCCACGCGCTGCGTCTTGAGCGACGACAGCACGCGCGCGAACACGGCTTCGGTGATGAGCGGCAGCGGCGCGCCGAGATCCAGCGCATTTTGGCTCGTCCACTTGCCGGTGCCCTTTTGTGCGGCGCGGTCGAGGATCACGTCGACGAGATCCTTGCCCGTTTCCTCGTCCTTCTTGCCGAAGATCTTCGAAGTGATCTCGATCAGATAGCTGTCGAGCTCGCCTTCGTTCCACTCGGTGTAGACCTTGCCCAGTTCCTCGTTCGAGAGGCCGAGCACCTGCTTGAGCACCGCGTAGCTTTCGGCGATCAGCTGCATGTCGCCGTATTCGATGCCGTTGTGCACCATCTTCACGAAATGGCCCGCGCCGTCCGGGCCCATGTAGGCCACGCACGGCTCGCCGTCCGTCGGCGCCTTCGCGGCGATTTCAGTGAGGATCGGTGCAACCAGATCGTAAGCATCGCGCTGGCCGCCCGGCATGATCGACGGCCCCTTGAGCGCGCCTTCCTCGCCGCCCGACACGCCCGTGCCGATGAAGTGCAGGCCCGACTTCGCGAGTTCCTGGTTGCGGCGGATGGTATCGGTGAAGTGCGTGTTGCCACCGTCGATCAGGATGTCGCCCTTCTCCAGCAGCGGCTTGAGCGCGGCGATGGTGTCGTCGGTGGGCGCGCCGGCCTTCACCATCATCAGAATGCGGCGCGGCTTTTCCAGCGAATCCACGAACTCTTCGAGCGTGTACGCCGGCACGAGCTTGCGATCCGGATACTCGGCGATCAGCTCGTCGGTTCGGGCGCGGCTGCGATTGAACACCGAGACCGCGTGGCCGCGGCTTTCGATGTTGAGCGCCAGATTGCTACCCATCACGGCCAGACCTACAACGCCGATTGGCTGTTTGCTCATGTTGTTTCTCCACTTCATTCATTGACGGCGCCGCAACGGGGCGCCAACCGTGCAAGCATAAGGGAAACGTAGCGGCGCTGCGCGAACGCGCGCATGCGCGCCGGACGTTTGCCGACTGCTTAGCGTTTTCGGAACACCAGGCTGAAATTGTTCGCGGGCATCGGCACGCGCGCTTCGCACTCGAAGCCTTGCGCCTGGGCCAGCGACTCCACGTCCTCCATGTCGCGCACGCCCCAGGACGGGTCGCGCGCGCGCAAGTCGGCGTCGAAGGCCTCGTTGCTCGGCGCCGTGTGCGCGCCTGCGCGCCGGTACGGCCCGTAGAGCACGAGCGCTCCACCCGTAGCAACGCGCGCGCCCGCGCCTTGCATGAGCGCCTGCGCCGCTGCCCACGGCGCGATGTGAATCATGTTGATGCAGACCATGGCGTCCACCGCGTCGATCGGCCAGGGCTCGCGGCACACGTCGAGATCGAGCGGCGCGCGCAGGTTGGCGAGACCCGAGTGCTCGCGCCAGGCGTCGATCGAGGCGCGGGCGCGCGCGTCGGCGTCGCTCGGCTGCCAGGCGAGGCCGGGAAACGCGGCCGCGAAGTGGACGGCATGCTGGCCGGTGCCGCTCGCGATTTCGAGCACGGTGCCCCGCGCGGGCAGCGCGCCGCGCAGCACCTCCAGGATCGGCGCGGCGTTGCGCTCGGCGGCGGGCGCGGACAGGCGTTGGGCGGCTTGCGGGTCGTTCATCGTCATGCTGTCTTTCGGCGTTCGGTCGGCGTTCGGTCGGTTGTTCACTCAGTACAGCGAGTTCTTGATGCGCTCGGCGAGCCCGGCTTCGTAAGTCTCGGCGTCGAACGTCTCGCCATATTGCTCCTCGTTCACGCGGCGCAGCATTTCGCCCGCGCCCGGCAGGTGCGAGCGTTCGACGTGGCGCGACGGGTCCCACAGCTTCGAGCGCACGATGGCCTTGGAGCAATGGAAGTACACGCTTTCCACGTCGACCACGAGCACCGAGCGCGGCGGCTTGCCATCCACGGCGAAGCTCGCGACGAGCGCGGCGTCGGTGCTCACGCGGCCACGCCCGTTCACGCGCAGCATCTCGCCTACGCCCGGCACCATGAACAGCAGCCCCACCTGCGACGAGGCGATCACGTTGCGCAGGCTGTCCACGCGATTGTTGCCGGGCCGGTCGGGCAACGCGAGCGTGTGCTCGTCGAGAATGCGCACGAAGCCGGGTGCATCGCCGCGCGGTGAGCAGTCGAGACCTTCCGGACCGCCCGTGGCGAGCACGACGAACGGCGAACTCTCGATGAAGCGCCGGTAATCCGCGTTGACGTGATCGATTTCCTTGCGCAACGCGCGTTCGTGCGGCGTGCCGTAGTGCGCTTCGAGGTCGGCTAGCGTGGTCAGCATGTCGTCGGTTCCGTGGGGTCGTGAAGTGTCAGGAGGCGAGGCGCGCACCCAGCGCGTCGAGCACGGCCGCGCAGGGAGCTTCGAGCTTGAGGGCGAGGAGCGGGTCGGCACGCGTCTTGCCCATGTTGATCGCGGCCACGGGTTTGCCGCGCTGCTGCGCCCACGCGCAGAAGCGGTAGCCCGAGTAGACCATGAGCGAGGAGCCGACCACGAGCACGGCGTCGGCCTCGTCGAGCGCGTTCGAGGCGCTCGCGACGCGCTCGCGCGGCACGTTCTCGCCGAAGAACACCACCGAAGGCTTGAGCATGCCGCCGCACGCCGCGCACGCGGGCACGTGGAAGGCATTGGCGCCGTCGAAGTCGAGATGGGCGTCGCCGTCGGCGGCGGGTTCCGCGCTCGCGCCCGCAATGGCCGGGTTGCGCGCCTCGAGTTCCGGCTGGATCGAGGCGCGCGAATACTGCGCGCCGCAGTCGAGGCAATGCACGTGCGCGATGCTGCCGTGCAGCTCGATCACGTCGCGGCTGCCCGCGCGCTGATGCAGGCCGTCCACGTTCTGCGTGACGAGCGTGCGCGCGTAGCCCGCCGCACCGAGGCGCGCGAGCGCGCGGTGCGCGCCGTTGGGCTGCGCGAGCCCCACCGTGGGCCAGCCGATCAAGCTGCGCGCCCAGTAGCGGCGCCGCATGCTTTCGGAGCCGAGGAATTCCTGCAGCGTGATGGGCGGCAAGCGCTTCCAGGCGCCGTTCTCGTCGCGGTAGCCCGGAATGCCCGAATCCGTGCTGATGCCCGCGCCGGTCAGCACGAACAGGCGTGGATGACACTCGACGAACGCCTGCAGCGCGTCGAGGGCGGCGGCATCGAGGACGGGAGCGTTGGCAACGAGGATGGATTCGGTCATGGCGGCAGGCAGTAGGCAGTTCAGCGCGAGGGCTTGCCGCCCGACGGCGCGGCCGCTGGCGAAGCCGGTTTTGCGGCTCGCTTGCGCGGGGCTTTCGCCTGCGCCTGCCGTTCGGCTTCGCGCGCTTCCCACGCGGCCAGCGCGGCGCGGTACCGGCCGTACTCCTCGTCGTACAGATCGAAGATGCAGGGGTCGCAGCCGCTATGGCAGCAGTCGCCGTTATCGGGGCATTCGGGCGGCTGGGGACGGGGATCGTCGTCCGGACGCGGGGGCAAAGACATGGGCGCTCGGGCGTCGTAGTGGTTCAGCGGCCAGTATACGGGACGTGGCGGCCGGGCGTGCGGCAGCGCCCGCCCGGCCTGCGCACTCAGCCGCGCCCCACGAACGGCATCTTCGTCGCCATGATGGTCATGAACTGCACGTTCGCTTCGAGCGGCAGCTGCGCCATGTGCAGCAGCGCGTCGGCCACGAGTTCGACGTCCATCAGCGGCTCGACGGCGATCTCGCCGTTCGCCTGCGGCACGCCGCGGGCCATGCGTTCGGCCATCTCGGTCGCCGCGTTGCCGATGTCGATCTGCCCGCACGCGATGTCGTAGCGCCGGCCATCGAGCGAAACGGTTTTCGTGAGGCCCGTGATGGCGTGCTTGGTCGTCGTGTAGGCGGCGCTGAACGGCCGCGGCGCGTGCGCCGAAATCGAGCCGTTGTTGATGATGCGCCCGCCTCGCGGCGTCTGCCGCTTCATGAGCCCGAACGCCGCGCGCGTGCACAGGAACACGCCGGTGAGGTTCGTATCGACCACGGCGCGCCAGTCGTCCACCGAAAGCTCGTCGATGTCCACGGCCGGCGCGTTGCGGCCCGCGTTGTTGAAGAGCAGATCGAGCCGTCCGTAGCGCGTGCGGATCGTCTCGAAGAGCGCCTCGACGGCCGCCGCGTCGGTCACGTCGCAAGGCGCCGCCAGCGCCTCTTCGCCGCGCAAGCGGGCCTCGCTCGCGAGCGCTTCGAGCGGCGCGGGCCGCCGGCCCGCCAACACGACGGCAAAGCCGTTGGCCAGCAGCCTTTGCGCGCACGCGCGGCCAATGCCGCTGCCCGCGCCCGTCACCAATGCGATCTTGCGTGGTTCCGTATCACTCATCGTTGCCTCCTGGTTTCGGTTGAGCCTTCCACGCCGTGCAGGCAGCGGCGAGGCAGCCACGCAGCACTTCCACGAACGCGTTGCCTGCCTGCGAGTCCATGCCGCCTTCGCGCCACATCGCGAACACGCCGACCGTGAGCGCCGGCTCGACGCGCCGGATCGCCACCGGCTCGCCCGCCCCGCGCGCGCTGAGTTCGTCGAGCAGCACGCGGCCGATGCCGCGCGCCGCGAGTGCGCGCGCGACGTGCCACGTCTGCGCCTCGACGGCCGCGAGCCGGTCGTCCACGCCTTCGGCTTCGAGCAGGTTGCCGATCGCCTCGCCGAGCGGATCGACGTTGCCGATGCTGATCCAGTCGCCGTCGACGAGATCGCGCAACGCGAGCGGCGCGTGTTCCGGCGTCGGGTCGTCGGGCGGCCCGACGCAGACCACGGCCGTGCGCGCCAGTTCGACCGCGGCGATGCCCGGCCGCGCGGGCGGATTGAGCGCGACGCCCAGATCGAGTTCGCGCGTGAGCAGCGCGTTGAGCAGTTCCGCCGTGTGGCGCGTCTGGATCCTGAGCGACACCTCGGGATAGCCCGCGCGAAACATCTGCACGGCGGCCGGTATCAGGCTCATGCCGAGGCTCGGCAGGCAGCCGATGCGCAACAGCCCTTGCGGACGCAGCGCGAGATTGCGCGCGAGATCGCGAATGCTGTCGAGGTTCGATTGCAGCTTCTGCGTTTCGGCGAACAGCAACTCGGCCTCGCGCGTGGGCTGCAGGCGGCCGTGCGCGCGGCTGAAGAGCTTGAGGCCCGCGCTGCGCTCCGAATGCGCGAGCACCTTGCTGACCGCGGGCTGCGAAACGCACAGCAACTCGGCCGCCTTGGAGAGCGAGCCGGTGCGCATGATCGCGTGAAAGACTTCGATATGACGTAGACGCATGGGGCGCATGCCGGGCATGCGTACGAGGCTCATGCGCGGCGCGATGAAAGAAAAGCGCAAGGATAGCGCGTTCGGCTGCGCGCTTCGCCTGCCGGTTCGATTCAGGCTCTGCTCAAACGCGGAAATCGGCGGCCATGTCGTCGTCGCTGCGCGCGACGATCGCGCCGCTGCGCGCGGCCTTGAGGAACACGTCGTAATCGCGCTCGACCTGGTCGGCATAGCTGAACGCGTAGCCCGTGAGCGCCTCAGCGAACTGGTCGCTGCGGCCGATGTACGAAGAGATTTCAATGGCGGCGCTGCCCGACTTCGCATGCGCGCGTGCAAGCGCCCAGCCGCACAAACGCGCATAGCCGCAGAGCAGCGTGCTGTCGAGCAGCTGGAGATCGACCGAAAGCTTCATGTCGCGCAACTGGCGCACGTAGAAATGACGCCCGTTGGGCCCCGTGGTCCAGCCAAGGAAGATATCGCTCGCGGCCTGCAGCAGCCGCTGGCCGTGCACGACGCGCGCGCCTTCGTGCTTGATCGAAGGCGACTTGAAGTACTGCGAAACGACCGAGCGACGCGCCTCTTTCACTTGCAGGAAAAGCGGCTTCTCGTGATGATCGACGAGCAGCATCACGAGGCAGCGCGTGCCCACGCTGCCCACGCCCACCACCTTGAACACCAGGTCCTGAATCGCGAAGTGATCGAGCAGTTCGCGCCGGTCGGGCGCGAGCGTCTTCGCGTAATCCTCGTACATGGGCTCGATCAGCGTGCGCCAGTCACCGAGCGTGAACCAGTCGTCTTCGGGTTCGAACAGCGTGTTGACGCCGTGCACGTGAAAGAGCGCGGGCGGGGCGTCGTGAATCGTCCAGTGGTCGCCATCGCGCTCCGCGAGCTTTTCGAGCAGGTTCTCGTGCGTGCGATTGGCGGCCTTCTCCATGCCGCGCCGGATCAGGCGGCGGCCTTCGGGCGTGAGCGCGGTTTCGACCATGCGGTCGAAGGTGATTTTGTCGTACCAGAGATCGAGCGCGCCGTACTCCGCGTACTGGCGCAGGCGGTCGCGATAGCTGGTGACGGCCGTCATCACCAGTTCCTCGGCCGCGCCGCGCGAGTAGCGCATGTGCCGCGCCGCCACGACGAAGCTCGCCACGAGGCGCTTCACGTCCCACTCCCACGGCCCGGGCGCGACCTCGTCGAAGTCGTTGAGATCGAACACGAGCTGGCGCTCGGGCGTGGCGAAGGCGCCGAAGTTCAGCAGATGCGCGTCGCCGCAAATCTCCATCGCCATGCCGGTGTTGGGCACACCCGCGAGGTCGTGCGCCTGGAGGATCGCGCTGCCGCGAAAGAACGTGAAGGGCGAAACGATCATGCGCCCGTAGCGCAACTGCACGAGGTTCGGCACGCGGCCTTCGCTGCTCGAGCGCAGCAATGCGAGCGGATCGCGCTTGATGGTGCCGGTTTCCTTGTGGCTCGAACGCTTCGAGCGCTCGCGCGCGGCACGCCCGGCTGCCTCGCGATCAGCAACGGTGCTCCCATTCATGACCTTCTCCGGTTCTTGTACGGTCTCGCGCCATCGTGGCGAACGGGGAAATGCGAGGGTATTCGTCCTGCATGGGCGGCGGCTTTGCACCTGTGAATGTCTGCCAATTTAAGCGTGGGGCCCCGTTTCGTGCAAGCAACGTGGCCGGCGCCGCGCTGCGCACCATGCGCGCAACGCGCAGGCGCCTGATGTACCGTGCGCGAAAGATGCGCCGCCAGCCTGGCCCCCTCTTCGCCCCGCCGGACACTCGCCATGAACGTCAAAGTCTACGGAACGCTCGTCGTCGCATCGCTCGTGTTGCTGGTCGGCCAGTGGCTCGTCGCCGCCGTGCCGGTCCTGCGCAAATGGACGATACCGGAACCCGTGGCAGGCGGCATCGTCGCCGCGCTGATCGTGTTCGGACTGCACAGCTTCGCGCACATGGACGTGGTCTTCGACACCTCGCTGCAGGCGCCGCTCATGCAGGCGTTCTTCGCCACCATCGGCCTCAATGCGAACCTCGCCAACCTGAAACACGGCGGCCCGGTACTCGTGCGCTTTCTTGCCGTCGTGGTCGCCCTGCTCGTGCTGCAAAACGTGCTGGGCATCTCGCTCGCCATGGCGTTCGGTGTCGATCCGCTGTTCGGGCTGCTGGGCGGGTCGGTCTCGCTCGCGGGCGGGCATGGCACGGGCGCCGCATGGGGCGCGGTGTTCACCGAGCATCACGGGCTGCAGTCCGCGACCGAAGCGGCCATTGCGTGCGCCACCTTCGGGCTGATCATGGGCGGCATTCTCGGCGGGCCCGTCGCGCAGCACCTCATGAAGCGCATCGACGCTCAGGGCGGCGACGCCGCGTCCGGCGCCAGCGGCGCGGCGACACCCGATCCCTACGCATTCGAGGAGCCGAAAGCCGAGCAGCCCACCACGCCGGGCGCGTTCATCAACACGCTCACGCTCATCGCCATCAGCCTCGCCGTGGGCGAAGCGCTCTCCGGGCTGATCGCGGGCACCGCGTTCGAACTGCCCACCTTCGTGTGCGTGCTGTTCGTCGGCGTGCTGCTCGCCAATGGGCTCTCGCTCATCGGGCGGCCGGTGGCCGAGCACGCCGTCGCGCTGATCGGCAACGTGAGCCTCGCGCTCTTTCTCGCCATGGCGCTCATGACGCTGCGCCTGTGGGACCTCGCCGCGCTCGCGCTGCCGGTGTTTACGATCCTCGTCGCGCAGACACTGCTCATGGTGGTCTACGCGATCTTCGTGACGTTCCGCGTGATGGGCGCGAACTACGACGCCGTCGTGCTTTCGGCGGGCCACTGCGGCTTCGGCCTCGGTGCTACGCCGACGGCGATTGCAAACATGCAGGCGGTCACGGCGCGCTTCGGCCATTCCCATCTGGCGTTTCTCGTGGTGCCGATGGTGGCCGCGTTCTTCATCGACATTGCCAACGCCATCACCATCAAGCTCTTTCTCATGCTGCCGGTTTTCCATTGAGCGGCCAGGCGGTTCGCGCGGTGCGCGCTAGAATGGCGCAATTCCCCGCGCGCCGCGCACGGCGCTAACGTTTTTCGAGCGTCATCATGTCCCTCACCGCCTGGCTGTTCTTTCTGCCCGCCTGCTTCGCACTGAACATGGCACCGGGGCCGAACAATCTCCTCTCGATCAACGTGGCCGCGCGGCACGGCTTCCTGCGCGCGTTCGTTGGCGGTACGGGCCGGCTCGTTTCGTTCGCCGCCATGATCGCGCTCGCGGCCGCGGGTCTGGCCGTGGTGCTGCGCGCTTCCGAGGCGGTCTTCTTCGTCATCAAGCTCGCGGGCGCCGCTTACCTCGTGTGGCTCGCCGTGCAGCTCTGGCGCAGCGACGCCAACCCCATCGGCGAGAGCATGGATAGCGACGCCTCGCTCGCGCGCCTCGCGTGGCGCGAGTGCCTCGTGGCGGCGGGCAACCCCAAGGCGATTCTGGTTTTCACGGCCTTCCTGCCGCAATTCGTCGATGTCGCGAGGCCCATCGCGCCGCAGTTCGGCGTGCTCGGCGCGAGCTTTCTCGTGCTCGAATGCGTGGCCATCGCGCTGTACTCGCTCGCCGGCATGTACCTCGGCCGCTGGCTCACCCGCACCACCGTGCGCCGCTGGTTCAATCGTACCTGCGGCGCATTTCTCGGCCTGATCGGCGTAAGTTTTCTGCTCGTGCGGCGCGCCTGAACAGCCTGGTCACACGTCCTTCATCCATAAGTTTCTCTTGATGATTTTCGCGAGAAACTTTAACTGTCGTTAATCGACAGCACCCCCTATGCTCAAACCATCGTCCGGGGTCGCGGCGAGCGGGCAGCTTTTCCCCAACGCTTGCGAAACGCCCTGCGGACAAGCGGTTTTCAACGTCATTGGGGTTTCAACATGAAGATCTGCATCTTTGGAGCGGGCGCCATTGGAGGCATGATGGGCGTGCAGTTCGCACGCGCCGGCGCCGACGTGAGCTTCGTTGCCCGCGGCCCGCATCTGGCCGCGATGCGCGAGAACGGCGCCCGCCTGCTGATGGACGGCGAGGAGTACGTGGCGAAGGTGCGCTGCACGTCCGATCCGCGCGAACTGGGCGTGCAGGACGTCGTCATCATTACGCTCAAGGCGCATTCGGTGGCGGGCGTGATCGACGCGATGCAGCCGCTCCTCGGCAAGCACACGGCCATCGTCACGGGCACCAACGGCATTCCCTACTGGTACTTCTACCAGCACGGCGGCAAGTTCGCGGGCACGCGGCTCGAAAGCATCGACCCGGACGGCGCGCAATGGAACCGTCTCACGCCCGAGCGCGCGATTGGCTGCGTGCTCTACCCGGCCGCCGAAATCGACGCGCCTGGCGTGATCCGCCACGTGTACGGCAAGAAGTTTCCGATCGGCGAGCCTTCGGGCGAGCGCACGCCGCGCATCGTCCAGCTTCATGAAGCCATGCAGGCCGCCGGGTTCGAGGCGCCGATCCGCGAGAACATCCGCGACGAAATCTGGCTCAAGCTGTGGGGCAATCTCTGCTTCAACCCGATCAGCGCTCTCACGCACGCCACGCTCGACGTGATCACCAGCGACCCGGCCACGCGCGCCGTGGCGCGCACCATGATGCTCGAAGGCAAGCGCATTGCCGAGCAGTTCGGCGTGAACTTCCGCGTGGACGTGGAGCGTCGCATCGACGGCGCGGGCGCGGTGGGCGCACACAAGACCTCGATGCTCGTCGACCTCGAAACGGGCCGGCCGATGGAGATCGATCCGCTGATCACCGTCGTGCAGGAAATGGGCAGGCTGGTCGGCGAGCCGACGCCGGCGATCGATACCGTCCTTGCGCTGGTCAAGCAGCGTGAGCGGATGGCGATGCAGCCGGCGTAACGTCAGTCATCGCGAAGGGGCGGCGCGTGCGCCGCCTTTTTTCTGTGCCGGTTCCGGTGCCGGAAAAACAAAAACGGATCGCTTCGAGCGATCCGTTTTGCTTTGCAGAAGAAAGAAACGCGCGCTATTCGATGCGGGCGTGGGTGCGGGTCACCTGGAGCGGCGGCGGTGTATCGGCGCCGCGCAACGCGACGCGCATCGGCGTGCCGTTCGAGCCACGCATCGGCGAGCCGTCGATGGACGTTTGCGGCAGCGCCTCGCTATCCGGCGATGGGGCCGGTGCGTCCGAACCGACCGCCACTGCCCCGTCCGCGACTGGCCCGTCCGGCATGAACTGCGACCACGCCGCCTGAGCACAAGGCCGCAGCGAACGATGGCGACGCCGCACGAGCATCGTCGTCACGTTCACCACAGGATGCAGCAAGCGCGTCACGAGCGGCCCCGCGGGCACGGGCCAGTGACACGTTGCGTGCGCAACGTCGCCCGCACGCTGCGCGTGCCCCCCGCGCGCGCCATCCGTGCACACCGGCAACACGCCGATGCCCATGCCGAGCTGCGCCATGCGCGCCACGCCCGCCACGTGCGCGAACTCCTGCAGCGGCCTCCCCTCAGGCCGCAGACCGTCCAGCGCACGCATCACCGCGCCGCGGCAACCGGCGTCGCGATTGAGCGTGACGAGCGGTTCCCGCGCGAGATCGTCCCATCGCAGCGCCCCCTGTAGCGCGAGCGGATGGTGGGCGGGCAAGAGCGCGCAAAGCGGCGTGGCCGAAAGCGGCTGCACGTCGAGGTTGCCGCTCGCGAACGGCACGCTTTCCGCGATCACGCCGAAATCGGCCTCGCCCTGCTCGACCGCCTGCAGCACGGCCGCCTGCGGCAAGTCCTGCAGTTGCAGCGTGAGTGAAGGAAAAGCCGCTGCGCAGCGCGCGAGCGCGGCGGGCACCCAGGTCGACGAAAGCACCGGGTTGCTGGCCACGAGCACGACGCCGCTATGCGCCTGGTGCGCGTCGCGGCCTTCGTTGAGCGCCATCTCGATCTCGTCGAGCAAGCGGCCGATGCGCCGCTCGAAGCCGCTGCCCGCAAGCGTGAGCTCGACCTGGCGCGTGGTGCGGTCGAACAGCTTGAGCTCGACCGCTTCTTCCAGTTCGCGCACGCAGCGGCTCACCGCCGACTGCGTGAGCCCGAACTCGCGCGCGGCGCGCGTGAAGCTGCGCGCCCGCGCCACCGCGACGAATACCTTGAGCTGCTGGAGCGATACGTTCATCGACATGGCGGGCCCGCGCGCCTCATTCGCCGCTTTGGTTGGACCAGTGCGGCAATCCCGCGCCCGTATTCGTGGCCAGCGTGACGTTGGACTCGTTGCTCGCGTCACTGCCTTCGCTGCTCTGCTCGATCAGCCGCTTGCGCATCGGTGCGAGGAAGAACTTGGCGCTCACGCCCGCCGCGATCGTGATGACCGCGGCCGCGATGAACACCGCGCTCCAGCCGCCCGTAGCGGACAGCACCGAGGCCACCGGCACGAGCAGCGCTGCCGTGCCCTTGGCGGTGTACAGCGTGCCGGCGTTCGATGCGGCGTACTTGCTGCCGAAGGTGTCCGCGCAGATGGCCGGGAAGATCGAGAAGATCTCGCCCCAGAACAGGAAGATGAGCGCGGCGAAGGTCATGAACGCATACGGGTTCGTGCCGAACTGCATCATGCCGAGCAGCGCGAGCCCTTCGCCCACGAAGATCAGGAACATCGCGTTCTCACGGCCGATCTTGTCGGAGATGAAGCCGCACAGCGGACGCGTAAAGCCGTTGCAGATGTTGTCGATCGACAGCGTGAGCGTGAGGAGCGGCAGCGTCATGCCGAACACCGTCATCGGAATGCGGGCGAGGCCCCAGTCCTTGGCGATCGGGCCGATCTGCGCCGTTGCCATCAGGCCGCCGGCGGCCACCGCGACGAAACAGACATAGATCACCCAGAATACCGGCTGCTTGACCATCTGGCCCGGCGTGTAGTCGACGCGCGAGACGAGACGGCGGCCTGCCACGGCGACGGGGCGCGTCACGGGCTTCACGAGCAGGAACGAGAGCACGAGAATCGACACGCCCTGGAGCACGCCGAAGAAGAAGAACGTGTGCTCGTAGCCGGAGCGCGTGATCATGTTCGCAATCGGAATCACCGTCACGGCGGCGCCGGCGCCGAAGCCCGCGGCCGTGAGGCCCGCGGCGAGGCCGCGGCGGTCCGGGAACCACTTGAGCGCGTTACCCACGCAGGTGCCGTACACGCCGCCCGCGCCGATGCCCGCGATCACGGCCGACACGTAGAGCATCGGCAGCGTCGTGACGTAGGAGTTGATCACCCAGGCGAGGCCTGCGCAAACCGCGCCGCCCGCCACGACCGGACGCGGGCCGAACTTGTCGACCAGCCAGCCTTCCACCGGCACGAGCCAGGTCTCGGTCAGAATGAAAATCGAGAACGCCAGTTGAATTTCCGCCTGGCCCCAATGGTGGCGCGAGTTCATCGGTGCGACGAACAGCGTCCATGCGTACTGCAGATTGGCAACGAGCGCCATGCATAGCATGCCCACCACCAGTTGAAACCAGCGGTTCGTCCAGAACGGACCGCTCTCGCTCCTCTGACCGATTGCATTCATATCGCTTGTCTCCGCTATCTATTCATTGCAGCCTGCATGATTACGGGTCTGCATAAATTGAGGCTTATGGTTTTAACTTTTCACTTCGCTACGCTGTGTTTTTTATTCGCCGGGTGAATCAAAAATCGGAATGAAAATCCGTCAATCCTCATTCACCCTGGCATTACGTCAGACCCCTGAAAACATCGTGAAACAAGGGCTTTTCTACGTGTTGTCCCTTATGAAATCGTAGTTCCGAGCGTTAACCCGAACGTAGCTTCGAGCGCTTTGCGCGGCATTCGGACTCCTTTCAACTTATGCTAGGGTGATTGCTGAATTACTCACAATTAAAGTTTGTTATTATGTGGATTCAGTATCCTTTATGGTTCGGCCATGACGATGCGAAACGCCACGCTGCGCCAGCTCAAGGTCTTCGAGACCGTGGCGCGCCACCTCAGTTTTTCGCGTGCTGCGGAAGAGCTGCATCTCACCCAGCCGGCCGTTTCCACGCAGGTTCGGCAGCTCGAAGACCACGCAGGCCTGCCGCTCTTCGAGCAGCTCGGCAAGAAGATCTATCTCACGCCCGCGGGCACGGAGATGCTGCACTACAGCCGCGCGATCATGCAGCAGTTCCACGAAGTGGACGAGGCAATGAGCCAGCTGAAGGGCGTCTCGGGCGGCAAGCTCAACGTCGCCGTCATTAGCGCCGGCGATTACTTCTTTCCGCGCCTGCTGGCCGAGTTCACGCGCCGCTACAAGGGCGTCGCGCTCAACCTCTCCGTGCACAACCGCGAGCAGCTGCTCCAGCAGCTCGCCACCAACCAGACCGATCTCGCCGTGATGGTGCGTCCGCCCCACGCGACCGACGCCATCAACGAGCCGTTTGCGCCCCACCCGTACGTGATCGTTGCGGCGCCCACCCATCCGCTCGCCAACAAGCGCGCCATCAAGCTCAGCACCCTCGCCAACGAGGCGTTCATCGTGCGCGAGCGCGGCTCGGACACATGGAACTCGATGGAAGAAGGCTTCGCCGGGAAGATCACGAACCTGAAGATCGCTATGGAGATCCAGAGCACCGAGACGATCAAGCAGGCCGTGATCGCGGGCATGGGCATCGCGTTTCTTTCGGCGCATACCATCAGCCTCGAATTGCAGGTCGGTCACCTCACCGTGCTCGACGTCGAAGGCTTCCCGGTCATGCTCAACTGGTACGTCGTGCATCGGAAAAACAAGCGCCTGCCGCCCGTCGCGCTCGCGTTCAAGCGCTTCCTCATGGAGGAAGGCGCGGCGCTCATCGAGAACATTACAAAAGTGTCAGAATCGAGTTTGCATAAGTAAGGTTTGATGGTTTTTACACGAACCATCATGCATGACTAATCGTTCGCGTCGCAGTGCGCGTTCTGTTGTTTTCCCCTGGTCCCGCAGGATGGTCGTTGCGACGTCAGTGCGGCCCTTGCCGCTGACGCAGTGGGCCGCCCCGGCTGCGCCGCCGCCGTGGCAAGTCCTGCGACGCGTGATGACCGGCGCGCCCCGCGCCGCCCTGTGGCGGGTCGCTCGCGGCCAGCCAGGCGGGTTCGAACGCGCCGCCGCCGCAGGCCGCGACCAGCAGTTCGTCCGGCACACCCGCAAAACTTGCGTTGAATGTCGCGCTGAAGGGCTCGCGCGGCGGTGACGCCTCGACGGCGCCCGTGCGTGCGAGCCGCGCCCGCCGGCCGCCGTTCATGAACCGCGCGCCCAGCGCCGCGCACAGCACGCTCGCCGCGACCAGCACGGAGATTTCGAAATCGGGCGATTCACGCGCGCTCAGGAATCCATAGCCGAGCGCCGCGCCTAGCAGCAGCGCGATGACATGCATGACGCGGTCGCCGCGGCCGAACGGCACGCGCCTGCGCGCCGCGCCGCTCGCTTGCGCGCCACGGCTGAAGAGACTCAGCGCGCCGCCGGTCAGCAGCGCGCCGGTTGCCGCCGCAACGAACAGTGCCACACGTTCGCCAGCACTACGCTCGGGCTGCAGCACGTAGCCAGCGAACGCGCCGATCAAGACACTCGCGCCCGCTACCCCGCCCAGCAGCGCCGCCGTCCGCGCGCGCCGCGTGAGGTCGCGCCGGCCAGCCAGGCACAAACCGCCCAGCACGCCGGCTTCGACTGCAACCGTCGCGTCGGGCGCATGCATCCAGCCCGCGGCGATCACGCCAGGGGGCACGGTCAGCAGCAATGCGAACGAAATGGCGAAGGCGAGCCGATGTTTGTGCGGCGCACCAGCGCGCCTGGCGCAGCGCAGCGCGGCGCGAGAACGCGACAAAGGCCACGCACGCACCGGCGCGAGCGCCGTCAGTTGTGCAAATGCACAGCCGAGCCATGCGAACAGCGCGCCGGCGCCCAGCCACGCCAGGTCGCCAGCCAGTTGCTCCGGCATCTCTCCTCCTCGCGCGTCATCGCTGCTGCGCGCGTCTTTGGTTTTAGAGCGTCAAGCCGCGCCCTCGACGGCAGCGAGCGACTCGATTGGCGCCGGCGCGGCGCCCAGCGCATTGCTCAACGTACCGATCCCTTCGATGATGACTTCGACCGTTGCGCCATCAACGATCGAGCCTACGCCGAGTGAGGTGCCGCACGCAATCACGTCGCCGGGTTCGAGCGTCAGGTCCTGTGAAATGAGGCTCACCTGCTGCGCCGGCGAAAACACCATGTCGTCGAGCGGATAATTCTGCCGCTCCACGCCATCGAGTTTCGTGACGACGCGCGCACGTTGCCAGTCGAACCCGGAAACGATCGCCGGGCCCAGACAACAGAACGTATCGAAACCTTTGGCGCGGCACCATTGCGGGAAGTGCGGATTCTCGGTGATGAGGCCCGCGGCCGTGACGTCGTTGACGATCGTATAGCCGAAGATCGCCGACTCGGCCTCTTCGACGCTCGCGTCGCGGCAGCGCTTGCCGATCACGATGCCGAGTTCGCCTTCGAAGACGATTTTTCCCGCATAGTGAGCAGGACGCCGAATCAATTCCGAAGAGCCGATCACCGAAGCCGCCGGCTTGATGAGAAAAAGCGGGTGCGAGGGCACCGGTTTTTCGAGTTTCGCGGCGAGTGCGTGAAAATTGTTCCAGAGCGCGACGACCTTGCCGGGCGCACAGGGCGCGAGCGGTGTGAGCGCGCGCAGCGACAGCACCGCCCCAGTGGGCACCGGCTGATCGAGTCCTTCGTATTCGTGCAAGTAACCGTTCTCGACGCGGCCGAACACGATGCTGCCGTCGCTCGCCATCAAACGCATCCACGTTTCCATGTTTCCTCCTGGGTTTCAAACGGCGCCAGAAGCGCGCAGCGAGTGGATCTCGTCCTTCGTGTAGCCGAATTCGGCGAGCACTTCGTCGGTGTGTTCGCCCAGCATCGGCGAGCGCGTGACTTCGGTCGGGCTGTCCGAGAGCTTGATCGGGTTGCCCACCGTGAGGTACTTGCCGCGCACCGGGTGATCCACCTCGACGATCGTGCCGCTCGCGCGCAGCGATTCGTCGCTGGCGATCTCCTTCATCGAGAGAATCGGACCGCACGGAATGTCGTAGCGGTTGAGCACGGCCATCGCGTCGAACTTCGTGCGATGCATGGTCCAGTGCTCGATCTCGTCGAAGATCGCCTTCAGGCGCGGCAGGCGCGCATTCGGCGTGGCGTAGTCGGGATCGTCGATCCACTCCTCGCGCCCGATCAGCTTGCAGATGCGGTCCCACACGGGCGCCTGCGCGATGAAATAGATATAGGCGTTCGGATCGGTCTCCCAACCCTTGCACTTGAGAATCCAGCCCGGCTGGCCGCCGCCCGACGCATTGCCGGCGCGCGGCACGGCCTCGCCGAAGCCGTCGTTGGGATACTGCGGGTACTCCTTCATGACGCCGGTGCGCTCGAGCCGCTGCTGGTCGCGCAGCTTCACGCGGCACAGGTTGAGCACGCCGTCCTGCATGGCCGCGAGCACCTTCTGGCCGCGCCCCGTGTGCGTGCGCTGATAGAGCGCCGTGACGATGCCGAGCGCGAGATGCAGACCCGTGCCGCTGTCACCGATCTGCGCGCCCGAGACGACCGGCGGGCCATCGTCGAAACCCGTCGTCGACGCTGCGCCGCCCACGCACTGCGCGACGTTCTCGTAGACCTTGCAGTTCTCGTAGGGGCCGGGGCCGAAGCCCTTCACCGAGGCGACGATCATGCGCGGGTTCAGCGTCTGTATATGCTCCCAGCTGAAGCCCATGCGCTCGAGCGCGCCCGGCGCGAAGTTTTCGACCAGCACGTCGCAGTCGCGTATGAGCCGTTCCAGCACACGCTTGCCTTGCGGGTTCTTCGTGTCGAGCGTGAGCGAACGCTTGTTGCCGTTGAGCATCGTGAAGTAGAGGCTGTCCGCGTCCGGCAGGTCGCGCAGCTGCTCCCGCGTGATGTCGCCGGCGCCTGCGCGCTCTACCTTGATCACGTCCGCGCCGAACCAGGCGAGCAGTTGCGTGCAGGTGGGTCCCGACTGCACGTGCGTGAAATCGAGGATGCGCACGCCGTTCAATGCCTTGCCCATGTCATGTCTCCTTATCTAATCGTGGCCGGGCGAGTTTTCGAAAATCGGTGGGGTTGCGTGGGCAGAGGCGTTTCGCGCGATGGCGCGTCATCTGCGTCCTTAAACAATACGGTATGTGATATATCAGAACGAAGCAAGAGGGGAATTGCCCATCGGGAATGCCATTAGAATCGCGTCGAAGCCTTATCCAGCATGGTCTTGGCGCAACTTCGACGGTGTTGATGCGGCGCACAAGAGGGAAAACCCCGAGCATTTGCTGCATCTGATATGCCAGATTCCGTGTGAAGGATGCTGTCTGGCAACAGGAGTTGGTCAGGGATGCCAAGGGTTGATGCGCATAAAGTCGGCTGTCGGAGGTCGTTCAGCCGACGCGTGCTGAATGGGCGTGAAGGGACGTAAACGCAAAACGGGAGACCCGAAGGTCTCCCGTTTTGCCCTGAATTCGCGGCGCTAGGTGTCCGTCTCAGTCAAGGAAATCGCAGTTCTTCTCGACATAGACCGCGAGATCGAGCGAATGCTGGCGCACGAGCTTTTCCGCCAGTTCGGTGTCGCGCTTCTCCAGCGCCTCGATAATGCGCAGATGATCGACGATCGAGCGCGAAGCCCGGTCGCTCTGCGAAATCGTCATGCGGCGAATGGCGCGCACGTGCACGAAGATGTTCTTGATGGTGTCGAGGATGATCTGCGAGCGGGAAAGCTCGACGATTGCCTGGTGGAACGCGATATTGGCGTCCGAGTACTCGGCGATGTGTTCGGCAGGCGTGCTGTCGCGGAAGTCGTCGAACATGTGGCGCAGCCGCGCGATTTCCTCGTCGGTGGCGTGGATCGTGGCGAGGCGCGCGGCCATGCTTTCGAGCGCGGCCCACATCTGGATCATCTCGACGATCTCGCGCTTGCTCTTGCGCACGATATAGATGCCGCGGCGCGGCACCATGCGCAGGAAGCCTTCCTGCTCGAGCAGCGTCATGGCCTCGCGCACCGGCGTGCGGCTCACGCCGAGCGATTCGCTCAGCACGCGCTCGTCGAGCCGGATTTCCTCGCGCGACTGGTAGATGTCGGCGTCGGCAATGGCCTGGCGCAGCATGGCGTAAGCCTGATCGCGCAGGCTCAGTGTGGCGTTGATGGGCTGCAGCGCCAGCTTGAGCGGCGCCGCTTCCCGGCTTGCTACAACTTCAGTTTGTTCTGACGACATTGATTACCTCTTTTCCGACCTGCGGACGGATTCGCGGACCGAATTGTGCACGACGAACGGCCCTGGCGCGCGGCGCTTCGCCCAAACCAGCGTACCGGCCATGCTGCGCGGCCTGCTCAATGGCAGACTGCGGCAGCCACCTGGCGATCATGACCGTAGCAGCTGCACCCAGACCCACAACCGCTGCACTGAACAGTGCGAGAGAAACGAAATCCATTTGAAGCTCCGCATGATTGAGTAATCGAATAACTCAATCATATGCTGCGTCGCGACAAAAATCAATATTCTGTATGTGATATATCAGATGCAGTCGTTTCCACACGACACTTCGATGCGGCGGGGGCTTATCAGGGGTGCGCTCCCACATTGTGGGCGCGGTCGACCGGATCTCCATGAAAAACAACCAATCCTAGTGAGAAACCGGTGTTGCCCGCAAGGGGGTATGCCATCGAAGGGCACGATCGCGTCGTGCAAAGGCGCGCACGAGACTCGCACACAACACAAACTACGGCCGCCAATGCCATTTAAGTATTTCAGGTTGACAGCGCTGCGAGGCACCCCGCACACTCGACCCATGCACACTTCCTTCACCCACCTCGTCATCGCAAACACGATGAATCATCCGTGGAAAACCCATACGGGTATTCCACGGGGATGGTGTGCGTACTAGCAGTCTGTCGTCACGCAAATCACAAGCCCCGCCGGCATCGACGGGGCTTTTTGTTTTTCTGGGTGACAGCGCTCCGTTCGTCGGCTCCAAAAACTGGAGAAAACGATGGATGACGCTTTTCAGGCAGCCTCACTGACCGCTTCACAACCCGCTCTGCATGCCGTTGCGGACGCAACCGACCGTTTCGACGATCCGTTGCCCGTCCAGTCTGTCCACTTTGCCGTGCCGCCCATGCGCACGATCACCTGGCGCGTGAATGCGTCGGCCACACTGCGGGTTCAGGTGGCCCAGGTGTGGGTCACGCGCGCCCGCTCGCCCTACGACCACTGGCTGCAACCGGGCGAGACGCTTCGGCTCGAGCGTGGCGAGCGCATCTGGCTCAGCACCGAGGCCGCCTTGCCGGCGCGCGTGAGCATCACGAGCGCCTGGCAGCCGCCGTTTGCGGGCGTGCGGCGCGGTATGGAGCGCCTCGCCGCCTGGCTTGCGCTGCTCACGCTCCGGCGCTCGCGCGAGGCGTGATGTGCGAAGCCCTGGCGCTTGATGCGCTTTGAGGCTAAGCCAGAGCCGCAAACGCCAAAACGCCGGATGCGCCGCCCAACTGGCGCATCCGGCGTCGTCATAAGTCGAAGCACGCGATCAGAACTTGTGCCGCAGCCCGAGGTTCACGATGGTCTGGTTCGACGTGCCCGAGTAACCATACGAGCCGACCGAAGCCTCGGCCGGCATTGAGCCGCCCGTGCCGTTGCCGGTATCGCCGCTCGCATGCTGCCAGGCCGCCGTCATATAGAGGTCGGTGCGCTTCGAGAGGCTGTAATCGGCGCCGAGCGACACCTGGTTGTAATTCGCCGACGTATCGCCATTGGCGTGCGTGTAGCTGTAGCCAATGCCGAGCAGCAGCGCGGGGTTCAGCTGATAGTTCACGAAGCCCTGGCCGGTGTTGTACTTTTGCGTCTCGCGGAACACCGAGCTGCCGTCCGGCGAGTAGCGCGCGTTGCTGTAGCCGAGGCCGAGCGTGAACTGGCCGAGCTGATACTGCGCCGCCGCACGCGCGATGGTGAGCGAGTGTGCCGTAGCGTAGCCGGAGTTGATCGGGCCGTCGAAGGTGCCGTCCGAAGTGCTCGTCCAGCCGCCGGTGCGAATGCCGTTCACGGCCTGGCTGTTGGTCGCGTAGAAGTAGCCGCCCGCCAGTGCGAGCGGACCGTTGGTGTAGTTGACCGCCGCCGAGTACGACTGTTCGGCGCCTGTCGAGCCCGCAATGCCGCCAAACGAGTACATCGCCGCAGCCTGGAGGCCGCTCCAAACGGGCGTGGTGTACTTGACGGCGTTGTTCACGCGGAAGCTGTTGTCGTAGTTGTCGACGTCGCCGGGCGTGGCGAACACGGAGCCGAAATAGTTGTCCGCCGTGATGCCCTGCACGAGGTCGATGAGCGGGTCATACTGCCGCCCGAGCGTGAGCGACCCGTACTGCTCGGCTGTCAAGCCCACGTATGCCTGTCGGCCGAACAGCCTGCCACCCTGCGCGAGCGCGCCGGTGGACGGGTTGAAGCCGCTTTCCAGCTGGAAGATCGCCTTGAGGCCGCCGCCGAGATCTTCGGCGCCCTTCAAACCCCATCGCGAGCCGGAGAGATTGCCGAAGCTGCTGTTGCCGAGCGTCCAGAGGTTTTTGCTGCCGTCGGCGTGATTGACGTAGGTGATCGACGTGTCGATCGTGCCGTACAGCGTCACACTGGTCTGTGCCTGAGCCGTGCCGGCAACCCCGAGCGCGGCCAGCGAAAGGGAAGTCAAGGCTAGTCTTTTCACGTCATTCTCCCGGCGCAGTAAAACAACTCTTGACCAAAGCAGACTAACTCGCCCGTCGCGCATTGTAAAAGGAATAAACAAGCTGTCTCGAATTAGTGACAGCGATTTCAGGAAGCGCCTGACTAACAGCCCAAACATTATCTCCGGCTGCGAAACAATCACGAAGCGCCCGCCTGCAACGCCGGCCACGCAAGGCTTGCGGCGAACCGGCCTGATCGGCGCGTGTTTCAGTATGCGACAAACGCCCGCCCATTACTCACAACTTAACGATTACCTTGCCGTTCAATCCATCTGTTAATCAGGTTCTGCAAACATCAATCACGAAAAGATTATTCCCTAATTAAATCCACTAGTTACGGCGCGCCATCGCGCCGAATTGATCCGCACCCAATAGCGGTTTCTTGCACCGGGGCGTCAACCGGCGGGTAGTCCTATGCGTTTGCTGAGCTTAACTAGTCCTTTCCGAACGATTACGATTCGGCTCGAATTTCCGGTTCGCGCGCGAGGTGCGCGAGAACCGGCCTCGAAAGAACGTAAGCGCAAAACGCGAATAAACACGATGTCACCGCCGGGGAAGCTGTAACAGTCGATACGGCGACATCGCAGAGAGCCACCAGACCGATCCATGTCTCAATCGCATTCTTCGCGCGCGGCGCGCGCCCTCGGGGCGCTGCGCCGCCGTGCCGGTGCCCTGCACCTGCAGCGCTTCGTCGCGCCGGTGTTCGCGCTCGGCATCTGCGCGCTGCTGCTGGTCGTGTTCCAGCACCTCTCGCGCACGGTCGACTACCACTCGGTGATCCGCCAGCTCTGGACGCTCACGCCGGCACAATGGGTCGGCGCGCTCGCCGCCACGGCCGTGAGCTTCGTCGCACTGGTCGGCCGCGACGCCGTGGGCCTGCGGTACCTCGGCGCGCGCGTCTCGCGCGGCGCGCTGTGGGCCGGCGCGATCGCCGGCTCGGCGCTCGGCAACGTCACCGGCTTCGGCGCGCTCACGGGCGGCGCCGTGCGCTGCCGCGTGTATGGCGGCGCGGGCGTCACCGCCGCGCAGATCGGCCGCATGACGGTGTTCACGAGCGTCACGCTCGCCCTCGCCCTCGTGCTCATGACCGCGCTCGGCATGGTGGGCGCCGCCGGCACGCTCTCCGGTCTGCTGCACCTCTCGCCCGACGAGCTGCGCCTGATTGGCGGCGTGGTGCTCGGCTGCGGCGCGGTGATGGTCATCCTTTGCCCCGCAAGCGCGCGCGAGATCGAGCCGTTCGGCCGCGCCTGGCTGCGCTTTGCGGTGCCGGCGCGGCGCGACCTCGTCGCGCAACTGCTGCTGGCCGCGCTCGACGTGGTTGGCGCCGGGCTCGCGCTCTGGTCGGTCATGCCGCATGCGCTCCTCGGCTTCACTGACTTCCTCACTGTGTATTGCGCCGCCATGCTGCTCGGCCTGATCGGCCACACGCCCGGCGGCATCGGCGTGTTCGAAGCCGCAATGGTCTACGCGCTCGGGCCGAGCGTCCCCACGTCGAAGGTGCTTGCCGCATTGCTCGCCTATCGCGCGATCTACTTCGGCGCGCCGCTCGCGCTCGCCGCCGCGGTGCTCGCCGTATTCGAGGGGCGCGCGCTCAAGACCCCGCTCAGCGCCCGCTTTGCGAAGCGCGGCGCCGACGGCGTCTCGCAACTCGCGCCGCTCTTCCTCGCCATCGTGACGTTCGTGACCGGCAGCATGCTCGTGATCTCGGGCGCCACGCCCGCGTTCTCCAAGCGCATCGCGTTGCTGCAAACCATCGTGCCGCTCTGGGTGCTCGAAAGCTCGCAACTGATGGGCAGCCTCTTCGGCGTGTTGCTCCTGTTCGTCGCGCGCGGTCTGCTGCGGCGTCTGGACGCCGCCTGGTGGCTCGCGCTCGTGATCGCCGTGGCCAACCTCGCGCTCTCGCTCGCCAAGGGCCTTGCCTTCGTCGAAGCGGGCGTGCTGGGCGTGCTGATCGTGCTGCTCCTCGGCACGCGCAAGCGCTTCAATCGCCACTCGTCGATGTTCTCCGAACGCTTCACGCCGGCCTGGCTCGCCTCGGTCGGCTGCGTGATCGCGCTCGCCGTGTGGGTGCTGCTGTTCGCGTTCCGCGACGTACAGTACTCGCAAAGCCTCTGGTGGCAATTCGCCTTCCACAGCCGCGCCCCGCGCGCGCTGCGCGCCACGCTCGGCGCCGGCGTGTTCGCCGCCGCGCTCGCGCTGTGGCAACTGCTGCGCCCCGCCGCCGGCCGCTTCGTGATGCCCCCGAGCGAAGACCTCGAAGAGGCCGCGCGTATCGTGCGCGCGCAGGAGCGCAGCGACGCGGGACTCGCGCTGATGGGCGACAAGAGCTTCCTCTTCTCCGCCTCGCGCAAGGCATTCCTCATGTACGCGAAGCGCGGCCGCACATGGGCGGCGCTGCACGATCCGGTCGGCCCACGCGAAGAGTGGCCCGCGCTGATCCGCGAATTCGTCACGCTCGCCCATGCTCACAACGGCCGCGCGGCGTTCTATCAGGTACGCGCCGACGCGCTGCCGCTCTATCTCGACGCCGGCCTCACGCTGATGAAGCTCGGCGAGGAAGCGCGCGTGATGCTGCAGGAATTCGATCTCAGGGGTCCGCAGCGCGCGCATCTGCGCTACGCGCTCAAGCGCGGCGAACGCGACGGTTTTTCGATCGAGCATATCGAGCCCACGCAGATGGGCGCGAGCCTGCCGGTGCTGCGCGCGATCTCCGACGCCTGGCTGCAGGACCGCGAAGCGCGCGAGAAGAGCTTCTCGGTGGCCGCGTTCGACGACGACTATCTCGCCGCGCAGTCCGTGCTGCTCATTCGCCAGAACGGCGAGCCGCTCGCCTTCGTCACCTTCATGACGACCGATCTGAACACCGACGCGACGGTGGGCGTCATGCGCCATCTGCCGGGTGCCTCGCCCTATGCGATGGAGTATCTGTTCACGCAGCTCGCGCTGCATCTGAAGGCCGCCGGCTACCAGTCGCTCTCGCTCGGCATGGCGCCGCTCTCGGGCATGGGCCCCTCACCGCTCGCGTCGTCGTGGCACCGGCTCGCGGGCTTCATCTGGCGCTTCGGCGGCCGTTTCTATAACTTCCGGGGGCTGCGCGGCTTCAAGAACAAGTTCGCGCCGCGCTGGGAACCACGCTATCTGGCCGCCTCGGGCTCGATCAGCGTGTTCATCACCCTCGCCGATCTATCGCTGCTGGCAGGAGGCTGGCGCTCATGACATTCCGTATTCCCAGGCTGCCGCGCATCGCAGGCACGGCAGCGGGCGCCGCTGCGCTCGCGTTTTGCGCGGTTCACGCCAACGCGGCTTCGACGCCCGCCTCGACGCCCGCCTCCGCCGCGACGATGCACGTTTCCGGCGGCCGTTACGGCGAAGTCGCGGTGACGAAACAGGCTGGCGCGATGCGCGGCTTCACCGTGCTGTTCTCGGCGGACAAGCACTGGAGCGCCGCCGACCAGACGCGCGCCGACGCGCTCGCGCAGCATGGCGCGCTCGTCGTGGGCGTGGATACGGAGCGCTATGCGCAGAACCTCACCGCCGTGAAGAACGAGACCTGCCACAAGCTCTACAGTGACGCCGAAGCGCTGAGCCACCAGCTCGAACGCCAGCTGGGCTCCAGCGAGTACTACGCGCCGATCGCCATCGGCAGCGGCGAAGGTGCGCTCATCGCACAGCACATGCTCTCGCAGGCGCCCGCGAACACGATGGCGGGCGCCGTGTCGCTCGATCCGGCCGCGAAGCTCGACGCGCGCTTCGCGCCCTGCGCGGCCGATCCAACGCTCTCGCGCGGCAATGGCCTGCCCGGTTTCTTCGAGCAGGGCGTGACGACGAAAGATGCGCGCGCAACGGGTCCTGGTGCATCGCGCACCTTCGCCCCCGGCGTTGCCGACGCCGACAAGATAGTTGCGCTCACATCGAATCACCTGCGCGTCGTGACGGAAAGCGAAGAGGACGTGTCGGACCTGCCGCTCGTCGAACTGCCCGCGGCGCACCCCACCGACATGCTCGCGGTGGTGATCTCGGGCGACGGCGGCTGGCGCGATCTCGACAAGACGATTGCAGAAGCGCTGCAAAAGCAGGGGATTTCGGTCATCGGCTGGGACGCGCTGCGATACTTCTGGAGCGAAAGGACGCCCGAGCAAACGAGTCACGATCTCGCCCGCGTGCTGAAGACTTACGGCTCGCGCTGGCATGCGCAGCACATCGCGCTGGTGGGCTACTCGTTCGGCGCGGACGTGATGCCGTTCGCCTACAACCGTCTGCCCGACGCGTTGCGCGCGAAGGTGTCGTACATGTCGCTGCTCGGCTTCGCGCCGGACGCCGACTTCCAGATCCGCGTGACGGGCTGGCTCGGCATGCCCGCCAGCGACAAGGCACTGCAGGTGCGCCCGGAACTCGCGAAGGTGCCGCCTTCGATCGTGCAATGCGTGTATGGTGCGGGCGAGAAAGACACGCTGTGTCCGGCGCTCGTGAATACCGGCATCGACGTCGTCAAAACGAACGGCGATCACCACTTCGACGGCGACTACAACGCGCTCGCCGGGAAGATCATTGCGGGGTGGAAGAGGGAGATCGCGGTGCGGGGGTAAGGGAGCGCGTCGCATTTCCAGGTTCGCTTGACGCGAACGGACTTTGGTCGACTATAACGCCGTGCGTCATATGACGCACGGCGTTATGTTTTGGCATGGCGATCCAAAACTTCCATGACAAGGAAACGGCACTCATCTGGTCCGGTGCGCAGTCGCGGCCACGCCCATGACGTCGAAATCGTCGACTACCACTGAGGTGCGGACTATGAAAAAACTCCGAAACGCCATCCCGGCGAAGTGCTGCAGGAGGAATTCCTCACGCCGATGGAGATGAGCCAGAACGCGCTGGCGCGAGCCATGAAAGTACCGCCGCGGCGCATCAACGAAATCGTCATGGCGCGCGCATCGTGACCGCTGACACCGCGCTGCGTCTGTCGATCGTATTCGGCACCGCACCGCGGTTCTGGATGAACCTCCAGAGCGACTACGATCTGGAGGAAGCCGCAGCAAACACCGACCTCTCGGAGCGTCGGCCCCTCGCGGCATAGGCGCCCCGCCCTCACTTCCTCCCCACCAGATACTGCACGCCCTGCGGCCCGTAGCGCTCGGCGTGCGGCAGGTTGGCGGCGAGATGAAACACGTCGCCGGCCTTGTAGAGCCGCTCCTCGTCGCCCACGCGGATGTGCAGTGCGCCCTCGATGACCAGCGCCTTCGCTTCGAATGGATGCGAATGAACCTCCGTGACGCCGGCTTCGCGCGTCACGACGACGGGCTCGGGAAAGCCTTCCTCAGCCAGGCTGCGGATGAATGTTTCGCGCTGCATGATTCGTCTCCTCGATCGGCGGTGTCGACCCGCCGGCAGCCAGTTTGGCACGCTGCACGACCTCGCGTCCTGCCGGGCCGCCAACTTGCGCGCCAAACCGGCGGCCAACCTTTCACTCAAATCAATCTGAAAGGCTTTAGAAACATTTCCCCTTACATTACCAAAAGCTTTCACCTATAACGACATCACATGTCGCGATTTCCGCTATCTCGCGCATGCCTCGGCCCGCCCGGCCTAGCCGGCGGGCTTTTTTTCTGGCTCCGGCCGCATCGGTGGAAAACTTTCAAAAACCATACTCATCAATGCCCGGAGCTAGTAGAAGCCCTGACATGTCTTCCGCTTGACTTCATTGATATATCACATATTGTGTAAACGACTGTCAGCTAAACGACAGGAACCGTGACTGCGATCCGGGCAACCGCCGCGCTTCGCAGATGGCCATTCATTCGAAGAAACCGGAGACACACATGGAGCATCGGCAAGGAGGGGCGGCGCGATTCGCGTCGCCGTGGACGCAACTCGTGCTCGGCGTCATCTGCATGGCAATGATCGCGAACATGCAGTACGGCTGGACGCTGTTCGTCACTCCGATCAACGAGAAGTATCACTGGGGGCGCGCCGCGATTCAGGTCGCGTTCACGATCTTCGTCGTCACCGAAACGTGGCTCGTGCCCGTGGAAGGATGGCTCGTCGACAAGTACGGGCCGCGTCCCGTGGTCGTGGGCGGCGGGCTGTTGTGCGCGATTGCCTGGGTGCTCAATTCGGTCGCCGCGTCGCTGCCCGTGCTCTATATCGCGGCCGCCATCGGCGGGCTCGGTGCGGGCGCCGTCTATGGCACCTGCGTCGGCAACGCGCTCAAATGGTTTCCGAACCGGCGGGGGCTCGCGGCCGGCATCACGGCGGCGGGCTTCGGAGCCGGCTCGGCGGCGACCGTCGTGCCGATCGCCAACATGATCAAGAGCAGCGGATACGAATCCACCTTCCTCTGGTTCGGTCTGGGGCAAGGGATCGTCGTGCTCGTGCTCGGCTTCGCGCTCAGCGCGCCCGCCTCGCACGGCGTCGCGGCAGCGAAACGCGCCATCGGACAAATGGGACACGCGGCGAAGCAGGTCGCGCAGAGTGCGAGCGCCGTCTACAACGCTAGCCCGCGCGAGGTGGTTGCGTCGCCCATCTTCTGGGTGATGTACGCCATGTTCGTGATGATGGCCGCAGGCGGCCTGATGGCGACCGCGCAGCTCGGCCCCATCGCGAAGGACTTCGGCCTGCACGACGCGCCCGTCTCGCTGCTCGGCCTCACGCTGCCTGCGCTCACGTTCGCGCTCACCATCGACCGCGTGCTCAACGGTCTCACGCGGCCCTTCTTCGGCTGGGTATCGGACCGCATCGGCCGCGAGAACACGATGTTCGTCGCGTTCGGCATCGAGGCGATCGGCATCGTGCTGCTCTCGCAATACGGCCACAGCCCGACGGCGTTCGTCGTGCTCACGGGCATCGTGTTCTTCGCATGGGGCGAGATCTACAGCCTTTTTCCCGCCACCTGCGGCGACACCTTCGGTCCAAAGTTCGCCGCGACCAACGCGGGTCTGCTCTACACCGCGAAGGGCACGGCCGCGCTGCTCGTGCCGTTCACGAGTGTGATCACCGCGGCAACCGGCAGCTGGCACTCGGTATTCATGCTCGCCTCGGGCATGGCGGCGGTCTCCGCCCTGCTCGCCGTGTTCGTGCTCAAGCCATTGCGCCAGGCCCATCGGCAAAAGCATGCGGAACCGGCGACCGACTTCCCGTATGGCAGCCCGCTCGTGCAGGACTGAGCCGCCTCATCTCGCGAAACCATAAAAAAACGCCGGCGTGAGCCGGCGTAAAGAGAGACTGCTACAACCCTTTGCTTAGGCGACCACAGGCGCCGCCTTCGCGTCTTCTTCCTGTTCCACCGACGAGCGGATCAGGTAATCGAATGCGCCGAGCGATGCCTTCGCACCTTCGCCCACGGCGATCACGATCTGCTTGAACGGCACGGTCGTCACGTCGCCCGCAGCGAACACGCCCGGCACCGACGTCTGGCCCTTCGCGTCCACTTCGATCTCGCCGTGCTTCGACAGCGCCACCGTGCCCTTGAGGAACTCGGTGTTCGGCACGAGGCCGATCTGCACGAACACGCCTTCGAGTTCGAGATGACGCTTCTCGCCCGACGTGCGTTCGAGAAAAGCGAGACCCGTAACCTTCTGGCCGTCGCCGGAAATCTCCGTGGTTTGCGCATTCACGTGCACCGTGACGTTCGGCAGGCTGCGCAGCTTGCGTTGCAGCACTTCGTCCGCACGCAGTTGCGCGCCGAATTCGAGCAGCGTGACATGGCTCACGATACCGGCCAGGTCGATCGCCGCTTCCACGCCCGAGTTGCCGCCGCCGATCACCGCCACGCGCTTGCCCTTGAAGAGCGGCCCGTCGCAGTGCGGGCAGTAGGCCACGCCCTTGTTCTTGTACTGCTGCTCGCCCGGCACGTCGACATTGCGCCAGCGCGCACCGGTGGCAAGCACCACGCTCTTCGCGCGCAGCGTCGCGCCGCTTTGCGTGCGCACTTCGAAGCCGTTGCCCGTGGGCACGAGCGCATCGGCGCGCTGCAGGTTCATGATGTCGACGTCATAGGCGCGCACGTGCTGCTCCAGCGCCGTGGCGAACTTCGGCCCTTCCGTTTCCGTGACCGAGACGAAATTCTCGATGGCCATCGTGTCGAGCACCTGGCCGCCGAAGCGCTCGGCGAGCACGCCGGTCTTGATGCCCTTGCGCGCCGCGTAGATCGCAGCCGCGGCGCCAGCGGGGCCGCCGCCGACGATGAGCATGTCGAAAACATCCTTCTGGTTCAGCTTCTCGGCGGCACGCGACGAGGCGCCGGTGTCGAGCTTCGCGAGAATCTCTTCCACGCCCATGCGGCCCTGGCCGAACACTTCGCCGTTCAGGTAGATGGTCGGCACGGCCATGATCTGGCGTTTCTCGACTTCGTCCTGATACAGCGCGCCGTCGATGGTGACGATCTGCACGTTCGGGTTGAGCGCAGCCATCGCGTTGATCGACTGCACGACTTCCGGGCAGTTCTGGCACGACAGCGACATATAGACTTCGAACGAGAACGCGCCGTCGAGCGCCTTCACCTGTTCGATGGTGTCGTTCTCGAGCTTGACCGGATGGCCGCCCACCTGGAGCAGCGCCAGCACGAGCGACGTGAATTCGTGGCCCATCGGAATGCCCGCGAACGTGACCTTCACGTCGGAATTCGCGCGCTTGATGTCGAACGAAGGGGTACGCGCGTCGCCGGCTGCGGCGCCACGGCGTTCTTCGTAGGAGATGCGATTCGAGAGCGATGCGATGTCCTGCAGCAGTTGCTGCAGTTCTTGCGACTTCTCGCCATCGTCCAGGTACGCAACGATCTCGATCGACTGCGTGACTTTTTCGAGGTAGCTTTTGAGTTGATCTTTGAGGTTGGCGTCGAGCATGGCTTTTTTTCCGGCTAGAGAAGAAGCGGGGGAATTCTAAGTATTGCCTGGCAATTTCGCCGTTCCGCTTATGGCGTCGAGAGGCGAACAGGGCACCCGGGCCGCGGCCGCGTGGGCGCGGCCCGGGGATACAGCTAGTCAGACTTCGGCGTCATGCGATCAGGGCGATCGCATTTGCACAGCGACGCTTAGATCTTGCCGACGAGGTCGAGCGACGGCTTGAGCGTTTCAGCGCCCGGCGTCCACTTGGCGGGGCAGACTTCGCCCGGGTGTGCTGCCACGTACTGAGCAGCTTGCACCTTGCGCAGCAGTTCCTTGGCGTCACGGCCGATGCCGTTGTCGTGGATTTCGCACAGCTTGATCTCGCCTTCCGGGTTGATCACGAACGTGCCGCGCAGTGCCAGGCCTTCTTCTTCGATCACGACGTCGAAATTGCGCGTGATTGCGCCCGTCGGGTCGCCGACCAGCGGATACTTGATCTTGGCGATCGTGTCCGACGTGTCGTGCCATGCCTTGTGCGTGAAGTGCGTGTCGGTCGACACACCGTAGACTTCAACGCCCAGCTTCTGGAATTCTGCGTACTGGTCAGCCAGGTCGCCGAGTTCCGTCGGGCACACGAAAGTGAAGTCGGCCGGGTAGAACACGACAACCGACCACTTGCCCTTGAGGTTTTCCTCAGAGACCGGAACGAACTTACCGTTGTGGTATGCGGTTGCCTTGAACGGCTTGACTTGCGTGTTGATGAGAGACATGCGTTGTTTCCTCGCTCTGGGTTGGGAAAAGGTATGGACGAAGATTACGGGAACCGCGTCCGTTTGAAAAATTGGTTGCTTTGATCGCGGGTATTAACCCTGCCTATCGGACCCCATAGCGTCCGTCAAAGCCCGCCGGCATGGGGGTTCCGCGCCCGCATCGCGCGGCCCGAGCAACCCTCGGGGCGGTGAGCATACAACGAAACTGCGACAATGCGCCTCACGCGGCGGCGCTGTCATGATGCGTTCACGAAGCTTAAGCGTTAGATGCAGGCGCAACGGCCCTTCTGCAAGGGCCGCAGGCTTGCTGCGTCAAAGCGCCCCACCACGCGCAGTTGCCGCACGCGCCGCCAGCCGCTCGCGCAGGTATTGCGTGAATGCGCGGATCGTCACGGAAGCTTCACGATGCTGCGGGTACAGCGCATGGAGCGCGTTGGGCGGCGGCATGAACGGTTCCAGCACCTCCACCAGCAAGCCCGCATCGACCGATCCCGCCACGATGAAGTCCGGCAGATAGCAGATGCCGAGCCCGGCAATGGCCGCGTCGCGGATCACTTCGCCGTTGTTCGCGCGCAGCGGCCCGTGCACGTCGAAAGGCGTGCGCACGCCGTCGACGATGAATTCCCACGGCGCGCGGCCCTGCTGCCCGTACGGCAGGCAGGCGTGCTGCGCGAGCTCGGCGGGCGTTTGCGGCGCGCGCCGCCGGCGCCGGTAGCCCGGGCTGCAGCAGGCGATCATGCGTACGTCGATGAGCTTTTGCGCGACCAGCGTGGAATCGGCGAGGCGGCCGATCCGCAGCGCCATGTCGAAACCCTCGCCGATCACGTCGACGGTGCGGTCGCTCAGATCCATGTCGAAGCGCACGTCCGGATGCTCGCGCAGAAATTCGGCGACGAGCGGCGAAAGGTGCGCCATGCCGAACGACATCGGCGCGCTCACTTTCAGGAGGCCGCGGGGCTCGCTGCGCCGGTCCGACATGGCCTGCTCGGCCTCCGAGACGTCCGCAAGGATGCGCTTCGCGCGCTCGTAGAAGTCCTGGCCGAGGTCCGTGACCGCCAGCTTGCGCGTGTTGCGCACGAGCAGGCGCGCGCCCAGATCGGCCTCCAGCGCCGCCACGCGCCGGCTCACGAACTGCTTGGAAAGCCGCAGCCGATGGGCTGCCGCCGTAAAATTACCCGCATCTACGGTATTCACGAAGATCCGCATGTCGTCGAGTTGCATTCCGATTGTCCACTTCAATGTGACAGTGAGTCGTATTTTACGTCGATTCAAGTCGATTTGATTGACCTAAAATTCTTTCATCGCAACCAGTCAACTGAATCGAAACGATTCACACAGAGAGACGAAAATGATCGAACTTCGCAAGGCAGACCAACGCGGCCGCGGTGAACATGGCTGGCTCAGCTCGCGTCACACGTTTTCGTTTGCCAACTACTACGATCCGAAGCAAGTGGGCTTCTCGGACCTGCTCGTGATCAACGACGACCGCGTGGCCCCGGCTCGCGGCTTTGGCAAGCACCCGCACCGCGACATGGAAATCTTCTCGTACGTGCTGGAAGGCGCGCTGGAGCACAAGGACTCGATGGGCACGGGCTCGGTGATCGTCCCCGGCGACGTGCAGCTGATGAGCGCCGGCACCGGTGTCGCGCACAGCGAGTTCAACCACTCGGCCGACGAAGGGGTGCACTTCCTGCAGATCTGGATTGCACCGAACGTGAAGGGTGCGCAGCCGCGCTACCAGCAGAAGAACATCGCCGATGAGGAGAAGCGCGGCAAGTTCCGCCTGATCCTCTCGCCCGACGGCGCCGAAGACTCGCTGCTGCTGCGCCAGGACACACGCGTGTATGCCGGCCGCCTCGACGGCGCGGAAACGGCGAAGGTCGAAGTGGGCGCCGACCGCTACGCCTACGTTCACGTGGCGCGCGGCAGCGTGAAGCTGAACGGCGTGGAACTGGGCGAAGGCGATGGCGCGCGCATCCGTTCCGAGCGCGAGTTGAGCTTCAGCGACGGACACGATGCAGAGGTCCTGGTGTTCGATCTGCGTAATATCGAAGTGTCGGAGCTGTGGTCCTGACTTCGGCGTTGCGCCTGAGGTTATGCTGGCGCAGTCCGGCGCGCGGCGGTCCGCTCACTGAGAGCGGCCCGCCGCCCGGCAAAGCGCGAACTGATACGTAGTGAACTGCTTAAAACTTCTTCGGAGAAAAACCATGCGATACAACCTGTTCGGGCCGGGCAACGACGTCGTGCTGCTGGTCTCGCGCATTCTGCTGACTTCCCTGTTCATCCTGTTCGGCTGGTCCAAGATCACCGGCTTTTCGGGCACCGTCGACTACATGGCGCACGTGGGCGCGCCCGTGCCGATGCTGTCGGCCGTCATCGCCGTGATCATGGAGTTCGCGGTCGGCATCCTGCTGCTCGTGGGCTTCTACACGCGGCCGCTCGCCGTGCTGCTCGCGATCTATACCGTTGCGACCGCCTTCATCGGCCATCACTTCTGGACCATGACGGGCGCCGATCAAATGGCGAACATGATCAACTTCTACAAGAACATCAGCATCGCCGGCGGCCTGCTCGCACTCGCGGTAACGGGTCCGGGAGCGATCTCGATCGACAGGAAGTAACGCACGGTTTTTTTGGCTGTAGAAAGGCGCGATGCTGGATGGCATCGCGCCTTTTTTGCATGCGTGAGAATTTGATCAAATTCGCTATCGCGCGAGCGGATCTGCGCTGCTCGTGGATCTGATCGAAACGGTGTGGCTCCAGGTGGGCCCGATCTCGAACCTGCTGTTCGACGACGCCGACTTCACGCGCACGCTCGACGATGCGCACGAAGGCCTCATGCACCGGCTCAAGCGCCGCGACGCGCAAGGCGCGCGGCGCGCCGTCGAGCGCGACCTGCGCCACGCGGCGAAGCCGTTGCGCATGCATTGCCTGCCCGACGATCCGCACACGGCAAACACGGCTTGATATGCTTGGCAGCGCGCCCGCCTGGCCTCACGTTTTCCTTACGACCGATCACGCGCAATGCACGACCCACAAGACAACCTCTACGCCTATCTCACTTCACTCCAGCAATCGGCGCTGGGCGCGCTCAAGCGCCTGCCGCTCAGGAGCCGCGCCGCGCAAGGCACGCTCATGGCGCTGCGCGCCGTCTGCGCGGCAGGTCTCGCGTACAGCATCGGCCGCGCGCTCCACACCGAACAGGCGTTCTGGGCCGCGATCACGGCGATTGCCGTGACCCAGCACGATTACGCCGATACGCTCGCGCAGTCGCGCGACCAGTTCATCGGCGCGATTGCGGGCGGCGCGGTGGGGCTCGCAACGGCGGCGTTCGGCCCGGAAAATCTCGCGGCCTACCTCGTCGCCGTGAGCGTGGTGATCATCGGCTGCTGGTGCCTTAGCGTGAGCACCGCCGCGCGACTGGGCGCGATCACCACCACCATCGTGCTGCTCGTGCCCATGAACGGGCCGGTGTGGGACGTCGCGCTCTTTCGCGTGGCGCAGGTCGCCATCGGCATGGCCTGCGCGGTGCCGGTCAGCTGGCTGTTTTCGTATGTCGAACGGCGCTGGCTGCAGTTGTGAGCGGCTTCTCTCAACGCCTGCGAAATAAACCATCTCCGTGCGCTCAGGAATCCGGGCCGCATTAGCGGCGATAATCAGTCCCGCTGTGCGGCGCAGGTTGCCGGGGGCGAAATCTGCGGCGCGTGCGCACAGCCGCCGCGCAAATGCCCCCGTCGATGCGAAATCGTGCGAAACTCCCCCGCCGCGCTCTGCCGCCGTCATGCCGATGATGGCGATTTTTCGGGGCGCAATCGAGACTGCAACCCACGCCGCCGCAAGATCACCCTATGAACACCACCACCCGTCCCGCCGCTTCGAACACCAAGTCCAGCAAGTCCATCTCGCTCCTGCAAATGCTCGCGCTGATCGGCGCTGTCGGCATCGCGGCCTCGCTGCTGTTCCGCTACTTCCTGTAAGCGCAGCGCGTCCGGGGCATCAAGCCAACCGTTTTCGCTTATGTACAAGAAAGGCGTCGCCCTCGAAATCCAGTTCTCGCCCGAACGCCTGAATGACGGCGCAGGCGACCCGTACTGGATCGACCTCACCACCGACGAAGCCGCCGCGCTGCTCGCCACGCTGCAAAGCAAGCTCGCTGAACGCGAGAGCACCGCAGCGCCGCTCGTCGTCGCGCTCGACAGCCCGCCCGAAGGCGCCGCGCTCGAGGCACCCGCAAGCGCCTCGACGGCTGCGTCCAGCGCCGACGACGGCCTCAAGCAATGGGTCTGCGTGATCTGCGGCTGGGTGTACGACGAAGCCGCAGGCGCCCCCGACGACGGCCTCGCTCCCGGCACCCGCTGGGCCGACGTGCCCGACGACTGGCGCTGCCCGCTCTGCGACGTGGGCAAGGAAGACTTCGCGCTCGTCGAGTTCTGACGCGCGCAGTCAAAGGCGCGCGGCGCTCATGCGCCCACGCGCCCGAGTGGCTCGTAGAAGAGCGCAAACAACTCCGACTGCGAACTCACGCCGAGCTTCGCGTAAATATGCTTCTTGTGCGCACGCACGGTCTCGAACGAAATTTCGAGCCGCTCCGCAATCGCACGCGTGGAAAAGCCGCTCAGGCTCAAACGCACCACTTCGATCTCGCGCGCGGTGAGCGCCACGCGTCCGCTTTGCTGCGTGACCGCCTCGATGCGGCTGGCGAAGCCCGCCTCGCTCAACTGCCCCTGCTGCGCCGCGCTGTCGACTTCGGCCACATCCGACGCGACCGCCTCGGCGACACCCTCGGCAAACGTCTCATACGCGAGCCGCTGCTTCATGAGCGCGACCACCCACGGCGCGAACATCGCGAACAGCGCAATATCGCGCTCCGTGTAATGGTGCTTTGCGCCTAGCGAGAAAATCAGCGTGCGCGCTTCGTCGAGCGGCACGTTGAACTGCACTTCGTCGCCGATGATGTTGCTCTTGAAGTAGCGCTGGTAATAGTCCGTCATGCTGAAATTGTCGGGCGCGACTTCGGCGAGCGTGACGAGCCCCGCGCGCGGCTTCTCGCTCGCGTTCAGATAGAACGGATCGAGCAGGTACATCCCCTCCAGATACGCACGGAACAACAGATCCACGGTGCCGTCGGGCATAGGCGACTCGGCGCATACGAGCGGCGCGCGGTCGCGCCGGAAGACGAGCGCAACCCAGTTGTCGAACGCGACGAAGCGCTCGACCACACGCGTCATGCGGGTCCAGAAGTCGGGGCCGTCGAGGGCGTCGATCAGCGTCGCGATATGGTGATGGAACGCACGGTCCTGCCAGTCCAGTTCCATGAGGGGCTCCATGGGTCCTCCGATCAGGGTACCCCTGCAGGGTAATTTCTCGACAAAAATAACGTGGAGATAATAGCCGCTCCAGACGCCCACGCGGTGCTTTACGTAATACATAAGGAAGGAGACAGGCATGCAACTCGAACTCGCGCAGATCCCGGTCGTGGACGGCGCAGTCGCTCCCAACCTCTCCCGCGTACTCGACGCTACGGCCAAACGCCGCGCAGGCAGCGATCTCATCGTCTTCCCCGAAGCCACGCTCACGGGCTTTCCCACCCGCGAAAACGTGCGCGACGTGGCCGAATCGCTCGACGGTCCGTCTTTGAGCAAAGTGCGTGACGCCGCGCGCGCTGCCAACATCGGCGTGGCGGTCGGCCTCGCCGAGCGCGACGGCGACCGCTTCTACAACACGACCGTCCTGATCGACGAACACGGCGACATCGCGCTGCGTTACCGCAAGACGCATCTGTGGGCCACGGACGTGGGCGTGTTCACGCCCGGCGACCGCTTCGAGGTGTGCGAATACAAGGGCACGACCGTTGGCCTCTTGATCTGCTACGACATCGAGTTTCCCGAAACAGCGCGGGCCGTGGCCTCGCTCGGCGCGGAAATGCTCGTCGTCACGAACGGCAATATGGATCCATTCGGCCCCGTGCATCGCCGCGCGATCGTTGCGCGCGCCATGGAGAACCAGATGTTCGCCGCGCTCGTGAACCGCACCGGCGACGGCGACGACAACCTCACGTTCCCCGGCGAAACGGCGCTCGTGAGCCCGTTCGGCGACGTGCTCTGCGAGTTGAAGAACGAAGACGCGGTGCTGCACGCGAAGGTGGATCGCGCGCTGCTCGCCCAAAGCCGCGAACACTACAGCTATCTGCACGACGCACGCATTGCGCTCAATCTCGCGGACGAGAACGACGCGCAAGGCCGTCGCTCGCTCAGTATCCGGCCGCGCACGCGCTAATGGCCTTAGCAGCGTCAAGCAGCAAAACCCGGTAACAAGCCCGGCAACCAGCGATCCGGCAAGCCGCCCTGCGCGGCGCGCCAGGCTCGCCCATGCCTGCCAGAACCGCAGCACCCAGGAGACAACTGCATCATGAAGCCTGCCTCGCCGTCGCATGAACGCGGCACTCAAGAACCTCACCTGAAGCGCACGCTCGGCCTGCCGTCCGTGCTCCTGTTCGGCCTCGCCTATATGGCGCCGCTGATCGTCTACGGCACCTACGGCGTGCTCGCCGGCGCGAGCCAGGACACCGCCGCCCTCGCGTATCTCATCGCGCTCGTCGCAATCGTGTTCACGGCGCTCAGCTACGGCAAGCTCGCGCGCCTTTTCCCGGTCGCGGGTTCGGCCTACACCTACACGCGCAAGAGCTTCAATTCGCACCTGGGCTTTATGATCGGCTGGGCCACACTGCTCGATTACTTCTTCCTGCCGATGGTGATCTGGCTGATCGGCGCAGCGTATCTTGGCGCGGCGTTCCCGAGCGTGCCTACGTGGATCTGGATCGTCGCGTTCATCGTGCTCACGAGTGCGCTGAACGTCGTCGGCATCGAACTCGCGGCGCGTTTCAACATCGTGCTGATGATCGTGCAGCTCGGCATTGCGGCCATGTTCGTAGTCCTGTGCTTGCACTACGCCTCCGCGGCCGCGGGCCCGGGCGGCCTGATCACGGCGCAGCCGTTCTTCCAGCCGCACGTGCCGCTCTCGGCCACGATGGCGGGCGCCGCGATCGCCGCGTATTCGTACCTCGGCTTCGACGCCGTTTCCACGCTCACCGAGGAAACCATCGAACCGGAAAAGACCATTCCGCGCGCCATCGTGCTGATCGCGCTGGTGGGCGGCGCGATCTTCGTGATCGCCGCGTACACGCTGCAGCTCGCGCATCCGGGCGCGGTCTTCAAGGACCCCGATTCGGCCGCGTTCGAAATCGCGCGCAAGGTAGGCGGCGATATCTTCGTGACGATTTTCCTCGCGGGCCTGATCCTCGCGCAGTTCGCCTCGGGCATCTCCGCGCAGGCCAGCGTGGGGCGTCTGCTCTATGCGATGGGCCGCGATGAAGTGCTGCCGAAGTCGATCTTCGGCTACATCCACCCGCGCTTTCGCACGCCTGCGATCAACATTGCGATTGCCGGTGTCGTCGGGTTGATCGCGCTGAAACTCGACGTGGCCACCTCCACCTCGTTCATCAACTTCGGCGCGTTCCTCGCGTTCACTTCGGTGAACCTGTGCGTGATCCGCCAGTACTTCAGCGGCGCTGCGGGCACGCGTGGCTTCGGGTTGCTCGGTGGCGTGGTGTTCCCGCTGATCGGCGCCGTGACCGACATCTGGCTGCTGTGCAGCCTCGAAAAGACCGCCATCGTGCTCGGCGTGGTCTGGTTCGTACTCGGCCTCGTGTACCTCGGCTGGATCACGCGGTGCTTCCGCCAGGCGCCGCCGGAAATGGCGGTGTAAGCGCAGCGCTCCACACGTAAGTTTGCTGCGAAGAAAACGGCGAGCGTCCCTCACGGGGCGCTCGCCGTTTTTCCATCCTGTAAAGCAAAAAGAAACGCTTAGTTATCCAGACCAGCCAGCCGCGCCGCGGCCATCACCTCGCGTTTGGTATCGAGAATATGCCGCTCGATCAGCGCCACCACTTCATCCACGGCGCGCCGCTTGCAGGCGTCGACGATCGCGTAGTGATCGCTTTGCACCTCGTTCTTCTCCGTATCGAGCGACATGCGCAGATGCGGATATCGATTCGTCGTGCTCAGGCAGTACTCCTCGATCATCTTGCGCAGACGCGCGTTATTCGCTGGCGCGCACAGCGCCAGATGGAACTGGCGGTTGCATTCGGCCCACTCCGCGGGTGACGAAGCGGCGTCGTACGCCGCGAGAATGCGCTTCATCACGTCGATGTCGCCGGCCACCATGTTCGGCACCGCGAGCTTCGCCGCGTAGGTCTCCAGCGCCGCGCGAATGTCGAGCAGCTCGCAGATCTCCTGCGTGGACATGGCGATCACCACCGCGCCGCGATTGAGCTGGTAGCTCACGAGCCCTTCGGCCTCGAGCTGGCGCAGCGCCTCGCGCACGGGAATGCGGCTCGCGCCGAAGCGCTCCGCCAGGCTCTCCTGGCGCAGCTGCGCACCGGGCGGCAGTACGCCGCGCAGGATCTCGTCGCGCAGCTGGTCGCGGATCGTTTGAGGCAGCGATCGCTGGTCTTCCTTGGCCTGCACTGTCGTCATGAGCTCGTGGGCGCCGGACGGACGAACGCCGTCCGACGAAAAAGTGTTGTCGTCAATATTTTTGCCTGCCAGAATTGGATACAATCCAATCACTTCTGGATATTTATGCTGACAGTACGGATCCGCCAGCCATTCCCACTGTGCCGTTTCCTTCTCTGGAGACTGTAGAGGTTTCTGTAAGCATCTGAAAACCAAGCAATTTTAGCGTATCCACCGGGCCGTCCCCGGGGCTGTTGCGTGCGCAACGGCTTCGCCCGGCAAACCGCCATCCGGCGGCCGGTTCCTTTTGCTTCACCCCTGCGCAAAAAGGCACGCCGCGCGCTCCGAACGCGGTGCGGGCCCGGCTGCGCCCATGAAAAACGTAGACCACTGAGGAGAGAACCAGAATGAACCCAAGCAAACCCCATCTGCGCCTGCGCGCGCCCGTTGTGCTTGCCGCTGTCGCGGCCCTGTGGAGCGCCGGCGCGCTCGCCCAGGCCACCGACGTCAAGATCGGCTTCGCCGCCCCGCTCACGGGCGGCCAGGCTCACTACGGCGCGGACTTCCGCAGCGGCGTGCAAATGGCGATCGACGACGAGAACGCCACGAACCCGACCATCGGCGGCAAGCCGGTGCGCTTCGTGCTCGACGCCTACGACGACCAGGCCGACCCGCGCACCGGCACGACCGTCGCGCAGAAGCTCGTGGACGACGGCGTTGCGGCCGTGATCGGCCACTTCAACTCGGGCACCAGCATTCCCGCCTCGCCGATCTACGCGAAGGCCGGCATTCCCGAAATCGCCACGGCCACCGCGCCCAGCTATACGCGCCAGGGGCTGCCCACCACGTTCCGCCTCGTCACGTCCGACGCGCAGCAAGGCAGCGTGCTCGGCGAGTACGTCGTGAAGGACTTGAAGTTCAAGCGTTTCGCCGTGATCGACGACCGCACGGCCTACGGTCAAGGCGTGGCCGAAGAGTTCGCCAAGGCCGTGAAGGCAGCGGGCGGCACGGTGGTCGCGCAGGAATTCACCAACGACAAGGCCGTGGACTTCCGCTCGATCCTCACGCACATCAAGTCGGCCGACGCCGACGCGATCTTCTACGGCGGCGCCGACACCCAGGCCGCGCCGATGCTCAAGCAAATGAAGTCGCTCGCGATCAAGGCCACGCTGATCGGCCCCGACATGATGCACTCGGACGAACTCATCAAGATCGCCGGTCCGGCGGCCGATGGCGCGCTCGCTTCGTCGGGCGGCAGCCCGCTCGACCAGATGCCGGGCGGCAAGCGCTACGTCGAGCGCTACACCAAGCGCTTCAACAAGCCGGTCGAACTGTACTCGCCGTACGCGTACGACGGCACGCGCGCCGTGTTTGCCGCCATGAAGAAGGCGAACTCGACCGATCCGCACATCTACCTCGCTTCGCTCAAGACCACCAACATGAAGGGCGTGACCACGAACGAGCTGGCCTACGACCAGTACGGCGACCTCAAATACGGCGGCGTGACGGTCTACAAGGTCGTGAACGGCAAGTGGCAGCCGCTCACGACGGTCGGCACGAAGTAAGTCGACGGAACGAACCGATGAAGTGAGCCCACACTGACGCCGCGTTGCGGGCGCGGCGGCCAGTGTGGCCCGACGATTTAGCGCACTGCGCACAGGAACAGCCGGCGGTACCCGGCTGCGGCGCACGCCAGCGAGTGCTCTTCTCCGCTCGCTGTCCCGGGCGCCGGGTTGGCACGGGCTTTCGCGTTGGGCGGAAGCCCGTTTTTTTTCGTCATGTGGGATGTAAGCTTCGGGACGCCTTCGTCCGGCTTTCGAAATCCCTCGAAAAAACGAGCGTTCGGTCGTGCGCAGCGGAACCGAACTACAATGCATGCCGTCCGATGCAATGCCGCATTGCTGCCCTGTTTGCCCCGAACATGTCCCGTTTTTTGAAAGTTGTCCCTCGTTTGCCCGTCCCGCTTCGCAGCGCCGCCCTCGCCGTCGTCTCGGTGACGCTGGCTGCTGCGCTCGGCGCGTGCTCGTCGCCCAAGCCCAAGTTCCAGGAAGATCAGCTGCTGAGCACGGCGCCGAGCCAGTTCTCGCGCAGCTTCAACTACGCGAGCACTGACGCCTGCGAGTCGTCGCGCCGCGCGCTGCTGAGCCAGGGCTACATGACGACGATGACGCGCAACGACACCGTCGACGCCACGAAGAATTTCCAGCCGACGATGGATCAGCACATCGTCGTGGAGGTGCACGTCGTCTGCACGCCGGGCGACGCGAGCAATACCAGCATGGTGTACGTGAACGCCGTGCAGAACGGCTACGCGCTCAAGAAGAGCGATACCTCGGCGAGCGTCGGGCTCTCGATCCTGGGGTCGGTTTCGCTGCCGATCCGCTCGAACAGCGACGAAATGGTGAAGATTTCGAGCGAGACGATCCAGTCGGGCCCGTTTTACTCGCGCTTCTTCGATCTGGTGGGGCGCTATTTGAGCGCTTCGGCGCGCAGCGAGCCTGTGCCGGGCGTTGGCGCGATCAAGATTTCGCCGTTGCCGCCGCCCATTGAGCCGGTCACGGCAAGCGCCGCGCCCGCCGCGACCACGGTCGGGTCGGCTGCGCCGGCAGCCGCCGCGGCGGCTGCGGCGACGGGCGCGGCGGTGTTGCATGGCAGCACACTGCCTGCCGCGCCGGTTGTGACAGCGCCACCGGCTGCGCCCGCGTCTGCGCCGGCGCCTGCCACGGCGGCACCGGCACCCGCCGCCTCTGCGCCGGGCGCATCCGCACCGGTCGACCACGGCGCTGCGGCTGCGGCGGCGATCATGGGCGTGCCGGCGCCGGCTGCGGCAAACCCGCAGGCTGCGGGGCTCGCGACGAGTGTGACCACTCACAATGCGGCGATGCCCGCGGCGGCGTCTGCGGCCGTGGCGGCGTCGGCTAGCGTAGCGGCGGCACAAACGCTCGCGTCGGCCTCCGGCACCCAGAGCGTGGCAGCGGACTCGGCAACGCCATCAGCTGCCGCCGCCACGTCGACTGCAGCGCCGGCCGCATCGCCCCCCTCGCCTTAAGCGCCGCCGCGCGCCAAACCGGCGTCAGGCCAGCCGGCTCGCGCACCCTCGCGCGAGCCATCCGCCGCCTGCGCGCTCAGCGCAAGCCGGCCATCATCGCGCCCATTCCGACAAGCAGGCTGCCCATCAGGCGGTTCACGGCACGCATGCGCCTCGGCCGCTGCAGCACGTGGCGCAGCCGGTGCGAAAACAGCGCCATCGAAGCCACGCCGCCCGCAAACAGCAGCGCGAACGTCGCCGCCAGCAGCCAATACTGACGGTTGGCGCTCCAGGGCGCATCGGCGCTCATGAACTGCGGGAAAAACGACGGGAAGAACAGCAAGGTCTTCGGATTGAGCCCGGAGGTCGCGAATCCGCGCCAGAACAAATCGCGACGGCAGGCATCGTCGGCATCGGCAGGCGCATCCGTGCCCGTCAAAGAGCGGCTGCGCCACTGCTTGCACCCCAGCCAGATCAGATAGGCCGCGCCCAGCCAACGCAACAACGTAAGTGAATGCTCACTAATGAGCAGTAGCGAATTGAGGCACAGCGCCGTCAGCGCGAGCTGGAGCAGCACCGCGAGCGTGCCGCCCCAGACGCAGGGCAGCGCGCGGCGCCAGCCGGCGTGGAGCGCCTGGCTCATGGTGAGCACGTTGACGGGACCGGGCGTGTAGACAAGGACGAGCGCGGCGGCGAGAAAAGAGAGATACAGCTGGATCGACATTGCGGGGCGTGCTGGCGAAGACGGGGTGACGAACGGCGCTCGGGGTCGCGGGTATTAAAAACGGGCAACAAAAAACCGCGCGAAAGCGCGGTTTTTAAATGCCATCTGCCTGACCGGACACTGCTGGCTGCGTGGTGAACGCGCGCAACGCCCGGTAGCCGCCGCAGGGTGCAACGGAAACGGCCCTGACGGACCACCGCGGCTCGTGGCTGCGGCGGCGCTCCCCACAGCGGGGAGGTGGCCGCGTGGGTCGTGCCAGGCAAGAAGGCATGTGGAAAATATACCGGGGAATTACGTGGATAGGCTTCCGGTTTTCAGGCAAAAACGGCCAATAGACAGAATCTTCTTCCGCTAGAATTGTATCTACCTGTACAAGATTCTTTTTCGCCATGAGCCCCCGTGAACGCCCGCCCAAAGCGCTCGACAACCAGGATCGCAAGATCCTCAGCGCCCTGCAAAAGAACGCCCGACTTTCCAACGCCGAACTGGCCGAGCAGGTGGGCATGTCCACCACCGCGTGCTGGAATCGCACCCGCCAGCTCGAAGCCGATGGCTATATCGACGGCTATGTCGCGCTCGTGAACCAGCAAAAGCTGGGCTACGCCGACATCGTGATTCTGGAAGTGACGCTCGACCGCCACGAAGACGACGCGCTCGCGCGCTTCGGCGCCGAACTCGCGGCGCTGCCCGAAGTGCTGGAGGCCTATCTCGTCTCCGGCGAGTACGACTACTGGATCAAGGTGGCGGTGGATGGCACCGCCGGCTACGAGCGCTTCCTGCGCGAGAAGCTCTATCGCATCTCGAGCATTCGCCACAGCCGGTCGATGTTCGCCTTGCGCTGCATGAAGGATGTGCCGTCCATGCAGGTGTGACGCGCGTTTGCCTTGGCGACCACGCGAAAGGCGTGAGCGTCAGCGCTGGACGATCAGCGTCACGCGCCGGTTCAGCGCGCGGCTCGCGGGGTCGTTGCCTGCCACGAGCGGGAAGTTGTCGGCGCGGCCAATCGCGGCGAGCCGGTGAGGCTCGATGCCGCGCTCGACCAGAAAGCGCACCACCGCGCCCGCGCGCGCCGAAGAGAGCTCCCAGTTCGACGCGAATTTCGCGTTCGCGATCGGCGTGCTGTCGGTGTGCCCTTCCACGAGGATATTGCCCGCCGGTGCCGCGCGCAGCACCTCGGCGATACGCCCCAGCACGCCAAGCGAATCGGGCAGCAGCGTGGCATCGCCCGCGTTGAACAGGATCTTCGCGTTGATGCCGATCTCCACGCCGCGCGCCGCTGGCACGATCGTGATTTCGCCGCGCTCGCGCAGCGTTTCGAGCGAGGCGAGCAACGCCTGATCGACGGCGGGCATATTCCCGACCGCTGCCGCCGTGCTCGTGCGCTGCGCCGCCGAGCGTATTTCGGATTCCTTATGCTTTGCGAGCTGCATCGCATAGAGCGCGAGGAACAGCACCATCAGCGTCGTGATCAGGTCCGCGTAGGAAATGAGCCAACGGCCCGAACTCGATTCGCCGCCTTCGTCCTCGTCGTGATCGAAATGCGCCGTGAGCGGCAAGTCTTTATCGGAAAGCATGGGCGGTCAGCTCGCGTGCGTCGTGTCCAGCGCCCAAACGTTCGCTTCGCCCTGCAAACCGCCGCTCTTGCCGCCCACCTCGCCAGCGAGACGCGTGGCGATCGTGTGCGGCGACTCCTTGCGCGAAATAGCGAGCAGGCCGTCAAGATAGAGCTTGCGCAGACGCAGTTCGCTTTCGATATGCGCGCGCATCTTGCCATACAGCGGCAGAAAAACCAGGTTCGCGAAAGCCAGGCCATAAAGCGTGGCGATGAAGGCCACGGCAATGCCGGGCCCGAGTTCCGCAGGCTCGATCAGATGCCCCGTGACCTGAATCAGGCCGAGCACCGAGCCGAGAATGCCGAACGTGGGCGCATAGCCGCCCGCCTGCTGCCACACACGCGCCGCCGCCATGTGCTTGCGCCCGGAGGCTTCGAGTTCGCGATGGAGCGCATCTTCGAGCACGGCAGTCGAAACGCCGCTCGCAAGCAGTTCGAGCCCGCGCCGCGCGAACGGATGAATGCCCTGCAGATCCATCGATTCGAAGGCTAGCAGACCGTTGAGCTTGGCCTGATCGCCCCACTCCAGCACGGCGGCGAGGCTCGCTTCATCTACACGTGGCGCTTTCACGAAGGCCATGCGCAATTGCTTGATGGCATCGAAGAAGCGCGCCCACGTGTTCTGGATCATCACGGCGCCGAGCGTGCCGCCCAGCACGATGGCCAGCGCCTCGGGCTGAAGCAGCGTGACGAAATGGCCGCCTTCCAGCGAGAAGCCCGCGACCACAGCGAGCGCGCCGATGGCGATACCGATCAGGGTAAGCAGATCCATGCGTGTCTCCCCATCCCCACTCAGCGATCCGCCTGGCGCGCGCCAGGCGACTTGAGTGCACGCACCGCTTCAAGCAGGCGCTGCTCGATATCTTCGACTTCCACGGGATCGATCTTGATGTCGCGGCGCATGACCCACGACACTTCGTTCTTGCGTGCGTCCGCCATCACCGAGAGCAGGCGCTCGGATACGGCCGGATCCTCGATCGAGGCGAGCAGTTTCGCGAGATCGTAGGTATCGAGCGCGCTCACGGCTTCGAACAGCGTGCGCTGATCGACGAACAACAGATCGTCGAGCGCCTTGAGTTCACCCGAACCGCGATTCGTGCGCTTCGAGAAATACGCCACGCCCTTTTGCTCGACGAAGTTGAGCACCTTCGACTTGCGGAACGCGAAGACCTCGTCGGCGATTTCGGCGTGCGAGAGCTTGTTGAGAATGACCTTGCGCTCCACGCCGATCAGCGCTTCGAGATCGCCCAGTTCGATCAGTTCGAGTTCGCTGTTGATCGACACATCGAGATCGCTGTCTGCGACCTGTGTCGCGCGCTCCACGATGCGCACGGGGTCGAACGTCACCACCTGGCGGCCCAACGCTCCTTCTGCCGCTGCGGCGTTGTTGGCGAGGTGCGTGGCCTGCCCGCTTTGCATCGCGACGAGATTGAGCTTTTCCATACGCCGGAGCATGGCCATCACATGCGGACGAGAATGGCCGGCCACGGCACGGCATTTCTGCACGACGTCGGCGAGCGGCACGCTCACTTCGGCGCCGCTCGCGCCGTGTCGCGACCAGGTATCGCCGCCTTCGGCGCGATCGCTCGCCCCTGCGATCAGCGCGAGCACGTGCGCGTAAGACAGTACGCCCGGCATGAAGTCAGCATGGGTGTAGGTGGCGAGCAGATCGTCCTTCGCCTTGACGCGCCGCGTGAGCGTGCGCACCACATGGCGCAGCATCGGCGTGACGCGTTCGAGTTCCTCTTCGATGAGACTCGCCGGCACGACGGTCAGTTGGCAAAAGCTGAGCGCCTTCGCCGTGTTCGGTCGCGGTTCCGCGCCGAGCAACGCCGTCTCGCCGAAAAATTCGCCGCGTCCGAGCGTGGCCATCACGACTTTCTTGTCGTCGCAACGGGTGGAGATTTCGACCTTGCCGTCGGCGATCACGAAAATCAATCGTTCGCCTGCAAAGCCTTCCGAATAAATGATCTCGCCCGGCGCCGCCGTACGCGACCATGTTTGACTGCGATTCAAGTTCTATCCCCGGAAAACGATTCCATCGCCCGCATTTGTCTGACTATCTTATGCGTTTGCGAAGTGAGTGCTATGAGCCGCGTTTACGGCGTTTTCCAGGACGTTCTTGAATCAGCTTGCATAGTTGGCCCGCGTGGAAAGCATGCCGAAAGCCCTTGTCGCGAGTCTATGCGCCGAGGTGTCATGCGCGTTTTGCGAACGCAAACGATTGCTTGCGCGAGAAGTGCTGCAAATGGCGATGAATTGCGTGCGGGAAAATGAATGCGGCCAGTTTGCACTGGCCGCATTCATTAACGCTATCAGTCTCTTTCAGTCTTTCACGCCGCAAGTTTTCCCGTCGCACCGTTGCTCGCTGGCGCACTCACGCCTGCGCGCGCGAAGCGAAGCGCTTGCATCAGCGTTTCGTGCTCGCCGATGTGGTTCGCGAGCAGCAGGATCAGTTGCGCATTGGCCGATTGACTCTGCGCCTCGTCGAGATCGCGATGCATGTCGATCAGCGCTTCGTAAAAGTCGTCCGGTCTTGCCAGGTTCGGTTGGGTGTTCAGCATGGTTGTCTCCTCGCTCCTCTATGCCGTGCCTTGCACGCACAGCGCCCGCTTGAGCGCGCTCTCCACGCGCGCCGCATCGGCGCGCCGCCAGCGTGCGCTCACGTGCTGGTCCGGACGAATCAGATAGAACGCGCCGTCCTGCGCGCCGTAGCGCTGCGCCGCCAGGCCTTGCACGTCGCGCAACACCACCGTCGATGCCGGCAGGCCTGCCGGAACAGCCTCATCGCCTTCGAGCATCACGACGAACTTGAGCGGCACCGCAGAACGCGAGAGCGCCTGCAGCGTGTCGAGCGTCGCGGTATCGAACGCCGAGCCCGCACCGCTGAACACGAGGCCCGCGAACTGGTCGCCCAGATGCGCGAGCAGCCAGCTCTCGTCACCCGACGCGTTTTGCACCGGCGCGTCTGCACACGAAGCGCCCGGCTCCATCTGGCCGTCGAACGTCTCTTCGTCGGGCGTGTTCAAGGTCGATTCGCGCAGCACCGCCGGCACGGAAAGCCGGCCGCTGTTCACCAGTTGCCGCGCAAAGGCATGCTCGCGGGCAAGCGTGAGCACGGCGTCGCGGAACACGCGGCTCACCGCGCTCTTGGGCGTGATGAAGTCGGTCGAGCGCGTGGAGTTGCGGATGTTTTCGTCGGCGGCGTATTCGCGCTCGCTCGCATAGGTGTCGAGCAGCGCGTCGGGCGCATGGTTCTCCAGCACCATCGCGAGCTTCCATGCGAGGTTCTCGCCGTCCTGGAACCCGCTGTTCGCACCGCGCGCGCCGAACGGCGAAACCAGATGCGCCGAGTCGCCCGCGAACAGCACGTTGCCCTGGCGAAAGCTGTCCATGCGCAGACACGAGAACGTGTAGATGCTCACCCATTCCAGCTCGAACTTCACGTCGGGCCCGAGCAGTGCGCGCACGCGCGGAATCACGCGCTCGGGCGTTTTTTCGAGCACCGGGTCGGCGTCCCAGCCGAGCTGGAAGTCGATGCGCCAGACGTTGTCGGGCTGGCGATGCAGCAGCACCGACTGGTTCGGATGGAACGGCGGATCGAACCAGAACCAGCGTTCGGTGGGGAAGTCGGCTTCCATCTTCACGTCGGCGATCAGGAAGCGGTCCTTGAAGGTGCGGCCGTGGCTGTCGAGACCGAGCAGCTTGCGCAGCGGGCTGCGCGAGCCGTCGGCGGCCACCACGTAGCGCGCGAGCAGCGTGTACGGGCCGTCGGGCGTTTCGATTTCGAGCGCGACGTGTGCATCGGCGGCGCCCGGCGTGCCATGCTGCGCGACGCCCGTCACCTTGTTTTTCCAGCGGATTTCGAGGTTGGGCAATGCCTGCGCACATTCGAGCAGGTAGCCTTCCACGTAGTACTGCTGAAGATTCACGAAGGCGGGCCGATGATGGCCGCTTTCGGGCAGCAGGTTGAACGTGTAGACGAGTTCGTCCTTGCGAAACACCTTGCCCACGTTCCAGCTCACGCCCTTCTCGACCATGCGGTCGCCGCAGCCGAGGCGGTCGAAGATATCGAGCGAGCGCTTGGAAAAGCAGATGGCGCGCGAGCCCGTGGAAAGCGTGCAGTCGTCGTCCACGAGCACCACCGGCACGCCTTGCCGCGCGACGTCGATGGCCGTCGCGAGGCCCACCGGCCCCGCGCCGACCACCACGACCGGACGCACGCACGCGGCGGCGTCCGGAGTTTGTTCGCTGCATCGCGCGTAGTCGAAGGTCAGCGTCTGATAGTCGATCATCGTTTTGTCTCCACCGTCTTCAGCCTGTCAAGCAGCACGTCAATCCTGCAGCGCGTCCCACATCTCCTTGTCGCGCTGCGCCGTCCAGATGCGCGGATGCGTAATGCCGCTCGCCTCGTCATACGCGCGCGTCACGTCGAACGGCAGGCAGTGCTCGTAGATGAACACGTGGCCGAACTTCGGGTCCATCGCCTCGCGCGTGAGCGACATCGCGCCCTTCAGGTCGAGCTTCTGCGCCACGGCGGCGCGGCCTTGCGCGAGCAACGTAGTCACGAAGTCCTTCGTGTAGTCGAGACCCTTGTTGACTTCCGCGGGGTTGAGCAGCGCGGGGCCGCGGCCCGGCACGAGCTTTTCGGCGCCCAGCGAGCGCAGCGCTTCTAGCGTGGCCGGCCAGTCGGCGAGCTGGGCGTCGCCGCAATAGCACGCAGCGTCGTATTCGACGAGGTCGCCTGAGAACAGCACCTTCTGCTGCGGCAGCCACACCACCGTGTCGCCCTTGGTGTGACCCGAACCGAGGTGCGCGATCTTCACTTCGAGCTTGCCGAGGAACAGCGTGATTTCCTTCTCGAACACGAGCGTGGGCCACGTGAGGCCCGGCACCGTTTCGACGCCCGCGAACAGACGCGGGAAGCGCTCGATTTCCGACTTCATGTCGGCTTCGCCGCGCTCGACGATCATTTCATACGTACCGCGGCTCGCGATGATCTGCTGCGCGCCTTCCTTGAAGTACGCCGAAGCGCCCAGCACGCGCACCGCGTGATAGTGCGAGAGCACGACGTACTTGATGGGCTTGTCGGTAACGGTGCGGATCTTCGCGATGAGGTCCTGCGCCATGGCGGGCGTGGCCGTGGTGTCGACGATCAGCACGCCGTCGTCGCCGATGATGACGCCCGAGTTGGGGTCGCCTTCCGTGGTGTACGCGTATGCGTTTTCCGAGAGCTGCGTGAAGGTGACCTTCTTTTCTTCGAGGTCGGCCTGGGATGCGAACGCCTTTGCCATGTTGAGTCTCCGTATCGAGGGGCTCTTGAAGCCGGGGCGGGGCGAAGCGCGCACGGGCCGGGCGCGTTGGGCGCCAGCCCTGGTTGTCTCGCCCCGTTTGAAATTGAAATGAACCGCTGTTGTGCCGGGGTGAGGCCATGATGGTCTTCCCGTTTTTATTTGTCAATAGCGAATTATATTGCTATAGGTTAATTTCTGGCCAAAGCATGCTGCTGTCCGTGCGGCTGCCGCCGTTCAGTTAACATGGACCCTTTTTCAGCCAGAGAAAAGCGCCATGAGACGTCGCAACGACAGCGCCGCGTCCGCGCCGGAAAGCAACGCGACGGCGGCCCGCACGCAGCGCGGCATCCAGAGCGTGGAGGTGGGCGGACGCCTGCTGCGCGCCCTCGCCGACGCGCGCGCGCCGCTTGGCCCCACCGATCTCGCGGCGAGCGGCGACATTCCGTCGAGCCAGGCGCACGCCTATCTCGTGAGCCTCACGCGCCTCGGGCTCATCAAGCGCGACGCGCTTTCGGGGCGCTATGAGCCCGGGCCGCTCGCGCTGCGCCTCGGCCTGCTGCATCTCGCGCAGCAACCCGCGCTGCGCGAGGCCGTGCCGCGCGCCGCCGCGCTCGCGCAGGCGCTCAACTGCAGCGTCGCGCTGTGCATTGCCGGGCCCCAGGGGCCGACGATCGTGCACTACGAGCACGCGAGCCTGCCTCTGCACGTGAACTTGCATGTCGGCACGGTGATGTCGCTGCGGGCCACGGCCACGGGCCGCGTGTTCTGCGCGTTCCTCGGGTCCGAGGCGCTCGAAGCCGCATGGGCCACGCAAACCGCGCAGCCGGTGTGGCGCGGCACCAGCCACGTGGCCAGTGCCGCGAGCGCGCCCCAGGAAAGCACGCCCGATGCCGCCTTCCTCGCCTCGCTCGACGCCATCCGCGCGCGCGGCTACGAACTCGCCATCGACGCACCGAGCCCAGGCGTGAGCAGCGTCTGCGTGCCCGTGCTCGGCCCCGGACGCGAACCGAGCCTCACGCTCACCGCCATCGGCGCGAGCGGAGTGATCGACGTGCGCGCGAACGGCGCGGTCGTGCGTGCGCTGCGCGACGCCGCTGCCGAAATCACCGCCGCCGCTTTTTCATCGACACCGACATGCCCCGAGTAAGCTCCAGGCCTCCGCGCGACGACGCAACGCAAGCCGCCGGCGAAGACGCCGTGGTCGGCATGGCAGCCGAAGCCGCCGACAAACCGCAACGCGGCATCCAGTCCCTCGATGTCACGGGCGAACTGCTCGCCGCGCTCGTCGCGGCGGGCACGCCCTTGCCGTTGCGCGACCTCGCCGCCGCCGCGGGGATGGCGCCCGCCAAGGCTTTCCCGCACCTCGTGAGCCTGCAGAAGATCGGCCTGCTCGCGCGCGACGCCGCGGGCCGCTACGAAGCGGGACCGCTCAGTCTCGAACTCGGCCTGATCGGCCTCGCGCGTCTTTCGCCGGTTCGCGAAGCCGACGCCGAGCTGGTGGGCCTCGCCGCCGCCACCGCGATGAGCGTCGCGCTCGCGGTGCCGGGGCCGCTCGGCCCGACCGTCGTGCGTCTCGAAGAATCGGCGCTGCCGCTGCACGTGAGCCTGCGCCCCGGCACGGTGATGTCGCTCGTCAACACGTCGATCGGACGCGTGTTCGCCGCATGGGTCGACGACGATGTGCGCGCGGCCCTGCTCGCCCAGGACGAGCTGCGGCTCGCGGGCGCGAAGCCGCGCGAGGGCGCCACGCCCGCCTACCTCGCGCGGCTCGCCGCCATTCGCGCCGAAGGCGTGGACACGGCGCTCGACAAACCCATTCCCGGCATCAGCACCGTGACCGCGCCCGTGTTCGACCACACCGGCAGCGTATGCCTCGTGCTCGCGGTGATGGGGCCTTCGGGCAGCCTCGACATCGCACGCGAAGGCGCGGCGGCGCAACTGCTGATCGCCGCCGCGGAACGCCTCTCGCGGCGCTTCGGTTACATGGAAGGGGCGGCGGCCGCGCCGCTATGAGCGCCTTTCGCACGCGATATAAAAACGACCACGTGATGAGAACCACCCCATGAGCACGGCATCCACCGGACAAGCATTGCGCCAGATCGCCGACCTGCCCTGCCCGCGCGGCCTGCCGCTCGTCGGCAATCTGCTGCAGCTTTCGCCGCCGCGTCTGCATCTGATCCTCGAACAATGGGCCGCCGAACTCGGCGCGCCCTACCGCTTCCAGGTGGGCGGCATCCCCATCACGATCTGGACCGATACCGAGCTGATCCAGCAGATCATGCGCGAGCGTCCGCATCGCTTCCGCCGCTATCAGCCGATCGAAGCGGTGTTCGAGGAGATGGGCTTCAACGGCCTTTTCTCGGCAGAAGGCGTTGCGTGGGAACCGCAGCGCAAGCTCGTGATGCAGGCGCTCTCGATTCCCAACATCAAGGCGTTCTACCCCACGCTGGCCGATATCACGCAGCGTCTTCACTCCCGCTGGCAACGCGCGGCCGAGCGCGGCGAAACCGTCGAGATGACCGACGACCTCAAGCGCTACACGGTGGACGTGACGAGCGCGCTCGCGTTCGGCGAAGATCCGCGCACGCTGGAGCGCGATCACGGCGTGATTCAAGAGCACCTGGAGCGCATCCTGCCGGGCGTGATGAGGCGCACCAACGCGCTCTTTCCGTACTGGCGATATGTCAAGCTGCCAGCGGACCGCAAGCTCGAGCGCTCGCTCGAGGAAGTGCACCGCTACGTCAACGCGATGATGGCGCGCGCCCGCGAGCGCATGCGCGACGATCCGTCGGATGCGCCGCGCAATCTGCTCGAAGCGATGCTCGCGCAGCAGCAGGCGCCGGGCGGCGAGACGACCATCAGCGACGCGCAGATCCGCGCGAACGTGCTCACGCTCCTGATCGCGGGCGAAGACACGACCGCCGACTCCATCGCGTGGACGCTACCCTATCTCGCCGAAGATACGTCGTTGCAGCAGCATCTCGGCGACGAAGCCTCACGCGTGCTCGGCAATTCGACGGTCTGCCCCGACTACGCCACGTTGAAGGACCTCGATATTTTCGAGGCGATCTGCATCGAAGCCACGCGTCTGCGCCCGGTGGCGTCCGTGCATTCGTTCGAGCCTCTGGAAGACGTGGTGGTGGACAACGTGGCGTTGCCCAAGGGCACGCGCATGTTCTTCGTCGCGCGTCCCGCCATGCTCGACGCGAAGCATTTCGCCGATCCGCAGCATTACGATCCGTGGCGCTGGATGAAGCGCGGCGAACGCGAAGCCGATGACGGAAAAGCCCATGACGCGCGCGCTTATCTGCAGTTCGGCGCCGGGCCGCGCGTGTGTCCTGGCCGCCATCTCGCGACGGTGGAAATGCGCCTCGCGCTCTCGATGCTGATGCAGTCGTTCACGATCGAACTGGCAATCGATGCCGCGAAGATTCAGGAAGTGCAGGCGTTTACGATGGTGCCGGATACGATGCCGGTGAAACTCAAGCCGCGCGAGCGCACTGCGGCTGCCTAAGCGTCAACGCCCGTCCTCCGGCGTGCCCACCGTGGAAGCATCGTCGGGCGCGCCGTCGCTGCGCGCCTGCGCATCGCGCATCTTGGCAAGTGCCTTGGGCCCGAGGCCGAGCGACACGCCCAGCGCGAGCGCGTCGAGCACCGCGAGATGCGCGATGCGCACCACGGCGGGCGCGTGCGCATCGCTCGCGGCGGGCACGCGCAGCAAAAGCGGAATATCCACCACCCACGCGAGACGCGAGCCCGCACTCGTAAGCGCGATGGTCGTCGCGCCGCGCTCCTTGGCGATCTGTATGCTCTCGTTCACCTCCACGCTGCGCCCCGACTGCGAGATCGCGAACGCCACGTCGCCCGGTTCGAGCAGCGCCGCGTAAAGGCGCTGCAGATGTGCATCGGTGAACGCGCTCGCGGCGATGTCGAGCCGCAGCAGCCGCAGCGCCGCGTCTTGCGCAACGAGCCCCGAACCCGCGCCCACGCCGAAAAAGTACACGCGCCGCGCGCTGGAAAGCGCCGCGACGGCAGCCTCGAACACCGCCGTATCGAGCGAAGCGCGCGCATGGGTCACGCCCTGCACGACCGACTCCGTCACCTTGTCGAGCAGGGTGCCGACCTCGCCGGCCCACCCGGCGCCACTTGCCTCGCCGCCCGTCATCTCCGTGGCGAGCGCGAAGGGCACGTTGCCTGCCGCGCTCTGCGCGAGCCGCATCTTGAAGTCGCGCAGGCCGTGCGCACCCACCGCGCGGCAAAAACGCGTGACGGAGGGCTCGGACACGTCCGCGCGCAACGCGAGCTCGGTGATGCTCGCGCGCATGGCGAAGTCGATGTCGGCAAGCACCATCTCCGCGACCTTGCGCTCGGCGGGACGCAGCGACTCCGCGACATTGCGGATGTGATGGATCAGGTTGGAGACCGGCAAGCTGTTTTTCCCGTGGAAGATACCAGGTTCTGCTCACATGAGGGCCCGCTATCCAGTTTCGATGCGTGCTTCCGCTTCAATCGAGCCGCTTGCCGCTTTCAGTATCGAACAGATGCAGGTGCGCCAAAGGCAAACCTAGCGTCATGCGCTGGCCCGGAGAAACGTCCGGGCGCGCGCGCGTGGTGACGCACCATGTCGTCTCGCCTATTTTCCCGTACAAGTGGGTCTCCGCGCCAGTCGGCTCGATCACGTCGACGTTGAACGGCACGTCGCCGCCCGCCTCGATGTGCTCGGGCCGCACGCCGAGCGTCACGCGCGCACCCGCCTGGGCCTTGCCTTCCGGCAGCGCAATGCGCACGCCGTCTTCGAGCACGAGCGCCGTGCCGCGCGCGTCGCTCATCACCGTGCCCTCGGCGAAGTTCATCGAAGGCGAGCCGAGGAAGCTCGCCACGAACAGGTTGCCCGGTTTGTCGTAGAGGTCGAGCGGGCGGCCGATCTGTTCGATGCGCCCCGCGTTCATCACGACGATGCGGTCGGCCATCGTCATCGCCTCGATCTGGTCGTGCGTGACGTACACCACCGTGTTGCGCAGACGCTGATGCAGCGCCTTGATCTCGGTGCGCATCTGCACGCGCAGCTTGGCGTCGAGGTTGGAAAGCGGCTCGTCGAACAGGAACAGCGCGGGCTCGCGCACCACGGCGCGGCCCATGGCGACGCGCTGGCGCTGGCCGCCCGAGAGTGCGCGCGGCAGGCGCTCCAGGTAGCCCGACAGGTTGAGCATTTTCGCGGCGGCTTCGATGCGCGGCTTGAAACCATTCTCGCGCTCCTTGCGAATGCGCGGACCGAACGCGATGTTGTCGTACACCGAGAGGTGCGGGTAGAGCGCGTAGCTCTGGAACACCATCGAGATGTTGCGCTGCTGCGGCGGCAGCGCGTTCGCCCGCGTGCCGCCAATGGTGAGGTCGCCGCCGGAGATGTCTTCGAGGCCGGCGATCATGCGCATCACCGTCGTCTTGCCGCAACCCGAGGGGCCGACGAGCACGACGAATTCGCCGTCTTCGATGTCGAGGTCGACGCCGTGCACGACCTGGGTGTCGCCATAGCGCTTGTAGATGCCGTTCAGTTGTACCGCTGCCATGCTGTCCTCGTTTGCGTGAAGTCTTTTCAGGTCGCTCAGGTCAATGCGCCGCGCGCGCCTCAGAACGGATCGAGCGTCAGTTCGTTCGCCATCATCCGGTTGCCCGCCATGAGGCCCGCGTCCACGGGCAGCGCCACGCCCGTGATCACGCGCGCCTGCGGCGAGGCGAGAAACTGCACGGCGTCGGCGATGTCCTCGGGCGTGGCCACGTCGCCGAGCGGATACCACTTGCTTAGTTCTTCGAAGATCTTCGGATGCTGCTCGACACGCGCGCGCCACGCGGGCGTCTTCACCGTGCCGGGGCAAACGATGTTCGCGCGTATGCCGTGCGGGCCCAGCTCCATGGCGAGCGCCTTCGTGTAGCTCACGAGGCCCGCCTTCGCCGCGCTGTACGCGGGGTGGCCGAGCGCCGACAGGCCGTTCACCGAGCCGATCAGCACGAGCGCGCCGCGCCGGCGCTCGATCATCGAGGCGCGCACGGCTTCGACCGTGTAGTAGGTCCCGTTCAGATTCAGGTCGATGTCGCGCCGCCAGCTCGCGGCGTCGGTATGCGCGAGCGTCGTGCCGAGCGCGCCGCCCGCGTTCGCCACGGCCACCTCCACCGGGCCGCGCGCCGCCACGCCGCGCGCCACGGCTGCGGTCACGGCGGCCTGATCGCTCACGTCGGCGGCGAGCGTCTCGAGGCGCGCCGCGCCCGCTTCGCCGAATTCGGCCGCGAGTTGTTGCACGCCCGCCGCGTCTCGGTCGAGCGCGAGCACCGTGTCGCCCGCTTCCAGAAACCGTTTGCACAGCGCGCGGCCTATGCCGCCGCTCGCGCCCGTCACCAGCACCACCCGGCTCATGTCGACTCTCCGTGCGGCTCGCCAGCCTTGCCGGAGAGCCTGAAAATTTCCTACATACGAATGACAGACAGTGGTCCGTATGCGGGTTTATACCGAGCGCGCCGCGCTGCTGCAGCGCATGAATTTCCCCTGTTTTACAGCATGTTATGCAAATTTCTGCGCTCGAAACAATATCGAGTTTACCAGGTGACAACGCTTTTTTCATCCTGTAGGATTTTTTCAAACAACGCAACCCAGCAGCCGGGTCAAGGCGGCGGCATTAGTGGAAAAAGCGCAGGAACAACCACCAAGGAGAAAGAGAATGTCGTTTCAGGCACGTGCAACCACCATGCTCGGCAAGCTCGCCGTCGCGCTAGCATTCGCCGGTATCACCGCCGCGGCGCACGCCGATACGGTCCGCGTGACCGTCGCCCACTACAGCGACGCCACCGCCCCGTACTTCGAGAAAATGGCCAAGCAGTTCGAGGCCGCCAATCCCGGCATCACGATCAAGATCGAAGACGTGAACTGGGACTCGCTGCAACAGAAGCTGCAAACGGACATCTCCGGCGGCGCGAACGCCGACCTCGCGATCATCGGCACGCGGTGGCTGCTCGACTTCGTGAAGGACGACATTGCCGAGCCGCTCGACCCGTACATGGACGCGAACTTCAAGGGCCGCTTCATCGGTCCGTTCCTGGCTCCGGGTCAAATCAACGGCAAGACCTACGGCCTGCCGATCGCCGCTTCGGCGCGCGCGCTGTACTACAACAAGGACATGCTCGCTTCGGTTGGCTATCCGCAAGGCCCGAAGACCTGGAACGACGTGATCGACGCCTCGAAGAAACTGAAGGCGAAGGGCATTGCGGGCTTCGGTCTGCAAGGCAAGGAAATCGAAACCGACGTGTACTTCTACTACGCGTTGTGGACCCACGGCGGCGAAGTGGTGGGCAAGGACGGCAAGGCGGCATTCAACTCGCCGGCTGGCGTGAAGGCCGCGACGCTCTACAAGAGCATGATCGACGAAGGTCTCACGCAGCCGGGCGTGACGGGCTACAGCCGTGAAGACGTGCAGAACCTCTTCAAGCAGGGCCGCGTGGCGATGATGATCTCGGCGCCGTTCCTCGCCAAGCAGTTGCAGAAGGAAGCACCGAACATCAAGTACGGCATCGACCCGATCCCGGTAGCCACGACGCCCGCCACCTACGCGGTGACCGACTCGATCATGATGTTCAAGAACTCCAAGGTGAAGCAGAGCGCCTGGAAGTTCCTGGACTTCCTGTTCACGAAGGAACCGCGCGTGCAGTTCACGAGCACCGAAGGCTTCCTGCCGACCACCAAGGCTGAAGCGAGCGACCCGGCTTTCCAGAATCCGGACACGCAAGCCTTCATCGCGCTGCTGCCGCATGCGAAGTTCGCGCCGACCGTGACGGGCTGGGAAGACACTGCCAAGGCCGTGACCAACGCGATGCAGTCGGTCTACCTCGGCAAGTCCAAGCCGGCCGATGCGCTGAACCAGGCGGCCACCGAAGCGAACAAGTCGCTCGGCAAGTAAGTCTGGCAAACAAGCCTTGATGGCAACCCCGGCGCGCGCCCGCAGTTTCCGGCGCGCGCCGGAGCGCCTCAGAACCGACGTTTCGAAGCACTGACGATTCGACATGACTACGGGTCCCCTGAAGCCCTCGCCCGCCACAGCACCGGCCGGCGATGCCCCCGACCGATCACGCGCACGAACCCGCATGAGCCGACTACCCCGCGCCGTTTCCGCGCCCCGCGCGCCCTGGCTCCTGATCGTGCCGAGTCTCGTGCTCGCGCTCTTCATCATCAGCTATCCGATCTTCAACATCGTGTATCAGTCGCTGCACGATGTGTCGCGCTTCGGGCAGATTCGCGACTTCAGCGGCCTGCAGAACTTCTATAACGTGTTCGGCGACCCGGTGTTCATGAGCGCCCTGAGGAACACGCTGATCTGGACATTCTTCGTCGTGGTGGGGACGGTCGGGATTTCCGTGCCGGTCGCGCTCGTGCTCAATCAGGACTTTTACGGCCGCGGCATTGCGCGCACGATCGTCATGCTGCCGTGGTCCGTCTCGCTCACGATGACGGCCGTGGTCTGGCGCTGGGCGTTCAACGACGACTACGGCATGGTCAACGTCACGCTGCAACGCCTCGGCCTCGTTTCCGGGCCGATCCACTGGCTCGCGACGCCCGAGTATGCGTTCCCTGTCGAGATCTGCGTGGGCATACTCGTCTCGATCCCCTTCACGACCACGATCCTGCTGGGCGGCCTTTCCTCGGTGCCGGGCGATATCTACGAAGCCGCGCGCATCGACGGCGCAAGCGCCTGGCAGCAGTTCCGCGAGCTCACGCTGCCGCTGCTCAAGCCGTTCATCAACATGGCGGTCCTGCTGAACGTGATCTACGTGTTCAACTCGTTCCCGATCATCTGGGTGATGACGCAAGGCGGCCCCGACGACAGCACGCATATTCTCGTCACGTACCTTTACGAACTCGGCTTCCGGTTAGGACGACCGGGCGAAGCTGCCGCCGTCTCGCTCATCATGCTCGTCATCCTGTTCGCCTTCTCGGTGGCCTACCTGCGCCTGCAGGCAAAACGCGGCGGCGCCGAAGGAGACCTGGCATGAACCGCAAGCTCAAACGCTCGATCTGGTGCTGGCTCGCGCTCTCGCCGCTCGTCGTGGCCGTGCTGTTCCCGTTCGCGGTGATGTTCTTCACCTCGTTCAAGCCGGCTTCGGAAGTGTTCGTGTTCCCGGCACGTTGGCTGCCCATGCAGTGGCGCTGGCAGAACTACGTCGACATGTGGCAGGCCGCGAACTTCGGCGTCGCGCTGCGCAACAGCATCGTGGTGAGCTGTCTTTCCACGGCGCTCGCGCTCGCCGTGAGCCTGCCGGCCGCTTACGCGCTCGCGCGCTTTCCGTTCCGCGGGCGCGGCCTGTACCGCCAGTTCCTGCTCGTCACGCAGATGCTCTCGCCCATCCTGCTCGTGGTCGGCCTGTTCCGGCTCGCCGCGATGATTCCGTACGGCGACGGCAATCTCGTCGATTCGAAGATCGGCGTGATCGTCTCTTATGCGGCGTTCAATATCGCGTTCGCCGTGTGGATGCTGTCGTCGTATTTCCAGACCGTGCCGCGCGATCTCGAAGAATCGGCGTGGCTCGAAGGCTGCAGCCGCACGGGCGCCGTGTTCCGCGTGTTCCTGCCGCTCGCGGTGCCGGCCGTGGTGGTCACGGCGATCTTCACGTTCATCAGCGCGTGGAATGAGTTCGCCGTGGTCTACACGCTGATCCGCTCGCCCGAAAACAAGACGCTCACGGTGCAGGTCACCGACATGGTGGCCGGCAAATACACAGTGGAATGGCAACTCGTCATGGCGGCGACGCTCGCGGCCACGCTGCCGGTGTCCGTGGTGTTCGCCTGGTTGCAGCGCTACATGGTGAAGGGACTCGCACTAGGCGCCGTGAAGTAACAGGAAGTCTCGCGCCTACTTGCTCAGTTCATGGCCGATCACGCCGCCGGCCACGGCGCCGCCCACGGTGCCGACCGCGCTGCCGTTGGTGGCCCGGTTGCCGATATAGCCGCCCGCGGCGGCGCCGCCCAGCGTGCAGGCTCCCGTGCCCGCTGCGGTGAGCACGACGGTGATGACGAGTGAGGCGCGCGCGGCGCTTAAGCGTCGTAGCCAGTTCATCGCCGATTCTCCTGATCGATGGTCCTGGCTTTCATGCCAGCAAGCATCGTGCCGCGCCGGCTTTCAGCCGTGGTGCAGGTGCAGCAGGATCAGCGTGAGCGTGACGAGCGAACCGAGCGTGGAATGCAAAATGGTGCGCGAAGTGACGTGCGCCTCGCGCCGGTAGTACTCGGCGAGCATGAACGGGCCGGTGCCCGTGGGCAGCGCCGCGAGCAACACCGCGATCTCCACGAGCTGGTCAGACAGCCCGAATACGCGATCGGCCAGCCACCACGTGAGCAGCGGCTGCGCGACGAGCTTGCAGAGCGTGAGCCACCACGACGACTCACGCGGCGCCTCGCCGCTCGCGCGGCGTTCGGCGAGAAAGAGCCCGAGGCTGACGAGCGCACACGGGCTCGCCGCGCCGCCCAGCAGCTTGAGGAAGGTTTCCGCGCTGTCAGGCAGCGTGACATGCGCGGCCGAAACGACCGCCCCCAGCGCCGGCGCGACCAGCAGCGGATTGCGCACGAGCGAGCGCACGACCTTGATGGCGAGCCGGTGCGGACGCCGCTCGCTTTGCAGTCCCGTTTCGATCAACACGATGGCGATGGCGAACAGCACGCAGACCACGAGGATCGTCGCGATGGTCGTGGGCGTGAGGCTCGACGGCCCGAAGGCGATCATGCACAGCGGGAAGCCCACGTAGCCGGTATTCGGATACGCGGCAGCAAGCCCGTCGATGCTCGCATCCGCGAGCGGGCGGCCGAGGAACACGCGCGCGCCCACCACGGCGACGAACACGGCGAGCCCGGCAAGACCGAATGCAGCAACGAACGCCGGCTGATAAAGCTCGTGCCACGTTGCATGCGCAAGGATATCGAAGAGCAGCGCGGGAAGCGCGAGCCACACGACGAAGCGGTTCAGCTCGGAAGCCGCAGCGGGGCCGAGGACATTCGTGCGACGGCAGGCGAAGCCCGCGAAAATGAGGCCGAAAACCGGCAGGAGAATGGAAACGGCAGAAAGCATCGGGATTCGTGAATGCAAAGCGCGCGGGAGTGCCGCGCGCCAGGGTCAAACGGAAGACGATCCGTTCCGCTAATCCATCGCCGCGTGACTCGTATCGACGGTGGCGGCGCTCGGGCCGGTGCGGATCAGAAAGAGCAGCGGAATCACGAGCAGCGTCGCCACGAACATCATCTTGAAGTCGTTCAGATACGCGATCATCTGGGCTTGCTGCGTGATCGACTGGTTGAGCAAGGCGAGATCGTACCGCGAACCGCTTTCGAGCATCTGCTGAACCGCCGGATTGAACGGCGTGATGTTCGCGGCGAGGTCCGAGTGCGCGACCTGCGCGCCGCGCGTGACGAAAGTCTGCACGATCGAGATGCCGATACTGCTGCCGATGTTGCGCATGAGGCTATAGGTGGCCGTGCCATCCGCGCGCAGTTGCGGTGTCAGCGTCGAGAACGTCAGCGCGGAAAGCGGCACGAACACGAAGCCGAGGCCAAAGCCCTGCACCACGCCCGGCCACACGATATCCGAGGGCGACAGCACGAGCGTGTACTGCATCATCTGCCAGAGCGCGTACGCGGAGACCACGAAACCGAACAGCAGCATGATGCGCGCGTCCACGCGTTTCAATATACGTCCCGCTATCAGCATGGCGACCATGGTGCCCGCGCCGCTCGGCGCAGTCACGAGCCCGGTGGTCGCGACCGGATAGCCCATGAGGTTCTGCAGCATTGGCGGCAGCAGCGCGCGCGTGGCGTAGAGCACCGCGCCGATCACGAAGATGAAGAGCGTGCCCGTGGCGAAGTTGCGGTCCTTGAGCAGCTGGTAGCGAAAGAACGTGCCGGGCCCCGAGGTGGCCGTATGCACGATGAAGAACGCAAAGGCAATGGCCGCAACCAGCGCTTCGATGCGGATCTCCAGCGAGCCGAACCAGTCGAGCTGCTCGCCGCGGTCGAGCAAGGCCTGCAGCGCGCCGATGGCAAGCGCGAGCGTGGCGAAGCCGAACACGTCGAAGCGTTGCGTGCGGCCCGGCACGCGGGCAGGCATGAAGGTCGAGACGCCGAAGAACGCAAACAGGCCGACCGGCACGTTGATGAAGAACACCCAGCGCCAGTTGTAGCTGTCCGTAAGCCAGCCGCCGAGCGTCGGCCCTAGCACGGGGCCGACCATCACGCCCATGCCCCACACGGCCATGGCCTGCCCCTGGCGTTCGCGCGGATTGATGTCGAGAAGAATGGACTGCGAGAGCGGCACGAGCGACGCGCCGAACACGCCCTGCAAGAGCCGCGAAGCGACGATCTCGCCAAGCGTTTCGGAAAGCCCGCACAGCGCCGAGGCCACGGTGAAGCCCGCAATCGCCACGCCAAGCAGCCGCTTGACGCCGTAGCGGTCGGCGAGCCAGCCCGTGAGCGGCGTGGCAATGGCGGCCGCGACGATATACGAGGTGAGCACCCAGGTGATCTCGTCCTGGGAGGCAGACAGCGTGCCCTGCATGTGCGGCAGCGCGACATTGGCGATCGTGCTGTCCAGCGTCTGCATCAGCGTGGCGAGCATGATCGAGAGCGTGATCATGCCGCGATTGAGCGGGGCTTCCTTGCCGGCGTCTGCCCGATGCTGCGCGGCGGCGCCGTCCTGCATGACTGCGGTCATCGTGCGATTAGCGTGATTGGGGGGCGGAGCGCGTCAAATTAATAAGCCTGCTTTTTATACGACTCGCACCCGCTGACGCAATCGGTATCGCCAGGCAGGGGACGCTCGTGAGAAGGCGCGAGCCGCACGCCCGTATAATCGCGCGATGACTACCGACCTCGAAAAGCGCTTTGGCTTCCTGGTCGTCGACGTGGGCCGGCTCTATGGCAAACGTTACGACGAGCTTGCGAAGTCGTCGCTCGAACTCACGCGCGCGCAGTGCCGCATGATCGCGTACCTCGCGCACTACGGCGACATGAACCAGGCGCGCCTCGCCGAACTGCTGGAAGTGGCGCCCATTTCCGCGGGGCGGCTGCTCGAGCGCATGGAAGAAGGCGGCTGGGTCGTGCGCACACCCAACCCGGACGACCGCCGCGAATTGCTGGTGAGCCTGACGCCCAGGGCGGCAGGCGTGCTCACGGGCGCGCGCCGCGTGGGCGACGAAGTCCAGGCGGAAGCCCTGGCGGGCTTCACGCCTGAAGAAGCCGAGCAGTTCGGCACGATGCTTCAGCGGGTGCGCGCCAATCTCGGCGCGCTGGTGGAACGGTAACCCGCAGCGATAGCTCGCGTTATCGCAGCCGCACGAGCGTGGACTTGAGTTCCGTGTACTTCTCGAGCGCGTGCAAAGACTTGTCGCGACCGTTGCCGGATTCCTTGAAGCCGCCGAACGGGAAGTTCATGTCCCCGCCTTCGTCGTAGCAGTTCACCCAGACCGTGCCCGCGCGCAGCCTGCGCGAAATTTCATGCGCGTGCGTGAGGTTCGCGGTCCAGACGGCCGCCGCGAGCCCATAGTCACTGTCGTTGGCAATGCGCACCGCTTCGTCGATCGTGCTGAACGTGATGACCGACAGTACCGGCCCGAAGATCTCCTCGCGCGCGATCTTCGTGTCGTGATGCGTATCGAACACCGTGGGCTGCACGTAGAAGCCACCACCCTCGGCATTCACGCGTTCGCCGCCGGTCAACAGCTTCGAGTCCTTGCGGCCGGCCTCGATATAGCCCAGCACCCGCTCCAGCTGAATCTTGTCGATGATCGCGCCCATCGACACCTCCGGATCGAGAGGATTGCCAGGCTTATAGGCCTTCGCGGCTTCGACGAGCTTGGCAAGGAATACGTCCTTGATCTCGTGATGCACGAGCAGGCGCGAACCCGCCGTACACATTTCACCCATGTTGTAGAAGATCGCACCCGCCGCCGCACGCGCCGCGCGGTCGAGATCCGGGCAGTCGTGCAGCACGATGTTGGGCGACTTGCCGCCCAGCTCGAGCCACACGCGTTTGAGGTTCGACTGGCCCGCGTACTGCATGATCTGCTTGCCCACGTTCGTCGAGCCCGTGAACGCGATGCAGTCCACGTCGCGATGCAGGCCGAGCAGCTTGCCGGGCTCCCCGCCACCGGGCAGCACGTTGAACACGCCCGCCGGAATGCCGGCCTCGTGCGCGAGCTGCGCCACGCGAATGGCCGTGAGCGGCGACTTCTCCGAAGGCTTGAGCACAACGCTGTTGCCCGCCGCGAGCGCGGGTCCGAACTTCCACGAGGCCATCAGGATCGGGAAATTCCATGGCACGACGGCAGCGACCACGCCAATGGGCTCGCGCGTAACGAGGCCCACGAGATGATGATCGGCGGGCACGACTTCGCCGCCCACCTTGTCGATGGCTTCCGCGAACCATTCCACGCAATAAGCTGCGCCCGGCACATCCACGGTCGTCGTGTCGCCAATGGGCTTGCCTGCGTCGAGCGTTTCGAGCAGCGCGAGTTCGTCGAGATGCTCGCGCATGAGCGCGGCCCAGCGCAGCAGGACGGCCTTGCGCGCACGCGGATTCAGGCCGGCCCAAACCCCTTCGTCGAACGCACGGCGAGCGGCGCCCACCGCGGCATCGACATCGGCTGCGCCGCAATCGGCCACGCTGGCGAGCACGCGGCCGTCGATCGGGCTCACGCAATCGAACGTGCGGCCCGAATACGCGTCGCGATACGCGCCGTCGATGAATGCGCGGCCTTCGATCGAAAGCGTCGCGGCCTTGTCCTGCCAGTAAGTGAAAGTTTTCTTTTCCATCAGGATGCCTCAATGATTTGCGATCCACCTTGCACGCCGCAGTGCAGCGTCACAGGTGAAACGGGTTCGCGCGATCAGGGAGTCAGAAGGTGGGCGGCGAATTGGCCGACACCACTTCGCAGACTTCGTTCGCGCTGGGATTGCGAAACCGGTGCGGGAAGCGGCTTTCGAAGTAGTAACTGTCTCCGGGGTCGAGCAGCCAGGTCGTGCCGTCTACGGTCAACTCGAGTTGTCCGGCGACCACCACGCCGCCTTCGTGCCCCGCGTGCGCCAGCATTTCAGGGCCGGTATCGGCAAGCGGCTGATAGACCTCGCGCATGATGCCCATGTTGCGATCTTTCACATTCGCGCCGGCCAGATAGAACTCGATCGACGCGTTGCCGAGGTTCGGCATTTCGCCGCGCCGCGACACGACTTCTGTCCCTTCGGTCAGGTCGAATGTGAAGAATTCGGCGAGGCTCATCGGAATGCATTCGAGCAGCTTCTTGAGCGAGCCCACAGAGGGACTGACGCGACTTTGCTCGATCAGCGAGATCGCACCATTGGTCACGCCCGCGCGCTTGGCGAGTTCGCGCTGCGACAAGCCATAGCGTTTGCGGACATAGCGCAGGCGCGTGGCGACTTCGGATGACACAGAGGCGGACTCGGACACGATGAAGGACCGTTGGCAGTGAGCGCGCGTAGACAGGGCGCGGTGGACGTGTTGAATATTCTAATCAGTTTGCTTTATTTTGCGTCAGTACAAACCCCTGTAAGTTATTCGAAATATAAGTGTAGGAGCCGATATTTCGCACAGCGTGCTATTTCACAAGACTCTCGGGGAAAGTGCTGACATCAAAAACTTGAAAAAATAATTGACGCCCTTTTTGACTCGTATATGCTGAACTACAAGTCGAACACGACATCGTTTCTGCCGCATTGCAACGCAAAAAGCGCGCTTTATGCGAGAAACATAGCGAGTCGGCGCAGTTTGGAAAGCAATACATCGATGTCGTTCAATGTTTAATGCATTACTCAAATTGGCGACCTCGAGTGCTTGAACCAAACGCCTTTTTCAACGCAACCAGTCGAGTGTTATTGTGAGAGTCCGTGGCCCTCTGGTGAGGTGGGATCGTAGTCATGCGAGGTGTCTTCGCAGTGACTGCACCGCCATCGCCGACGGCAGTAGCGGCAGGCTTGCCTCTCGCCTGTTCCTGTCCGTCTTCACGATCCTTTCCCGCCGCTCTGTGCGGCGTCACAACTCGGTCTCCGCACGCGCCTTCATTGCCGTCCACACGGACGAAGTCGCGTCGCTTCTGCCCTAGCGCCTCTCCCTCCCGCGCCGTTCGTTTTCTTCGCCGTCGTTGGTTCGCGAAGTGTCCTGTCGCGCCTTCGCGATATGGCTGCGCACGCCTGAACACCGTCGCGCCTCACAACGGCAAGAAACGAACCGCCTACATGATCTCCACGCGCAGCGCCATCCGTTAGCGCCGCTGCGCGGAGCACACAGGGTTTGTAGTTTTGCGTCCCGCAAGGCTGCAAGGTCATGTCACGCCCGTAGCGTCGATACATCGCGCACGGGCAAGCAAGCGAATCATTAGTCATGCGAACCAGACCAGTAGTTGGCGTTACTGCCGACCGCACGATGATGGGACCGCACGCGTCACATGTTGCCGGTGAGAAGTACATCGCCGCGGCTGTGGATGGAGCAGGCGCGCTCGCATTCGTGCTGCCCGCCCTGGGCGAGCGGCAGGCTGCGACCGACATTCTCGAAGCCGTGGACGGACTGCTTTTCACGGGCAGCTATTCGAACGTCGAGCCGCATCGTTATGGCGGCGCGGCGAGCGAGGGCGGCACGCTGCACGACCCCGCTCGCGACGCCACCACGCTGCCGCTCATGCGCGCCGCGATCGAGGCCGGCGTGCCGGTGCTCGCCATCTGCCGCGGCTTCCAGGAGATGAACGTGGTGTTCGGCGGCACGCTCCATCAGCAGGTGCACAACGTTGCACGCTACGACGACCATCGCGAGAACAAGGACGATCCGCTCGACACGCAATACGGTCCGGCGCACGCGTTGAAGCTCGTGGAAGGCGGTGTGCTGCAACAGCTTGCGGGCGGCGCGCGCGAAGCCCGCGTGAATTCGCTGCACGGTCAGGGCATCGAACGGCTGGGCGCGGGCCTCGTGGCCGAGGCATTCGCACCCGACGGCCTCATCGAAGCCGTGAGCGTCGCGAACGCACCCGGTTTTGTGCTTGGCGTGCAGTGGCACCCCGAATGGAAGTACGCCGACGACGCACTGTCCACCGCTATCTTCCGCACGTTCGGAGAAGCCTGCCGCAACCGCATGCTGGCTCGAATACCGGGCGGGGCCGGACACGACGTGGCGCACGCGCCGCGCGCCGCCCACGCCTGATGCCGGCCCATACAGAACAGAGAGAAAGATCATGCATGAAATCGACGAATTCCTGAAAAAGCATCACATCACCGAAATCGAAGCCATCATCCCCGACATGGCGGGCATTGCGCGCGGCAAGATCATCCCGCGCAGCAAGTTCGAATCGGGCGAGTCGATGCGCTTGCCGCAAGCCGTGATGATCCAGACCGTGACCGGCGACTATCCCGAAGACGGCAGCCTCACGGGCGTCACCGATCCCGACATGGTGTGCGTGCCCGACCCGTCCACGATTCGCATCATTCCGTGGGCCGTCGATCCCACCGCACAAGTGATCCACGACTGCGTGCACTTCGATGGCTCGCCCGTCGAAATCTCGCCGCGCCGCGTGCTGCGCCGCGTGCTCGAACTCTACGAGGCAAAGGGCTGGAAGCCCGTCATCGCGCCGGAGCTCGAGTTCTATCTCGTCGACATGAACAAGGATCCGGACATTCCGCTCACGCCGCCGATCGGCCGAACGGGCCGTCCCGAAACGGGCCGCCAGGCGTACTCGATCGAAGCGGTGAACGAGTTCGATCCGCTCTTCGAAGACATCTACGAGTACTGCGATATTCAGGACCTCGAAGTCGACACGCTCATTCACGAAGTGGGCGCTGCGCAGATGGAGATCAACTTCCTGCACGGCGATCCGCTCAATCTCGCCGACCGCGTGTTTCTCTTCAAGCGCACGGTGCGCGAGGCGGCGCTGCGCCACCACATGTACGCCACCTTCATGGCGAAGCCCATGGAGAACGAGCCGGGCTCGGCCATGCACATCCATCAGAGCCTCGTCTCGGCGGAAAGTGGCCAGAACCTCTTCACGGGCTCGGACGGCAAGCCGACGGACATGTTCTATGCGTATATCGCGGGACAGCAGAAGTACACGCCCGCGCTGATGCCGATCTTCGCGCCGTACATCAACTCGTATCGTCGCCTTTCGCGCTTCATGGCAGCGCCGATCAACGTGGCATGGGGCTACGACAACCGCACGGTGGGCTTCCGCGTGCCGTACTCGTCGCCGGCCGCGCGCCGTGTGGAAAACCGCATTCCGGGCGTGGACACCAACCCGTACCTCGCGATCGCCGCGACGCTCGCCGCCGGCTACCTCGGCATGACGCAGCACCTCAAGCCCACGGAACCGCTCGTGAGCGACGGCTATTCGCTGCCCTACCAGTTGCCCCGCAACCTGGAAGAAGGCCTCACGTTGATGAGCGCAAGCGAACCGCTCATGGGCATCCTCGGCGAGAAGTTCGTGCGCGCCTACCTCGCGCTCAAGGAAACCGAATACGAAGCCTATTTCCGCGTGATCAGTTCGTGGGAACGCAAGCACCTGCTGCTGCACGTGTAAACGAAAGGAGACATAGCAATGAGCTATCGAATCGACGCCCCCGCCAGCGCGCTGCAGGAAGTGCCGACGACGCTACGCGCGCAATCCAGCCGAACGGCGCGCTCGACGAGCGAGTACCGCGCGCTGGACGCCGCGCATCACATTCACCCGTTTTCCGACATGGGCTCGCTCAACCAGACGGGCAGCCGCGTGATCGTGAAGGCGAAAGGCGTGTACCTGTGGGACTCGGAAGGCAACCAGATCATCGACGGCATGGCCGGGCTCTGGTGCGTGAACGTGGGCTACGGCCGCAAGGAACTGGCCGACGCCGCCTACGAGCAAATGCAGGAACTGCCGTTCTACAACACGTTCTTCAAGACCACGCACCCGCCGGTCATCGAACTCTCGGCGCTGCTCGCGCAGCTTTCGCCCGAGCCGTTCAATCACTTCTTCTATTGCAACAGCGGCTCCGAAGGCAACGACACGGTGCTGCGCATCGTGCATCAGTACTGGCTCACGCAAGGCAAGCCCTCGAAGAAGGTCGTCATCTCGCGCAGGAACGCGTATCACGGCTCGACCATCGCGGGCGGCACGCTGGGCGGCATGGGCTACATGCACGAGCAGATGCCCTCGAAGGTCGAGAACATCGTGCACATCGACCAGCCGTACTTCTATGGCGAAGCGCAAGGCAACCTGTCGCCCGAAGAATTCGGTCTCGCACGTGCGCAACAGCTCGAAGCGAAGATTCTCGAAGTGGGCGCGGAGAACGTGGCCGCCTTCATCGGCGAGCCGTTCCAGGGCGCGGGCGGCGTGATCTTCCCGCCCTCGACCTACTGGCCGGAAATCCAGCGCATCTGCCGCAAGTACGACATCCTGCTCTGCGCCGACGAAGTGATCGGCGGCTTCGGCCGCACCGGCGAATGGTTCGCGCATCAGCACTTCGGCTTCGAGCCCGATCTCATCACGATGGCCAAGGGCCTCACGAGCGGCTATGTGCCGATGGGCGCAGTGGGCATTCACGACCGCATTGCGAAGGCGCTCATCGAGAACGGCGAGTTCAATCACGGCCTCACATACTCGGGGCATCCGGTCGCCGCCGCCGTGGCCGTGGCGAACCTCAAGCTGCTGCGCGACGAAGGCATCGTCACGCGCGTGAAGAACGACACCGGCCCGTACTTCCAGCAACGCCTGCGCGAGACGTTCGCCAATCATCCGATCATCGGCGACATCTCGGGCGCGGGTTTGGTGGCGGGCCTGCAGCTCGCCGAGGACCCGAAGGCGCGCAAGCGCTTCGCGAATGGCGGCGAGGTGGGCACGCTGTGCCGCGACTTCTGCTTCAACGGCAATCTCATCATGCGCGCCACGGGCGACCGCATGCTGCTCTCGCCGCCGCTCGTCGTCACGCGCGGCGAGATCGATGAAATCGTGTCGAAGGCGAAGAAGGCCATCGACGCAACTGCGCAACAACTGGGTCTCTCTTAACGCGACTTGTCCACGGCGGGCGGCGCAACGGGGTGCTGGGCCTCCCGCCGATCTTCATCTTCAGGGGAAAGCAACATGAGTGTTAGTCATCTTCGTCATGCGGTCGCGATCGCGGCCCTCGCTGCGTGTGCCGGCCTCACGGCCCTTCCCAGCGAGCCAGCGCACGCGGCCGACGGCGATCTGAACGTCTACAACTGGTCCGACTACATTGCGAAAGACACGATCCCGAACTTCGAAAAAGAAGCGGGCATCAAGGTCAAGTACGATAACTACGACAGCGACGACACGCTGCAAGCCAAGCTGCTGGCCGGCAGCTCGGGCTACGACATCGTCGTGCCCACCTCGAATTACATGGCCAAGCAGATTCAGGCCGGCGTCTACCAGAAGCTCGACAAGTCGAAAATCCCCAACCTCGCGAACCTCGATCCCGTGCTCATGCACATGATTGCCGACGCCGACCCGGGCAATCAGTACGGCGTGCCCTGGGCGTTCGGCACCGACGGCATCGGCTACAACAAGCAGGCCGTGGAGAAGGCGCTCGGTCCGAACGCGCCGGTCGACAGCTGGGCACTCGTGCTCGATCCGCAAAATCTCTCCAAGCTCAAGGGCTGCGGCGTGTCGTTCCTCGACCAGGCCGTGGACGTGTTCGCCGCGACGCTGCAATACATGCACAAGGACCCCAACAGCACGAACCCGGCGGACTATCAGGCCGCATTCGAAGTGCTGAAGAAAGTCCGCCCGTACATCACCCAGTTCAATTCGTCGGGCTATATCAACGACCTCGTGAACAACGATATCTGCGTTGCCGTGGCATGGTCGGGCGACGTCGGCATCGCGCACCGCCGCGCCGAGGAAGCCAAGCGCTCGTACGACGTCAAGTTCTCGAACGTGAAGGAAGGCGGCCTGCTGTGGTTCGACGTGATGGTCATACCCAAGGACGCACCGCACCCCGAAAACGCAATGAAGTGGATCAACTACATCTCGGATCCGAAGGTCAACGCGCAGATCACCAACGAAGTGTTCTACCCGACGGCGAACAAGGCCGCGCGCCAGTTCGTCACGCCGGCAGTGGCGCAGGACGCGACGGTGTACCCGTCGGAAGACGTGCTCAGGAAGATGACGCTGATGAAGCCGATGCCGGCCGACATCCTGCGCCTCGAGAACCGTCTGTGGGCCCAGTTGAAGACCGGCCACTGACACGCTGATTCCCCCTGAAGGAGACAAGAAGGAGACGACGCGGAAGAGGGATCGCTCGACCCCTCTCCGCCTGAAGTGCGCAATTCCGAAGTCAGGCAGCGCAGCGCCGCCCCCCTTTTTTGACGACGCGCGCGAGCCTTTCCCGAGCTCCGTTCGCAGTACTAAATCGCGAGTCGCGCCAGCGCCCCGTGCGGGCCGGCTCGCGCCTGAAAAACGTGTACTGCGATCAGAAAGGAACCAAGGTCAGATCATGAATTCGACGTCCAAAGTCAACGCCCCAGAAGCTTCGCGCGCCAACGCGACCCCGGCCAGGAACGATGCGTTCGTGCGTATCGAAAACGTCGTCAAGAAGTTCGGCGATAGCACCGCCGTGGACAACGTGAACCTGAACATCGCCAAGAACGAGCTGTTTGCGCTGCTCGGCAGCTCGGGCTGCGGCAAGTCCACCCTGCTGCGCATGCTCGCGGGCCTCGAAACGGCCACCTCGGGCCGCATCTTCGTTGATGGCGAAGACCTCGCGTCGCTGCCGCCGTACCGCCGCCCCGTCAACATGATGTTCCAGTCGTATGCGCTCTTCCCGCACATGAGCGTGGAGTCGAACGTCGCGTTCGGTCTCAAGCAGGAAGGCGTGCCGAAGAACGAAATTCGCGAGCGCGTGGCCGACGCGCTCAACCTCGTGCAAATGGGCCGTTACGCGCAGCGCAAACCCCATCAGCTTTCGGGCGGCCAGCAGCAGCGCGTGGCGCTTGCGCGCTCGCTCGTGAAGCGCCCCAAGCTCCTGCTGCTCGACGAACCGATGTCGGCGCTCGACAAGAAGATCCGCCAGAAGACCCAGCTCGAACTCGTGAACATCATCGAGAAAGTCGATGTCACCTGTGTGATGGTCACACACGACCAGGAAGAGGCGATGACCATGGCCAACCGCCTCGCCGTGATGAGCGAAGGCCGCATCGTGCAGATCGGCTCGCCCGGCGAAGTCTACGAGTTCCCCAACAGCCGCTTCTCGGCCGAGTTCATCGGCTCGACCAACCTGTTCGAGGGCAAGGTCGTCGAGGACGAACCCGATCACATCTTCGTGGAAAGCGAAGACCTCGAAACGCGCATGTACGTGAGCCACGGCGTCAGCGGCCCGCTCGGCATGCCCGTGGGCATTTCGGTGCGGCCGGAGCGGGTGCGCGTGACGCGCGAGAAACCAGGCACGCTGCACAACTGGGCGCGCGGCGTGGTCACGGATGTCGCCTACATGGGCAGCTATTCGCTTTATCACGTGCGCCTGCCGGGCGGCAAGGTGGTCGTCTCGAACCTCTCCAGCTCGCACCTCATGAACGAGGGTGCGCCCGCCTGGAACGACGATGTCTACGTGTCCTGGTCGCCGGCCAGCGGCGTCGTGCTCACGCAGTAAGGAGGCCTCAATCATGAGTACCACTATTCCCACCACGCCTGGATCAGGCCGCGCAGCCGCAGATGCGCGCCGGGGCGCGCTCGCGCGCTTCTTCTCGCGCTTCGTGCCTTCGGGCCGCACCGCCGTGATCGGCGTGCCGTTCATCTGGCTCACGCTGTTCTTCGCGCTGCCGTTCGTGCTCGTGCTGAAGATCAGCTTCGCCGACCAGGTGATGGCCGTACCGCCCTACTCGAATCTGGTCGAGATGAAGGACGGCGTGGTGCACTTCGCGCTGCAACTGGGCCACTACGCGTTCCTGCTGCAGGACAGCCTGTACATCGCCACGTACATCAGCTCGCTGAAGATGGCGGCAGTCTCGACGATCTTCTGCCTCTTGATCGGCTACCCCATTGCGTACTACATCGCGCGCTCGAACCCGGCCACACGCAACCTGCTCATGATGGCCGTGATGCTGCCGTTCTGGACTTCGTTCCTGATCCGCGTCTACGCGTGGATCGGCATTCTCAAGGACGACGGCCTGCTCAACCACGCGCTGATGGCCATCGGCCTGATCCACTCGCCGCTGCGCCTCTATCACAGCGACGCAGGCGTCTACATCGGCATGGTCTATTCGTACCTGCCCTTCATGGTGATGCCGCTCTACGCGCACCTCGTGAAGATGGACCTCACGCTGCTCGAAGCCGCCTACGACCTCGGCGCGAAGCCCTGGGTGGCGTTCACCCGGATCACGCTGCCGCTCTCGAAGAACGGAATCATCGCGGGCAGCCTGCTCGTGTTCATTCCCGCCGTGGGCGAGTACGTGATTCCCGAACTGCTCGGCGGCGCCGACACGCTCATGATCGGCCGCGTGATGTGGGACGAGTTCTTCAACAACATGGACTGGCCGATGGCCTCCGCCGTCACCGTGGCGATGGTGCTGCTGCTGCTCGTGCCGATGGCTCTCTTCCAGCACAACCAGGTCAAGGAACTGGAGGACCGCAAATGATCAAGCCTAATCGCGCACTCTCCGCAGGGGTGCTCACGCTCGGCATGCTGTTCCTGTATATCCCGATCGTCAGCCTCGTGGTGTATTCGTTCAATGAGTCCAAGCTCGTCACTGTATGGTCGGGCTTCTCGCTGAAGTGGTACGCCGCCCTGCTGCAGGACGACGAACTGCTCAGCGCCGCGTGGCTGTCGCTGAAAATCGGTCTGATGACGGCGTTCGCCTCTGTCGCGATCGGCACATGGGCCGGCTACGTGCTCGCCCGCATGGGCCGCTTCAGGGGCTTCGCGTTCTTCGCGGGCATGATCAACGCGCCGCTCGTGATTCCCGAGGTCATTCAAGGCATCTCGCTGCTGCTCCTCTTCGTCGCAATGGAGCAGTTCCTCGGCTGGCCAAAGGGACGTGGCGTACTGACCATGTGGATCGGCCACGTCATGCTGTGCGTGTCGTATGTCGCGATCATCGTGCAGTCGCGTGTGAAGGAGATGAACAAGTCGCTCGAGGAAGCCGCGCTCGATCTCGGCGCCACGCCGCTCAAGGTGTTCTTCGTCATCACGCTGCCGCTCATCTCGCAGGCCCTGCTCTCGGGCTGGCTCCTCTCGTTCACGCTTTCGATCGACGACCTCGTGCTGTCCGCGTTCCTCTCCGGTCCGGGCTCGACCACGCTGCCGCTCGTCGTGTTCTCGCGCGTACGCCTCGGCCTGAACCCGGAGATGAACGCGCTCGCCACGCTCTTCATCAGCGCGGTGACGATCGGCGTGATCGCCGTGAACCAGCTGATGAGCGCACGCGAGAAGAAGCGCATGCGCGACATGCAGCTCGCCTTCGTCCAGCCCGATGCCGCTGAAGCCATCACGCCAGCCGCCGCCCCTGCCGGCGCGGTGGGTGCGCCGATCGGACGGCGCGCGGCGTGATGCGCAATCCATAAGAAGCCATATGCGACCCATGCGGGTGGCGGCGCGCGCCGCCCGCCGCGCCCCAGCCACACGCCGAAGTATCTGTAATAACGACCAACAAGGAGAATTCCAATGAAGAAGAAGTTAATCTGTCTGCTGGTGGCCGGGGCGTTGCCAGGGCTCGCTTTTGCCGACTCGACCAGCGAACAGATCAAGGCCCTGCAGGAGCAGCTCAACGCCCTGCAAAAAGAGGTCAAGTCCCTGAAGACCGAGCTGGCACAGTCGAAGAGCACCGGCAAGGTGGTAGCCGCAGCACCCGTGACACCCGTAGCCGCAGCAGCGCCGGTCGACATCAGTTCGCCCGATTACGGCAAGGCGCAGGCGAACCTGACCAACGACCAGGTCGATGCGATGAAGCAGCAGATCGCGAACCAGCAGCTCAAGGTCGATTCGCTCACCGACGCCGCCAACACCGGTCCGCTCGCGGGCCTTTCGATCACCGGCTACATCGACCCGACGTACATCTACAACCGTGCACCGGGCACCTCGTCGTTCCTGTTCGCGAACCACACGGGTTCGTATAACTACTTCAACAGCACGTTCGGCGATGTCTATCTCGACATCAAGAAGACCTTCGGCGTGGGCCCGATGGCGCCTTCGGCCGAAATCACGCTCATGCCGAACCGCGGCAATGGCATCACGCTGCTGCAGAACGAGCACGGCGAGATCGGCAACAACATCCTGAACACCGCAGTCGTTACCGTGCCGGTGACTTCCACGGGCACGTTCGTCGCCGGCCTCATGCCGAGTTTTGGCGGCTACGAGGTGCAGCAGTCCAACCAGATGCTCACGCTCACGCATAACCTGCTCTACGACTTCTCAGATCCGGGCAGCTACGTGGGTATCGGCTGGAACTACACACCGGGCGGCAGCCAGTGGGCGTTCAAGTTCATGATCGGCAACGAGCAGTACCGCACCAACGGCGCGGTCGTGCAGACGGGCCAGAATGCGCTGGGAGACCCGATCACGACGAGCAACAGGATCCCGACGTTTACGGCACGTGCCGACTATACGTGGTCCAGCGCACTCGATATTGGCGGCTCGTTCAACATCGGCCGCCAGACGCTGCCGAGCGCGTTCGATTCGACGACGGGTCAGGCCGTGTACGGCGTGGGTGGCCAGGCATCGAGCTCGGGCGGCTACTTCTTCTTCGGCGAAGTGGACGCAAGCTACACGCTCGCGGACATCCAGTACAACGCCGAAGTCGATTACGGCCAGCAGCAGCGCGCGGCATTCAACGGCGGCAATGCGCAGTGGTACGGCTTCTCACTGCTCGCGCACCGCAAGTTCTTCGCGCCGGTGGTGGGCCGCATGGGCGTGACCGCACGCTACGACCTGCTCGCGAACGGCAAGAACGGCGGCGGCGGCGGCGGTATCGTGCTCAACTCGAACGGCATGGATACGGCCAACGGCTTCGGCATTGGTGCGGACTGCCTGGCGAACTCGAAGGCCGGCGGCGGCTTCGGCTTCGAGTGCAAGGGCGCAACACGCCAGGACGTCGCGCTCGACCTGCTGTTCTTCCCGACGCAGCAGATCCAGGTGAAGGTGGAATATCGCCACGACTGGGCCACGCAGCGCGTGTTCCTGAACAGCGACGGCTCGTACAGCAAGAGCAACGACCTGTTGGGCGCGCAGTTCATCTACTCGTTCTGATGAAGTCGCGGCGGGCGGCGCAATCGTGCTGTCGCCCGCTGTTTCCTGATTCGCTTTCCTCTATGCTCAAATTCGCCAATCAGCCTCATGCCCCGTCCTGGTACGCGGCCACCGTCAACGACACCACCGCGCACCCGGTGCTCGAAGGGGCGCTCGATGCCGATGTCTGCGTGGTCGGCGCGGGCCTCACGGGCGTTTCCGCCGCGCTGAATCTCGTCGAACGCGGCCACCGCGTCGCGCTCGTGGAAGCCTCGCGCGTGGGGTGGGCCGCAAGCGGGCGAAACGGCGGACAGTTGATCGGCGGTTTTGCCTGCGATATCGACACGTTCGCGCAGTTCATGCCCGAAGCCGAGGTCCAGCAGATCTGGGACATGGGTCTGGAAACGCTCGACATCGTGAAGCGGCGCGTCAGGCAGCACAACATCGACTGCGCGCTCACGGCAGGTTATTTCACCGCCGCGAACAAGGCACGCGACGTCGATGCGCTCAAGCGCTGGCGCGACGAGGCGGCGCAGCGCTTCGGCTACGACCGGTTCCAGTACGTGGACGGCGACGGGGTGAGCCGCTACGTGGCGTCGTCGCGCTATCCGGGCGGCCTCTACGATCCCGATAGCGGGCATCTGCATCCGCTCAACTACATACTCGGGCTCGCGCGCGCGGCCGTCGTTGCAGGCGTGCACGTGTACGAAAACAGTCCCGTCACGCGACTGCGCGAAGAGAACGGCGCGCACGTGGTCGAGACCGCGCGCGGCAACGTGCGTGCGAAATTCGTCGTGCTCGCCTGCAATACGTATCTGCGCGATCTCGCACCGGCGCTCGCGCGCAAGATCATGCCCGTAGGCACCTACGTGATCGCCACCGAAAAGCTCGGCGCCGAACGCATGAACGCGCTGATGCCCGCTCAGGCTGCCGTATGCGACAGTCGCTTCGTGCTCGATTACTTCCGTCCCGCCGCGGACACGCGCCTTCTCTGGGGCGGCAAGGTGAGCTATTCCACCTTCGCGCCGCCCAATCTGGGCGAAGCCATGCGCCGCGACATGCTGAAGACGTTTCCGCAACTCGCCGACGTAAAGGTGGACTACGCGTGGGGCGGCTACGTTGACATCACGATGAACCGCGCGCCGCACTTCGGCCGCCTCTCGCCAACGGTGTATTTCGCGCAGGGCTTCTCGGGCCACGGCGTGAACGTCACGGGACTCGCGGGCACGCTGATCGCCGAGGCGATCCACGGCCAGGCCGCGCGCTTCGACCTGTTCGGCAAGATCCGTCACCGCGATTTCCCCGGCGGCGCTACACTGCGAACCCCTGCCCTCGTGCTCGCGATGGCGTGGTATCGAATGAAGGACCTGCTTTGATGACACTCGACCTCGACGCCCAGGCGGACGCCCTCGCCCGCCACTCGTACTACGAAGCCACCGCGACGCGCCCCGCCGACGACCCCGTGCTCGAAGGCACGCTCGACGCCGACGTGTGCGTGATCGGCGCGGGCTTCGCCGGGCTCTCGGTCGCGCTCGAGTGCCGCGCACGCGGCCTTTCGGTCGTGGTGCTCGACGCCCATCGTCCCGGCTGGGGCGCCTCGGGCCGTAATGGCGGCCAGACGCTCGTGGGCTTCGCGAAAGACGAAGTGCTCGAAAAGCAACTCGGCGCGCAGGGCATACGCGCGGCGTGGGCGCTCTCCATCGAAGGCGTGAACCTCGTGCGCGAGCGCATTGCGCGCTATGGCATCGATTGCGACTTCACGCCGGGCTATCTGACCGTCGCGACGAAAACGAAGCGCGTGCCCGATCTACGCGCATGGATGGACGCGGCACGCACGCGCTGGGGCTACGATCGCCTCGAATGGCTCGACACCGACGCCACGCGCGCACGGGTGGCGTCGCAGCGTTATATCGCGGGCGTCTACGATCCGGTCTCAGGACATCTGCATCCGCTCAAGTACTGTCTTGGCCTCGCCGCCGCCGCGCGCCGCGAAGGCGCGCAACTCTTCGCGCATACGCGTGCGCTCGAAGTCGTACGCGGTGCCCGGCCCGTGGTCAGAACGGCGCACGGCGAAATACGCTGCCGCTTCGTGGTGTCGTGCTGCAACGCCGCGCCGGGCGGCGTGCTGCCCGGCAGCGTGGCCGCGCGCATCGCGCCCATCGCCTCGTACATCATCGCGACCGAGCCGCTAGGCCGCGAACTGGCCGACTCGTTGATCGCGCAACGTTCCGCCGTGTGCGACAACAACTTCTTTCTCGACTACTTCCGCGTCTCGGCCGACCACCGCATGCTGTTCGGCGGCCGCGCCGATTCGACCAGCGCCGCGCCCGAACGCCTGACAGCGGCCATGCAGACGCGCATGAGCGATACCTTCCCGCAGCTCGCGGGCGCGCGCGTGGAATACGCGTGGGGCGGCTTCGTCGATGTCACGCGCAACCGCGCGCCCGACTTCGGCGCGATCGACCCGAATTATTACTATGTGCAAGGCTTTTCGGGGCACGGTGTGGCGCTCACGGGCATGGCAGGGCGTCTCGTTGCGCAGGCCATCGTCGGCGAGCGCGCTTCGTTCGATCTGTTCGCGCAGCTGCGGCACGCGCGCTTCCCCGGCGGCCCCGCGTGGCGGCGGCCCGCGCTCGAAATCGGCATGCTCTACCACCGCGTGATGGAAATGTTCTAACGCGGCACGCCCTGCACGTTCTGCCGGCCTGTTATACCCTTGCGAAAGTCCGCCGCCCTCGCGCGGCGCACGCACTTCCTCTGCTTGAATCGCCTTTTCGCCAGGAGCAACAGCAATGGATTACGTCAGGTTCGGCTCGACAGGGCTGCAGGTTTCGCGTCTTTGTCTCGGTTGCATGACCTACGGCGTGGCCGAGCGCGGCACGCACCCGTGGACGCTCGGCGAGGACGCCAGCCGGCCGCTCATCCGCCAGGCGCTCGACGCCGGCATCAACTTCTTCGACACCGCGAACACCTACTCGGACGGCACCTCGGAAGAAATCGTCGGGCGCGCGCTGCGCGACTTCGTCAAGCGCGACGACATCGTGCTCGCCACGAAGGTCTACAACCGCATGCGGCCCGGCCCGAACGGCCAGGGTCTGTCGCGCAAGGCCATCCTCACGGAAATCGACCATAGCCTCAAGCGCCTCGGCACCGATTACGTCGATCTCTACCAGATCCATCGCTGGGACTACAACACGCCCATCGAAGAAACGCTCGAAGCGCTGCACGATGTCGTGAAGGCCGGCAAGGCGCGCTATATCGGCGCTTCGTCCATGCACGCGTGGCAGTTCAGCAAGGCGCTCTACACCTCGCGCCTGAACGGCTGGACCGAGTTCATCAGCATGCAGGACCACGTGAATCTGCTCTACCGCGAGGAAGAGCGCGAAATGCTGCCGCTGTGCGCCGATCAGGGCATTGCCGTGATGCCGTGGAGCCCGCTCGCACGCGGCCGCCTCACGCGCGACTGGAACGAATCGAGCGAGCGCGAGGCCACCGACAAGTTCGGCAAGACGCTCTACGGCGCCGATGCAGATAAAGCCATCATCGATGCGGTTGCCACCATCGCGCGGGCGCACGACGTCCCGCGTGCGCAGGTCGCGCTCGCGTGGTTGCTGCATAAGCCCGCCATCACGTCGCCGATCATCGGCGCGTCGAAACCGCAGCATCTCGAAGACGCCGTCGCGGCGCTCTCGCTCAAGCTCTCCGACGAAGAGATCAAGACACTCGAAGCGCCCTATCTGCCGCATGTGATTGCGGGCCATCAGTAAGCGGTGAAGCCGCCGGCAGCCGTTCGCGCACGATGCGCGCGAGCGTCTGCATGAGCGTGTCGGCAACCTGCGGCGGCGTTTCCGCATAGCCGAGCAGGAAGCCGTTGTAGCGCGTGGCGTCCGGTGCATCGACGCAATACGCGCTCAATGGCGACAGATGCAAGCCGTGTGCACGCGCGGCTTCGCTCACCTCGGCATCGGAGAGCGGCGCGTCGAGGCGTACGCTCAAGTGCATGCCGCCCGCGTCCGCCGACACCGTCATCACGCCGGCGAGATGTTTGTCAATGGCGGCGACCAGGCCGTCGCGGCGCTCTTCGTAGAGCTTGCGCATGCGCCGCAAATGGCGCGCGTAACGCCCGCTTTCGATGAATTCCGCCAGCGCCAGTTGTTCCGCCACGCGCCCCTGGCGCACGAGCGTGTGATGCGCCTGCGCGAACGGCGCCGCCACACGCTTCGGCACGATCATGAAGCCGATGCGCAGCGCCGGAAACAGCGTCTTGCTGAAGGTGCCGAGATAGATCACGGGCGCGTCGTCGGCGAGGCCCTGGATCGACGGCAGCGGCGGCCCGTCGTGGCGCAGCTCGCTGTCGTAGTCGTCCTCGACGATCCACGCGCCGCACGCGCGCGCCTGCTCGATCAGCGCGAGACGCCGCTCGAGGCTCAGCACGCAGCCCAGCGGATACTGGTGCGACGGCGTGAGATAAACGAGTCGCGGCGGCCGCTCGCGCCAGTCCTCGGGGCGCGCCGCCATGCCCGCCGCATCCACGCTCATCGGCACGAGTTGCAGCCCCGCGGCCGTGAACGCCACACGCGCGCCGAGGTAGCCCGGATTTTCGATCCACGCGCGCTCGCCCTCGTCCGCGAAGAGACGCGCGCACAGGTCGAGGCTCGACTGCGTGCCGTCCGTGACGAACACCTGGTCGGGCTGGCAGCGCACGCCGCGCGACACGCGCACGTATTGCGCAATGGCCTCGCGCAGCGCGGGCATGCCTGCGCTGTCGCCATAGCCGAGATCGTGGGCGCGCAACTCGCGCAGCGCGCGTTCGACCGCCGTGCGCCATTGCGCGTAGGGAAACGCGTCGAGCGCGGGCACGCCCGGGCGCAGCGCCTTCGCACCGTGGCGGCCCGAGCGGCGCGGCGGCAGTTCGCGCACGCGGCGCGCAAGCGCAGGCACGGGCTCTTCGCGCTGCGCGGTCTGGGCCGGCGTTGCCGCAGCACCGGCGCTGACGGCGTTGACGATCGAACCGTGGCGCGTCGCGCTGACGAAGCCCTCTTCCACGAGCCGCTCATAGGCATAGAGCACCGAATTGCGCGCGATGCCGAGTTGCTCCGCAAGCGCGCGGCTCGACGCGAGGCGCGTGCCGCGGCCAATGTCGCCGTCGAGAATCGCGCGGCGCAGGCTCTCGTAAAGCAGGTCCTGCTGCGTGAGCTTGCGCACGGCGCGCTTCGCATAGGCCGTCATCATCAACGCGTAGTCCAAACCCGTGGCTCCATTGTTTTTGGTTTCGGTGGGACTAACAATGGTGCCACAAGTCGCTTACGCTTGGGAGTTTGGGAAGCCCTGCCAACAAGGAGAAGATATGATCGACACGACGCTTCAAGTCCGCGCCGTCGCACCCGACGATTTCGCCGCATGGCTGCCGCTCTGGGACGGCTACAACCGCTTTTACGGCCGCTTCGACGCCACCGCATTGCCGGAACACATCACGCGCACGACCTGGTCGCGCTTCTTCGACGGCTACGAGCCCATGCACGCGTTCATCGCCGTGCGCGGCGAACGCGTGCTCGGCCTCGTGCACTTCATCTATCACCGCAACACGATTCTGGAAGGGCCGATCTGCTATCTGCAGGATCTCTTCACCGTGGAAGAGGCGCGCGGCCAGGGCGTGGGCCGCGCGCTGATCGAGGCCGTGTATGCGCACGCGAAGGTGTCGAATTCGTCGCGCGTGTACTGGCACACGCACGAGACGAATCACACGGCCATGCGGCTCTACGACGACGTGGCCGTGAAGCCCGGCTTCGTCATGTACCGCAAGGACGTTTGATGAGGCAGGTGAAGCGCCTCAGGCGAGATCCTTGAGCAACGAGGCGCGCACCTCGCCGTCGATGGTCTGCGTCGGCACGCGGTAATTCGGATGATCGCAGCCTATCGTGAGCGCGGCGCCTTCGCGCAGGCGCGTCTTCATCTGTGGCGTGAGTTCGAAGCGGACGAAATGCACCGCCGAGGTCTTTTCGTCGTTCTCGCGTTCGAGGTCCTCGTCGGCGATCGCGTAGACGGGCGCCTCGCCATCCACCTGGACGAACACCTTGTCCTCGATGCCGATCAGCCGCGCCAGCGCCGCGCGCCGCTCGACTTCACTCTCGTATTCGAGCTGCATGGTCGCCTTCAGGTTGCCGCCGTCGGGCACGAGCGGCAGATAGGCCGCGAGTTCGCCCTGAATGCCGTCTTCGTCGAAGATCTTTTCGATGTGCAGCATCTCCTGGATCTGGTAGCGGATCGTGGTCTCGTCCTCGAACAGGAACGTCAGGTGATTGCCGAGCGGCACCACGCGCTGCTTCTTGTGCTCGATGATGCGTTTGCGCATGTCGCCCCGCACCCTGGCGTAGGCTTCCAGCGTCAACAGCGAATTTCTCGCGATCGTCATGAGTCGTGCCTCGTGAATGTTGCGGGTTGGCGTCGGGGCCTAGATGCCATAGGCGCGGCGCAGCAAGGTAATGGGGTGAGCGAGCGGCGGCTCGCCAAACTGGTTCTCTTCGATGCCCTGCGCAATGTGATGCCCCGCGAGCTGGCAATCAGAGGAGATGAAGTTTGGCTCGGCCTGCCCCATCTGCTTGAACACGGGCGTGCCGATCTTCATCGACATGGCGTGGAATTCCTTCTTCACGCCGAACGTGCCCGCGTGGCCCGAACAGCGCTCGACCACGGTCACTTTCGTTTCGGGCACGAGCGAAAGCAGGTCGAAGGTCTTGCGGCCGATGTTCTGCACGCGCGCATGGCACGGCACGTGATACGACACGTTGCCAAGCGGCGCACGGAAATCGGTCTTGAGCAGGCCGTCGCGATGACGCGCCACGAGGTACTCGAACGGGTCCCAGAACGCGTCGCTCACGGCTTTCGTGTTGGCGTCGTCGGGGAACATCAGCGGCAGTTCGTGCTTGTACATGAGCACGCAGCTCGGCACCGCGCCGATCAGCGCATAGCCTTCTCGCGCGTAACGCGCGAGCATCGGCATGTTCTGCGACTGCTTGTGCGCCACGCCCTCCAGATTGCCCTGCTCCAGCAGCGGCATGCCGCAGCACCACTCGCTCTTCACCAGCTCGTAGGGAATCTCGTTGTGGTCGAGCACCGCGAGCAGATCGTGGCCGATGCCGGGCTCGTTGAAGTTCACGTAACAGGTCGCGTAAATGGCGACCTTGCCCGGCGTGCGTTCGCCGTCGCGCACCTCGCTCGACGCCGCGCGCTTCGCAACGTTACGAAACTTGTGCGTGGCGAAGTCGGGCAGCCACGCCTTGCGATCGACGCCCAGCATGTCTTCCATCGCGCCGCGCATCGCCTTGGTGTGATTGATGGCGTTGACCGTTTGCGTGACGACGGGAATACCGGCGATCTGGCCGAGCGCGTCGGTATTCGAGAGCACGCGGTCGCGCAGCTTCACTTCGCCCTTGCGATAGTGAACGGCCTTGGCGCGCAGCATCAGATGCGGAAAATCCACGTTCCACGGATGCGGCGGCACGTAGGGGCACTTCGTCATGTAGCAGAGATCGCACAGATAGCACTGGTCGACGACCTTGTCGAACGACGCCTTGTCGACGTCGTGCGCTTCGCCGGTATCGGTTTCATCGACGAGATCGAACAGCGTGGGAAACGCACCGCAGAGCGACACGCAGCGCCGGCAGCCCGCACAGATATCGAACACGCGCGCGAGTTCCGTGTCGAGCTGGGCCTGGTCGTAAAAAGCGTCGGAGCGCCAGTCGAGCGGATGGCGGGTCGGCGCTTCGAGACTGCCTTCCTTGTGGGGCATGACGTCTCCTTCTTTTATTTATCAGCCAAATACGCGGCTAAACGAGCGCGCGCGTACGCGCGCCGGTGCTTGCCCGGCACGCGAAACCAAAAGCGCGCGCGTCATGGGTGCGTGCCTTCAGGCACGCGGCGATGCCCGCCCCGCCTCAGTCCGCCAGCACGTCCAGCGCCTTCGTATAGCGGTTGGCGTGGCTGCGCTCCGCCTTCGCGAGCGTCTCGAACCAGTTCGCGATTTCGTCGAAGCCTTCGTCGCGCGCGACCTTGGCCATGCCGGGGTACATGTCGGTGTATTCGTGCGTTTCGCCCGCAATGGCCGCCTGCAGATTCAGACGCGAGGTGCCGAACGGCAGCCCGGTTGCCGGGTCGCCTACCGCTTCCAGATATTCGAGGTGGCCGTGCGCGTGGCCGGTTTCGCCTTCGGCGGTCGAGCGAAACAGCGCCGCGACATCGTTTTGTCCTTCTACGTCGGCCTTGGCTGCGAAATACAGATAACGGCGGTTGGCCTGTGATTCGCCGGCAAATGCATCCTTGAGGTTCTGTTCCGTCTTCGAGCCCTTTAGCTGTGCCATCTGTGCCTCCATCGTTCGACCTGAAATGTGGGGACGCGACGCAATTCGCCTCGTGCAATGCAGCATGCGTGGGCGACTTCGCCGCACTATCAATCTAGGTTGTGGCGTTTGCGTTCCCAATTGTGAATTTCAATCCCGGCGATAGCGTAGCCGGGTTTACGCGGGCAGAAATGCGCATAAACGGGGTAGGTCCAGGCACGCGCCATGCGCGCGGCGATCTGTCCTGCACTCTTCACTTTGCGCGCGCGCGGAGTCGTCCTAGACTTTGAAATTGCCGACGCGCCCGATCAATTTTGCGGAGATGCCATGCGACTTACGATCCTGATCAACGGTTCCGATCCAACCGTCAATCACGACTATGCAGTGCTCTGGCTCGACACCGACCAGCAACGCTGGTCCCGCGAGTCTCACGAAGGGATCGACCTGCCAGAATGGGGTGAATTGCGCGACGTGAATGGTGTCACGTCGCTGTGCGCACCGCTCGAAAACGAGCCGCTGTGCACGCTGCGCGGCCTGCATGTGAACCGCCGCCAGGAAATCAGTTCAGCACACGGCGACGCGACATGGTCGTGCGAAACCTCGCACTCGCCGATGGAAGGCCAATGGCGCCTTCAGGCGGTGGACCGCCAGATGGTCCGCGCCGAGCATTCGCTTTTTGCAGGCTGAGTCGTTGTCGATGATTTGACCGATTGAATGCAGGCGGCATCATTTGCCGCCTCGCTCCTCGCGCAGCAACGCAACGCTGCCGCGCTCATTGCATGTGTTTGTGCGTCACCTCTCGCTTGCGCCCGCCCTTGAGCGGGCGCGCGTTTTTTTGCGCCTGCATTTTGTCTCCCGCCTCCACGCGCGCCATGCGCCCGCTATACTTTCAGCCCGCTTGATCCCACCCCAGTCCAGCCTGTCCTTTCGATGAAGAAGCTGTTTGCCTCGCTTGTTGCCTCCCTGCTGCTCGCCGCCGCGAGTCATGCAATCGCCGCACCGGCCTGTTCGCAATTCGTGCCCGACGGCCAGTTCCCGACGCTCACGAATCAGCGCATGGCGCCGAAAACGCGCATGCTCTGCTATTCGGATTTTGTCGTGCTGCATTCGGGCGTCACGCACGGGCCGCTGTGGTCGGCCGAGCATCTCACGCGCGACCACCTCGAAGCCGCGAAGGACATGACGCGCACGAACCGCTTCTTCGAAGACGACCGCCTGCCCGAAGGCGAAGGCGCGACGCTCGCCGACTACAAGCGCAGCGGCTTCGACCGCGGCCACATGAGCCCGGCGGGCAACCGCTGGAATGCACAGGCCATGGCGGAATCGTTTTCACTCGCCAACATCGTTCCGCAGAATCGCGACAACAACCAGCGCCTTTGGGCCCATATCGAAAGCGCCGTGCGCAAGCTCGCGTCGAAGTATGGCGAAGCCTATGTCGTGACCGGCCCGCTGTTCACGGGCGCCCAACTCCAGACGATCGGCGCGACGCGCGTGCTCGTGCCGACGCAGATCTTCAAGGTCGTGTACGTGCCCTCGCAGCAGCTCGCGTTCGCGATCGTCGCGGACAATACGGCTGTCGACCGTTACGACGTGCGCTCGGTGCGCGATATCGAAGCGCAGAGCGGCATTTCATTCCCCGGAATTCCAGCGAATGTCGCGGCGAAGGAAAAAGTTTCGTTCAATGGCCACGGCTTTGCCGTGAGCAAATGGGGCTGGTAGGCGCGCCCCCCATTACGCATAAGGAGGATCACAAAGTGTTCGACGCATATGCAAACGACAACGACGTGCTCAACGTGCAAGGCGACGCGCTCACGCTCACGAACGGCACGACGCGCGTGACGCTCGCCGGCACGCTGGAACTCACGCGCGACAAGCGCGGGCTCGCCGCCGCGCTGGCGCTGAAGGCGGCGCTCGACGACGTCGTGAAGACACTGGAGGCCGACCCGCACCTGCCCGCGAAGGTCGCCGACGAGCCGGACCAGAAGCCCGGCGTCGTCGACAATCCGTTCAACTGATCGGGCGCGCGCGAAAGGTACGCGTTAGAACGGCTTGCCTTCGCTCTCGCTCCAGGCGCGCGCCATGAGCGTGTTCGAGGGCAGCGTTTCGTCGAGCAGCTTCTTCGCGCTCTGCGCGCCCCCGATCGGCAGGCCGGTGGGATCGATCGCGCCGATCTGCGCGAGCACCGAAGCCTGATCCCAGTAGATGTGCTCGTTATAGAGCTTGTTGCCGCGAAAGCAGATCACGGCGAGCATCGGCACTTCGAAGTATTTCCCCGTGGGCGCGAGGCCCGGCAGCAGCCAGTCGATCTCGCGGTCGTGCGTGCAGCAGAAGATGAACTCGTCCACCACGCGGTCCGAGCCGATCGTGCGCGAAATCGGGATCAGACGTGTGTCCTCCGGGTTCGAATGCACGAAGTGGTGCGTGTAGAAGCGCTTGAGCTCGTCGTGGCCCACGCCGCCCGTCATCGTCGGAATGTGGTTGACATAGGGCTGCGCGACCATGGTCGGCATCACGTCGCTCGGGTTGCGCGCCACGAACTCGTGATAGCAGTGCTCTTCCCACAGGGCGTTGAAGTCGTAGATCGGGCCAAGCACCCGGCGCAGCATGGCGAGCGTGCGCGAGTAGGCCATCATCGTGGCCGGCTTGTCGTACGTCGAGCGGGAAGACGAAGCGAACGCGTGATCGCAGCCCGGGTACGTGTACAGCTCGACGCCAGGCTTACCCGCCAGCGCCTGCGCGATGCGCTCGCGTGTTGCGGCGTCGCAGTGGGCGTCGTCGGCGCCGAAGTGCAGCATCAGGGGGCACGTGATGCGCGCGGCTTCGTCCAGATCGTTTTCGAGGCCCACGGCGTAATAGCCGATCGCGCAATCGACATCGGTGCGCGTCGCGCTCAGGTACGCGAGCTTGCCGCCCAGGCAGAAACCCACCACGCCGACCTTGCCGCGATGTTGCGGATGCGCGCGCAGCGCGCCGAGCGTTTGCGCCACGTCCTGCATCGCGAGATCGACGTCGAAGCGCTCGTAGAGCGAGAACGCCTTCTGCGCGTCGGCGCCTTCGTAGCCAAGATCGACGTTCGGCTCCAGACGCCAGAACAGGTCCGGCACCATCACGACGTAGCCTTCCTCGGCATAGCGGTCGGCGAGCGCGCGCATGTAGCCGTTCACGCCGAAGATCTCCTGCAGCAGCACGAGGCCGGGGCCGCTGCCCTCGGGTGGCAGCGCCGTGTAGGCGCGGAATTCACCGCCGTCGTGCGACTTCACCTGAGTCCATTGTCCGTTCATCGGGGCTGTCTCCTCTCTTCGGTCTGGTTAGCTGCCGTAGATTAGCGTCGATCTCGCGCCGCTGCAGCGCGTCGCACCATTCAAGCCGCGCCGAAGCCGCCCGCCGCCGCGAGCGGCGGCAGCGCCGACTCGCCGCGTATCCATGCGTACTGCGCCAGCTCGACCATTTCCTTGTCGCCGCGGCTGTCGCCATACGCGTAGAGCGTGGCGGGCGCGTTCGCCCCCCACCACGCGCGCAGCCGCGCGACCTTCTCCGGCCCCCAGCAGTTGTTGCCCGCCAGATGGCCCGTGTATATGCCATCGCGCCATTCGAGCTCGCTCGAAAGCACGGTGCCGATGCCGACCGTCTTCGCCCACATGCGCAGATAGATCGACGGCGACGCGCTCACGAGCACGACCTCATGTCCGAGCGCCTGGTGTTCGGCCACGCGCGCGAGCATCTCGGGGCGCAGCAGCGCGCGGAGACGGCGCTCGACAAAGCGCTGCGCGGCAGCTTCGAGCACCTCGCGCCGCACGGCTCCCATCGCGGCGTACAGGAAGCGCGCCTTAGTGGGCCCGCGCGGCGACCAGCCGAGCGGAACGCCGATGAGCGACGGCAAACAGCGCAGCGCGGCGGCGGCGAAGCGGACGGGCCCGGCGGCGTCGAGCATGAACGCGCGAAAGCTGTCGGACGTGGTGATGGTGCCATCAAAGTCGAATGCGGCGACGACGCGGTCGTTCATGAAGCGGTATGGGCCTGGCGTGGATGGGAAAGGCGACGCGGCTGGGCGCGCCGAACGGGCGTCATTGTCGGCGCAAACGCGATCCTGCTGCAACGCGGCCCAGGCGCGCTCTTTGATGTTGACGTAATGCATCAACATGTATCGATATGGACGTGCATGGATGCCGAAGCATCAGCGTCATTGCGCGTTCGACGCCAGACCCGCGGCATCGACGATTTCGATTTCGCCGTAGCGCAACGCGAGCCACCCCTCGCGCTCGAACTGGCGCAGGATCTGGTTCACCGTCTGGCGCGAGAGCGCGAGCATCAGCGCGAGATCCTCCTGCGGCACGTTGATCACGCGGCGCGCGCGCGGCCCGCCTTGCGTGCCGGCCGCCTCGCCGTACTCGTTCGAGAGCAGCAGCAACCGGCGCGCCACGCGCGCGGAAGCGCCCAGCAGCGCGCTTTCCTCGATCGCGTCGAACGCGAGACGCAGTTTTTGCGCGAGCAGCAGGCCAAACGCGTGCCAGTACGCCGGCGTTGCCTCGAGCAGCGCCACGAGCGCCGCGCGCGGCACGTGAAAGAGCGTGGAATCGCGCTCGGCGTAGGCGTCGTGCGTGCGCGCGCCGCCGTCGAAGAGGGCGATCTCGCCGAACCAGTGCGCGGTCCCGACCACGGCGAGCAGCGCCTCGCGGCCCGCTACGCTCGCCGCCCCGACGCGCACCGCGCCTTCCAGCACGCAGTAGAGACCGTCGTCGGCGTCGCCGCGCATGAAGAGGCGTTCGCCCGCCTGCAGCGTGCGCAGGCGCCCCGCCGCGCGCAACGCCTCGCGCAACGGTTCGGGCGCGCCGCGAAACCACGCGCTGCGCTCGAGCGCGGCGACGGACGGCGAACTGGCGGTGATGGACGGGACGGAACGTGAAGGGATCGGGACAGGGTGAGCGGGGCCAGGCGAGTCACAAAGCGGCGCAATTGTCGGCTAGCCGAAGGTTTGCGCTCGTCAGCCCGACGATCATAATGATTTTGGAGACAGAGAGACACCCATGAGAAACCTGACCGAGCAACTCACCCAGTACGCGGCCTATCACCGCGACGCGCGCAACATCGGCACCCATTTCGTCGGCATTCCGCTCATCGTGCTCGCGCTCGCGGTGCTGCTGTCGCGCCCGGCGATCGCGCTCGGGCTGCCGGTTCCGGTCTCGCCCGCGTGGCTCCTGTTCGGCGCCGCGACGCTCTACTACCTCGTGCTGGACGTGCCGCTCGGCCTCATGATGGCGGTCGTTTCCGTCGCGTGCGTGGCCTTCGGCGCCTGGCTCGCGCAGCAAGGCACCGCCGCGTGGCTGGGCGGCGGCGTGGGGCTGTTCGTCGTTGGCTGGATCTTCCAGTTCGTCGGGCATATCGCGTGGGAGCATCGCAAGCCGGCCTTCGTCGACGATCTCATCGGCCTCATGATCGGCCCGCTCTTCGTGCTCGCCGAAGCGCTCTTCAGCCTCGGCTGGCGCCCGGCGCTGCGGGCGGCGATCGAGGCGAAGGTGGGCCCTACGCGCATCAATCCGCCGCGCGCCCAGGAGGCGCGGTAGTAAACGGCCGTCGCAAGGTCCTCAGCGTTCGAACCGCACGAGCCGCGCCGCGTGCACCGCCGTGAGCGCGACGGCGAGCCAGATCGGCACGTAAGTCCCGAGCTGGCGCATGCCCAGGTGCTCCCCGAGCAGCGTCACTGAAACGATCACGAGCAGCACCGGCTCGACATAGCCGAGGATGCCGAACAGCGCCATCGGCAGCAGCCGGCTCGCCTTCAGGTACGACGCGAGCGCGACGGTGCTGAGCACGCCGAGTCCGGGCAGCAGCACGAAGGCGAGGAACTTGTGCGCGTCGAGCAGCGCGAGCGAGCCGCCCGCGCGCACGACGATCACCGCCACCGGCACGAGCAGCAGCATCTCCACGGCGAAGGTGACGAGCGAATCCGCGTGAATCTTGCGGCGCAGCACGAAATACGGCGGATAGCCGAACGCGACGAGCAGCGTGGGCCACGAGAACGCGTGCGTCGCCCACAGCTCGTGCGCCACGCCGACGGCGGCGCACGCCACGGCGAGCCATTGCAGCGGTTCGAGGCGCTCGTGATAGTAAAAGCGCCCCACCAGCACCATGATCAGCGGCAGCAGGAAATAGCCGAGCGACACTTCCAGCATGCGCCCGTGCAGCGGCGCCCACAGAAACACCCACAGCTGCGAGCCCAGCAGCGCGGCGCTCGCCACCAGGGCGAGCGCGGTGCGCGGCTCCTTCACCATACGCGCGACGAGCGCGCCCAATTGCGGCGCGCGCTTGCGCAGCACCAGCAGGGCCAGCGCGCCGGGCGCGGTCCAGATCACGCGCCACGCGAAAATATCGAGGCCGCCGAGCGGGGCGAGCAGGAGCGTATAGGCCGACATCAGCGCGAACAGCGCCGAAGCGCCCACGGAAAGCGCAATGCCGCGCCCGGGTTCGTACTGGTTCATCGCGATGTGCGGGGACGGAAAGCGAGAACGGCGGGATTGCGAGCGGCGCGGTGCGTAGATTTCGCACGCGCGGGTAAAAAGGTTGTCATTTGAATTGGCTATTGAATAAGGCGCGGGCCGGCGAAAGCGTCGGCGAGACCGCATTCTAGTCGCGTTTGGGCGGCCGCAGGCGGCGCAAACCCACGCCGGACAAGGCGGGCACACGCCGTGCGCGCCTTGCGCCCTGGTGCAGGCCGAGCGATTTTGTCCGGCAGATCACGCCACGATGGACTAGAACGTAAGTCTCGCCACGCCAGCCCGCCGTCGCCTTAACCGGCTGCCATTCGCGGCTGGAATTCGCGGCTGGAATTCGCTTCGACGAGCGAGATTTCACCGGGGCCGCTGGAGCCGTGCCCGGCTTATCCCGGAGCGCCACGCCAACGCCCGCCGCCGCGATTCACGACGCCGTCCCCAACGTCCAACGCCCCCTGGAGCCCGCATGCCATCTTCTGCGCCCCGCCCCGCCGTTGCCGACCCCGCCGGTGCATTCGCCCTTTCGCCCGCCGCCAGCACATTCGCCGCTGAAGTGCGCGCCGGGTTGACGCGCTCGCCGCAAAAGGAACTGCCGTCGAAATATTTGTATGACGAAGTCGGCTCGGCCCTCTTCGAGGTCATCACCGTGCTGCCCGAATATGGCGTCACGCGCAGCGAGGAGCGTCTGCTCACGCGCTACGCGTCCGAGATCGTCGAGGCGCTGCCCTCCGACGTGAAAGTCGCCGAACTCGGCAGCGGCAGCGGCCGCAAGACGCGCCGCATTCTCGAAGCGCTCTGCCGCAAGCGCCCCACGTCGTACTGCCCGATCGAGATTTCGCGCACCGCGCTGCAGCTGTGCCGGCGCGAGCTGGCCGACATCGAGCGCATTTCGATCGTCGGCTACGAGCGCGACTATCTCGCCGGACTTTCCGAAGTGAGCCGCCAGCGCAAAGAAGGCGAGCAACTGCTCGTGCTCTTTCTCGGCAGCACGATCGGCAACTTTGCGCGCCTCGCGGCCACGCGCTTCCTGCGTGACATCCGCGCGATGCTGCGCCCCGGCGACACGCTGCTGCTCGGCACCGACCTCGTGAAACCCGTCGACACGCTGATCGCCGCCTACGACGACGCCATCGGCGCCACGGCCGCGTTCAACCTGAACCTGCTGTCGCGCATCAACCGCGAGCTGGACGCCGACTTCGACCTGCACGACTTCGAGCACGTCGCGCGCTTCAATCCGGACGTGCGCAGCATTGAGATGCATCTGCGCGCGAAGCGCGACGTGCACGCCGAGGTGCGCTCGGCGAATCTCACGGTCGAGATCGGCGCAGGCGAGACGATCTGGACCGAGAGCAGCCACAAGTACCACGCCGACGAAATCCCGGCGATCGCCGCCGACGCGGGCTTCGAATGCACGCGTCAGTGGGTCGAAAAGGACTGGGGATTCGCGGAGAGCCTGCTGGCCGTGAAGTAAGCGGCGTCCGAAACGAAAAAGCGGTGCGCCAGTTGCCTGGCGCACCGCTTTTTTATCGGGCGATGCTCAATGCTGCTCGAAGCGCTCGTAACGCTTTTCGGTCAGGCGTTCCTCGCTTTCCACCGAACTGACGCGCGCGGCCGGCGGCCCGTGACGCAGCCACGACAGCATGCGGTCCACCTGGTTCGCCGTGCCCTGGATCACGGCTTCGACCGAGCCGTCCTCCATGTTCGCGACGTAGCCGCGAATGCGCAGCGCGTGCGCCTGGCGCACCGTCGCGTGACGAAAACCCACGCCCTGCACCGTCCCGTGCACGCGCACGTAGTACGTTTCGAGGCGCGTATCCAGATCCGGTTCGCTCATTATTCGTTTCTCCATGCAGGCTTTACGGTCGGCATTGTAGACGCCAACGCGCGCACGCGCCGGGCCCGCGCCACGTACAATCCGTGCCACGCCGCCGCGCCAATACCGAACATGGAAACGACCCTGCAATGACCGACACCTCCCGAGCCAACCGCGATCTCGTGCTGATCACCGGCGCGTCCGGCTTCGTCGGCTCGGCCGTCGCCCGCATCGCGCAGGAAAAGGGCTATGCCGTGCGCCTGCTGGTGCGCGCGACGAGCCCGCGCAAGAACCTCGAAGCGCTCGACGCCGAGATCGTCACCGGCGACATGCGCGACGCCGCCTCGATGCGCCGTGCGCTCGACGGTGTGCGCTACCTGTTCCACGTGGCCGCCGACTACCGGCTGTGGGCGCCCGATCCGCACGAGATCGAGCGCGCCAACCTCGAAGGCGCCGAAGCCACCATGCGCGCGGCGCTCGACGCGGGCGTGGAGCGCATCGTCTACACGAGCAGCGTGGCCACGCTCAAGGTCACGAGTTCGGGCAACTCCGCCGACGAAACCTCGCCGCTCACGCCCGAGCAGGCCATCGGCGTGTACAAGCGCAGCAAGGTGCTGTCCGAGCGCGCCGTGGAACGCATGATCGAGCGCGACGGCCTGCCCGCCGTGATCGTCAATCCGTCCACGCCGATCGGCCCGCGCGACGTGAAGCCCACGCCCACGGGCCGCATCATCGTGGAAGCGGCCACCGGCAAGATTCCCGCGTTCGTCGATACCGGCCTGAACCTCGCGCACGTGGACGACGTGGCGAACGGCCACTTCCTCGCGCTGGAACGCGGACGCATCGGCGAGCGCTACATCCTCGGCGGCGAGAATCTGCCGCTGCAGCAGATGCTCACCGACATCGCCGGCATGGTGGGCCGCAAGCCGCCCACGATCGCGCTGCCGCGCTGGCCGCTCTATCCGCTTGCGATGGGCGCGGAAGCCGTGGCGCGCTTCACGAAGCGCGAGCCGTTCGTGACCGTCGATGCGCTCAAGATGTCGAAAAACAAGATGTATTTCACGTCCGCGAAGGCGGAACGCGAGCTGGGTTATCGCGCGCGGCCGTATCGCGAGGGCCTCAAAGACGCGCTCGCGTGGTTCCGCGAGGCCGGCTATCTGAACGCCCGATGAGGGCAGCTGAGGAAACTGTTACAACTTTTCTTGCGACATGCGTACAACGCCTGAAGGGCAATGCACGCGAGCTGCGGGTAAAATCCCCGGTCTTACCTGAGAAGCTCGCATGAATCTTCAAGACCAGATTGGCGTGCTCGAAGCGGGCGTCGATCAGCTCCTTCAGGCCGCCGCCGCCGCGCATGCACCGCGCGCCGATGAACGCGCCGCCGCAGTGCCCCAGCAGGACACTCCCGTTGCAAGCAGCGAAGCGGAGCAAGCCGTCGCTGAGCAGCCGCACACCGTTGCCGTCGAGACGGCCGCGGAGGCTGCCGATGCCGCCGCCGCAGAACCCGTTGAAGCCGCCAATGCAACCGTGACCGACACTGCCGAAGCCATCGAACCCGCGGCCGTTGCGGCCAACGCTGCGCCTGCGCAGCCCGAATTGCACGTGGCGCGTCCGTCGCAAAACGAGATCACGCTGACGATTGGCGGCCAGACGGTGACGCTCAACGCGCTGCAAGTCGGCCAGATGATCGAGGAGCTGTCGAACGCGCGCGCCTCGATGCAGCCCGAACCGCCGCCCGGCATTCCGCAAGGCTGGCGCTTCGCATCGACGAAGAATCCGATGATGGCCGTGCAGAAACAATCGAACGGCGACCGCCTGCTGGTGCTGCGCCACACGGGCCACGGCTGGGTGCCGTTTACGTTCTCGCCCGACATCGTCGTGCAGATGTACATGATGCTCACGCAACGCTGACGCGCGAGCAGACACCGTCAAAACAAAAAAGCCGTCGAAACCGACGGCTTTTTTCATTGGCTGCTTCTCGCGAGAAGCGCCTCAACGCCCCTGAACCGGCGCCTGCACGCGCGCCTTCCACTGACCGCCCTTGCCGCGCCAGAAGCGCCACGCCGATGCGAACGTCGCGCCCACGTAGAACAGCGCGACGAGCGGTAGGAACGGCGCCCACAGCGGCGAGCGCCGGTAGTAGGCGAGCATGGGCGAGTAGGCGCAGCACATCAGCGCCCAGGCGAGCCACGCGGGCCAGCCGTGCGGCCCGAGCACGAGCGCGACCACGGGCGGCGCGAGATAGATGATCGTCATGCCGAGCAGCGTGCCCGCGAGCTGCCACGCCGAGTAGTGCAGTTGCGTGAACGCCGTGCGCGCGATCATGTTCCAGATGTCCTTCCACGAATCGTACGGGCGCAGCGACACGCTCTTCGCGGCGACGTCGAGACGGATCGGGTGATGCCCTTCGCCGCGATGCTTGATGCGCGCGGCGAGGCTGCAGTCGTCGATCAGCTCGGCCCGGATCGACTCGATACCGCCCGCCTCTTCGAGCGCCTGGCGGCGCACCAGCATGCAGCCGCCGGCCGCGGCCGCCGTGCGGTTCTTCGGGTTGTTGACCCACGAGAACGGATAGAGCTTCGCGAAGAAGAACACGAACGCCGGGATCAGCGCCTTTTCCCAGAAGGAATCGCAGCGCAGCCGCACCATCAGCGAGACGAGGTCGCGGCCTTCGGCCTGGGCGCGCACGACGAGCTGCGCGAGCGCTTCGGGCGGATGGCCGATGTCGGCGTCGGTGAGGAGCAGGTAGTCGGCGGGCAGCTTGAGCGTGCGCACCGCCTCGATGCCCTGCGACTGCGCCCACACCTTGCCCGACCAGCCCGCCGGCAGCGGCTTGGCCGTAATCACGCTGAGCTTTTCCGGGCACTGCAGCGCGAGCGCGGCGGCGCGCGCGGCTTCCGCGGTGCCGTCGGTGCTGTGGTCGTCGATCACGATCACGTGAAACTCGCCGCCGTAGTCCTGCTGGAGCAGCGAGGTCACGGCCTCGCCGATCGCATCGGCTTCGTTGCGCGCCGGCACCACGGCGCACGCGGCAGGCCAGCCGGCCGCGGGCTCGACGATCGGCAGCGGCGCGGCCGGGCGCGCGCGCCAGAAACCGCCGCGCCCGAACAGCAGCACGAGCCAGATCAGCAGCGAGAGACAGGAGACGGCAAACAGAATGGTCGTAGTCATGCGTTGTTACTCTCGATCGAAGAGGCGCGCACGCCCACGCGGCGCGACAGCCACATGGCCGCCGTGCGCAGAAGCACCACGGCCCAGTCGGGTGCGCGCAGCGCAGGCCGCGCGCGGAACACATCGTAGCCGCCGCGCTCGATGATTTCGAGCACGCGCAGTCCGCCATGCACGACGCTGCACAGCTCGAGGCCGAAGCGCCCCGGCACGCGCAGCGCGAGCGGCGCACCGCTCACCATCAGCGCCCGCGCGCGCGCCACCTCGTGCGCCATCAGCGCGCGCCAGGCGTCGTCCACCCTGCCGGCGGCAATTTGCGCTTCGGTCACGCCAAAGCGCTCGCGGTCGGCGAGCGGCAGGTAAATGCGGCCGCGCGCCCAGTCGGCGCTCACGTCCTGCAAGAAGCTGACGAGCTGCAAGGCGGTGCAGATCGCGTCGGAATCGGCCAGATTCTCGGGCGTCGCCGCGTGGATCAGATGCAGCATCAGATGGCCGACCGGGTTCGCCGAGCGCCGGCAAAAGTCCAGCAGCTCGAAGCGGTCGGCATAGCGCGTCGTGTCGATATCCTGATCGAACGCCGCGACGAGGTCGTAAAACGGTGCGAGCGGCAGGCGGCACTCGCGCACCACGTCCGTGAGCTGCGCGAACAGCATGGGGTGCACGCGCGCGGGGCGGCCTTCGGCCACGGCGTTCAGGCCTTCGCGAAAGTCGGCGAGGCGCGTGTGGCGTTGCCCGGGGCTCCAGTCGCCTTCGTCCGCGATGTCGTCGAGCGTGCGCGCGACGTGGTAGATCACGCCGACAGGCGCGCGCAGCGCCTTCGGCAGCAGTACGCGCGCTACCGGAAAATCGTCGTAGTGGTCGGGTTCCATCAAGGCGTCCAGAATGGGGTCGTATCCCCGGGCGCCATCCAGGCGACCCGCGGGACGCCACATTTTAAGGGTTCCCGGAGTATGTTGCACCGCGCAACGCCCGGACGCCGGCTCCCGGCGCCGTGCTGCGCCGCGTGCGCGGCGCGAGTTGCGCAGGCCGTGGGAGCGCCACGCAGCGGGCTTTTCGAGATAAATTGGGGCGCTGACCGGACTGCACCGTCGCGCGCACGCCGCACCCGCGCGTGGTCCACACAGCAAACGAAAGGCGAAGGGGTTAAAATGCGCGTCTGGTTTTTACTCCGTCACCCCTTTGGCGGATTTTTGCATCTTTAATAATAGACAGCCGCCGGCGATCAGGTCATTTTTACCGACTTGCTCGTTTTGTGCGGCAGTCGGAGTTCGCCACCCTATGCGAGTGATCCTTGCCCAACCCCGCGGCTTTTGCGCGGGGGTTGTCCGCGCTATCGAAATCGTCGATCGCGCACTGCAGAAACACGGCGCGCCGGTCTACGTGCGCCATGAAATCGTCCACAACCGTCACGTGGTCGAAAACCTGCGCAACAAGGGCGCGCGTTTCGTGGAAGAGCTCGACGAAGTGCCGGAAGGCGCCGTGGCGATTTTCAGCGCTCACGGCGTGGCCAAGACCGTGGAACGCGCCGCCGAGGAACGCGACCTCGACGTGCTCGACGCCACCTGCCCGCTCGTCACGAAGGTTCATGTGCAGGGCCGCCAGTACGTCGCGGCGGGCCGCACGCTGATCCTGATCGGGCACGCCGGCCACCCTGAAGTGGAAGGCACGATCGGCCAGATTCCCGGCACCGTGCTGCTCGTGCAGAGCGAAGCCGATGTTTCGAAGCTCGATCTGCCGCTCGATGCCCCGCTCGCGTACGTGACGCAAACCACCCTTTCGGTGGACGACACGCGCGGCATCATCGACGCGCTGCTCGCGCGGTTCTCCGACATCGTCGGCCCGGACACGCGCGACATCTGCTACGCGACGCAGAACCGCCAGGCAGCGGTGCGCGAACTGTCGGATCAGGTGGAGGTTCTGCTCGTCGTCGGCGCGACGAACAGCTCGAACTCGAATCGTCTGCGCGAGATCGGCAGCGAAACGGGGGTGCCGAGCTACCTCGTCGCCGACGGCTCGGAAGTGAAGGCCGAATGGTTCGCCAATGTGCAAACGGTCGGCATCACGGCCGGCGCATCGGCGCCCGAAGAAATGGTTGAGAACGTCATTGACGCGCTGCGCGCGTTGGGGCCTGTCGAGGTGTCGACGATGGCGGGCCGTGAAGAAAAAGTCGAATTCAAGCTGCCGTCGAAGCTCTTGCAACCGCTCGTCGCGCGCGAAGTTTAAGGAGGACACGCTTTGTCTATTCCGCTGCTACAAAAAGTCCGCGTTGGCTCGTACATCTTCCGCCAGCATTTCAGCGGCAACAAGCGCTACCCGCTCGCGCTCATGCTCGAGCCGCTGTTCCGCTGCAATCTCGCCTGCAATGGCTGCGGCAAGATCGACTATCCGGATCCCATCCTGAACCAGCGCCTGTCGCTGGAGGAATGCCTCGAAGCCGTCGATGAGTGCGGCGCGCCGGTCGTTTCCATCGCAGGCGGCGAGCCGCTGCTGCACAAGGAAATGCCGCAGATCGTGAAGGGCATCATGGCACGCAAGAAGTTCGTGTATCTCTGCACGAACGCGCTGCTCATGGAAAAGAAGATGGACGACTACCAGCCGAATCCGTACTTCGTCTGGTCGGTGCACCTCGACGGCGACCGCGAAGCGCACGACCACTCGGTCTCGCAGGAAGGCGTGTACGACAAGGCCGTCGCGGCGATCAAGGAAGCCAAGCGCCGCGGCTTCCGCGTGAACATCAACTGCACGCTGTTCAACGACGCCGTGCCCGAGCGCGTGGCGAAGTTCTTCGACACGGTCGGCGAGATCGGCGTGGACGGCATCACGGTGTCGCCGGGCTATGCGTATGAGCGCGCCCCGGACCAGCAGCACTTCCTGAACCGCGACAAGACCAAGAACCTGTTCCGCGAAATCTTCAAGCGCGGCAACAACGGCAAGAAGTGGTCGTTCAGCCAGTCGAGCCTGTTCCTCGACTTCCTGGCCGGCAACCAGAGCTACCAGTGCACGCCGTGGGGCAACCCGGCGCGCACGGTGTTCGGCTGGCAAAAGCCGTGCTATCTGGTCGGCGAAGGTTACGTGAAGACCTTCAAGGAACTGATGGAAACGACCGACTGGGACAAGTACGGCACGGGCAAGTACGAGAAGTGCGCGGACTGCATGGTCCACTGCGGCTTCGAGGCCACCGCCGTGATGGACACGGTTGCGCATCCGCTCAAGGCCGCGCGCATCGCCCTCTCGGGCCCGCGCACGACGGGTGCGTTTGCGAAGGACATCCCGCTCGAGGGCGCGCGTCCGGCTGAGTACGTGTTCTCGCGTCACGTCGAGATCAAGCTCGAAGAGATCAAGAACTCGGCCAAGACGAAGAAGCCGGTTACGGTGGCGGCTAGCTAAAGCGGTTTCCGCCGCGGGCGGATGAAACGCAAAAAGGGCGCAACGGTTTTAGCCGTTGCGCCCTTTGTTTTTTTGTCACTTCGCGCTGAACGGCGACACCGTCGCATTCGTTGTGGTCGTGCTCGCCGCCGCCGGCGTCCACCGGTACACCACCGCGCTCGAAGCGTTGTAGTTATCCTTCGTCACGACATACTCGCCCGTCGAGCGCAGATACGCACGCAGGCCATACATCGAATCCACGTCGTTGCCCACGTACACCGCGCTCGGGTTGCTGTTGATGAGCGTCGTGTCGAGCGCGCCCGTGGTGAGGTTGAACGCATCGATGTTCGGCACGGTGTGCACGTAGCCCACGAACAGATAGTTTCCGGCGGCCGCAATCGATTTGGGATTCGCACTCGTGAGCGTGATCACCGGATTCGGCGCGCTCGTATTGCCGGCGAGCCAGCCGTGATACACCTCGACGCGCGTGCCGACCGCCGTCCAGTCGGTCACGCTGGCGTCCTCGCCCGTGAGGATCATCGTGTCGCTTTCGGGCAGATAGACGATGCGGGTGAGCCGCGAGATCGTGGCGGGAATCGGCGTGGTGATCGCGGCGCCCCAGGTCGGCTTGCCGGTCGAGTCGAAGCCGGTCAGCGGGTAGTGGGAAATGACGTTGGTCTTGTCGAGGCCGACCCACAGGTCGCCCTTGCTGTCGAGACAAAAGCCGTTGCGCACCGGGGCCGACGTACTGAACGCCGCCCCCGGCAGCGTGTAATCCGGAATGGCGATATAGCCGCTCGCCGCGTTGAAGTGGAAGAAGTAGAACGTATCGGGGTTCTGGCCGGCCGCCACGAGAATGCGCTTGCCGCTCACGCTCGCCACCTGCGCGAAATGGTTGCCGCGACCGGCGTCGGCGAGATTGATGCGCGGATCGGACGGATACGTGATCGGGTCGATGGTGTTGGCCACAAAGGTGCCGCCTGCCGTGCCCGAATAGATATTCATGCCGCCGTAGAACAGTGCGCCATCGGTGCCCGGATCCGGCGCCGCATTGCCTTCGAAGTTGAGCGACTGGAGCTTCCAGCGCAGCGTGCCGGTGCCGTCGTAAGCCTGCAGATCGGTGCCGCCGTTGCGGCCGAGGTCCCACGAGCCGCCCCACGGATTGTTCAGCACGTACAGCGTGCCCGCGGAATCCTTGCCGATGCCGACCACGCGCGTAAAGCGCTTGTCGCCCACCTGGCCCTTGATGCCTGAGGTCGTGTCGAGATAGCCGCCCAGCACGCCGAACGTGCCGGTTTGAGACGGCGTGCCCGCGACGCTGAAGGTCTTGATGTTCATGTCGGGACCCGAGTCGCCGATCATCAACTGCGAGGTCTGCGCATCGAAATACAGCGACGACGGCCGCGCCGTGGACGCCAGCTGGATGGTGTTCAGGAGCTGACTGCCGGCGCCGAACTCGAGCACGGCGCCCGCGCTCTTCTGCGCGACCCAGAGGTTGCCGCCCGCGTCGAGCGTCAGCGCGCCCGGGCCCGCCACGCTGATATCGCGCTGCCAGACGCCGTCCGTGGTGTACACACGCACGCGGTTGCCGGGGCAATCGCTCACGTAGAGCAGCGAGCCCGAGGTCGCGAGTCCGGTGACGACATCGGCGAGCTTTTCGGTCGTATCGGCGCTCACGGGGATCAGCAGGTCGCGCGCGCCGCTCGTGCGGTTATAGCGCCCGACGTTGCCGCTGCCATACGCGGCGTTGTACTGCATCGCGACGAACAGCGAAGTCGCGTTGCCCGTGATCGCGCCGCCCTGGAAGTCGCCGTGCCCGCCGATCGAGCCGAGGCTCTGGCCGTTCTGGTAGATCGCCACGCCGCCTTCGTTTTCATCCCACATCGACGACGTGTAGATGACGCCTTCGGGCGCGACCCACATCGAGCGGGCCACGTTGCCCACGTGCGTCGCGTTGGTGCCGTAGGTGTTCGCAATCCAGTCGGTGGAGTATTGCGCTTCGCAAACGGGCGCAGCCGTCGCGGTGAGAGCGGCGGCAAGCCACGCCGCGCCGATTCGATGCAAGATCATGAAAGATTCTTTGATTCGTACACCTTACGGTGCAACAGTTGAAGATGCCGTGCTGCCCACGCGGCAAACGCGCAGGCCGATTCCCGACGATTCGCATCCGTGCGCACCGCCGCGTGCGGCGTCATGCGTCGAATTGGTGTGGAACTTCGTCAGAGTTAACGGCAGCCGCCCTGCCGGAATTGAGTGCTTTTTGAGCGAACACCGAGCCGCGCAGATTACAGGCGTAAAAAAAGGCGCGACGGCCTTCGCCGTCGCGCCTCTTGCTGAACGTATCCGCTCAGTCGGGGGTCAGCAGCACTTCCCCGCGCCCGACCCATAGCGGGCGTTTTGCCGCTCGCGGAAAAACTCCTCGTAGGTCATGACCGGGCGGTCGGGATGCGTTTCGCGCGCATGCGCAACGTAGCCCTCGTAGTCCGGCAAACCGACCATCAAACGCATGGCCTGGCCGAGATAGCGCCCGGCCGTCTGTACGTTGTCGCGAAGTCCCGAGAACATGATGTGCTCCGTTCAGTAACGTCGATCAATGCACGCGATTCGTCACAGCTGCCGCGCCGCCAGCCGGCATCGCCTGATACGGCGTTTCCTGCACGGTCGGACGGTCGATGCGGCGCGCACGCGCAATCGCGATCAGGCCATACACGACGATGCTGACCACCACGAAGATGAACAGGCCGGAGAGCGCGGCATCGACGTAGTCGTTGAAGACCATGCGCTGCATCTGCTCGAGCGACTTGGCGGGCGCGACGATCTTGCCTTCCGCGATCGCCGCCGAAAGCTTCTGTGCGTGCGCGACGAAGCTCACCTTCGGGTTGCTGTCGAAAATCTTCTGCCAGCCCGCCGTGAGCGTGCAGATGAGGAGCCACACCGTGGGCAGTGCCGTGACCCATGCGAACTTCTCGCGCTTCATCTTGAAGAGTACGACGGTGGCGAGCATCAGCGCGATACCGGCGAGCATCTGGTTCGAGATGCCGAACAACGGCCACAGCGTATTGATGCCGCCCAGCGGATCGACCACGCCCTGGTAGAGGAAGTAGCCCCACGCGGCCACGCACAAGCCCGTGGCGATCAGGTTGGCCGGCAGCGACTCCGTGCGCTTGAGCGACGGGTGGAACGTGCCGAGCAGGTCCTGCAGCATGAAGCGGCCCGCACGCGTGCCCGCGTCGACAGCGGTCAGGATGAAGAGCGCCTCGAAGAGGATGGCGAAGTGATACCAGAACGCCATCATCGCCTCGCCGCCCACCACCTGGTGCAGGATCTGCGCCATGCCCACGGCCAGCGTCGGGGCGCCCCCGGCGCGCGCGACGATGGTCGTTTCGCCCACGGCCTGCGCGGTGTGCGTGAGCATGTCCGGCGTGAGCACGAAGCCCCAGTGACCCACGGTTGCCGCGACGGCGTCCGGCGTCGTGCCGAGCACGGCGAGCGGTGCGTTCATCGCGAAGTACACGCCCGGCTCGATCACCGAGGCGGCCACGAGCGCCATGATCGCGACGAACGATTCCATCAGCATCGCGCCGTAACCGATGAAGCGCGCGTTGGTTTCGTTATCGAGCAGCTTGGGCGTCGTGCCCGACGAGATCAGCGCATGGAAGCCCGACACCGAGCCGCACGCGATCGTGATGAAGAGGAACGGGAACAGGTTGCCCGACCAGACCGGACCCGTGCCGTCGATGAACTTCGTGAAGGCCGGCATCTTCAGTTCCGGCGCGACGATCAGAATGCCGATCGCGAGCGCGAGAATCGTGCCGATCTTCAGGAACGTCGAGAGGTAGTCGCGCGGCGCGAGCAGCAGCCACACCGGCAGCACCGAAGCGACGAAGCCATAGCCGATCAGGATCCACGTGAGCTGCGTGCCCGTGAACGTGAACATCGCTGCGAGCGTGGGCGAGTCATGCACGTGCTGACCGAAGGCGATGGAAGCCATCAGCAGGACGAAACCGATGATCGAAATCTCGCCGATCTTGCCCGGGCGGATGTAGCGCACGTAGAGGCCCATGAAGATCGCGATGGGAATCGTCGCGGCCACCGTGAACGTGCCCCACGGCGAGTTCGTGAGCGCCTTCACCACGATCAGCGCGAGCACCGCGAGGATGATGATCATGATGAGGAAGGTGCCGAACAGCGCGATCACGCCGGGCACCGGGCCCAGCTCCATCTTCACGAGGTCGCCCAGCGAGCGGCCGTCGCGGCGCGTGGAGAGGAACAGCACCACGAAGTCCTGCACGGCGCCCGCGAACACCACGCCCGCGAGAATCCACAGCATGCCGGGCATGTAGCCCATCTGCGCGGCCAGCACCGGACCGACGAGCGGACCCGCGCCCGCGATCGCCGCGAAGTGATGGCCGAACAGCACGAACTTGTTGGTGGGCACGTAGTCGAGCCCGTCGTTGTGGCGCACGGCCGGCGTCATGCGCAGGCCGTCGAGCTGCAGCACCTGCGTGGCGATGAAGCGGCTATAGAAGCGATACGCGATCAGATAGACGCACACGGCGCAGATCACGATCCACAGTGCGCTGATTCGCTCGCCGTGCGCGAGCGCGATAGTGCCGAACGCGAACGCGCCAAGCAGCGCGACCAGCGTCCAGACGACAAAACTGGATGTCCGACTCATGCGGTGTCTCCATTGTGTTTTTAGCTTTGTGTCCGGCATCGGAACCGGACCCTGGCGCGCCGTCCACAGCATCGTGGCGATGGCGGCGCATGCATGACGCATTGCGCCATGTCGTGGGCGGTAGTATTCGCTTTCAGACCGTCAGCCACAACCGGACAACTACGTAAGCGCGCTACGTAGAACTACGTAGGGGAGGCAACAATTCGTTGCGCACGCAACGACAATCGCGACCCACCGCGCAACGTGTCGCGCAAGGACACCGTCTTGCGCGGCGCGTGGATTTGTCCGCCTCGCCGCGCGCGCCCGGTTATGCTTGCAGACTCAGCTTCCGAACACCGTCATGCCCGCCCCATTTTTCTTCGCCGACCGCCGCCTGAAGACGAAAATCTTCCTGCTCGCGGTCGTACCGTTCCTCGCGGCCATTGCCGGCATCGGGATCGGCGTGCGCCAACAGGGCACGCAGCTCGCGCAAACGCAGCACGCGACGATGCAGAGCGCGTATATGTCGAGCAAGGAAATCGAACTGCGCCACTACGTGGAGCTGGCCACGAGCGCCATCGCGCCGCTCTATGCGCCCGAGGAAAACGCCAGCGACGCGTTGCCCGCGCCCGACAGCGAAGCCGACCGCCAGCTGGCCGCGCTAGCCGTGCTGCAGAAGATGGACTTCGGCCCCGACGGCTATTTCTTCGTCTACGACATGCACGGGCGCTCGCTCATGCATCCGCGCGAGCCCGCGCTCGTCGGCCAGGATCTCTGGAACCTGCGCGACCCGCAGGGTGCGCTCACGATCCAGCAACTGATTGCCGCGGCCCAGCGCGGCGGCGGCTACGTGCGCTATATGTGGCACCGGCCGTCCACGGGCAAGCTCGCGCCCAAGCTCGGCTATGTCGTGCCGCTGCCGCGCTGGGGCTGGATGATCGGCACCGGCATCTATCTCGACGACGTCGATTCGACGCTCGCGCACATCGACGAGCGCGCCTCCGCGAATATCGAGCACACCATTCAGTGGCTCGGCGTGATCGCACTCGCGGGCGTGCTCGTGATCGCGCTCGGCGCGCTCGTGCTCAACGTGAGCGAGCATCGCAGCACCGACGCCAAACTCAAGCGCCTCGCGCAGCAGGTGGTCGAGTCGCAGGAGCAGGAGCGGGCGCGGCTCTCGCGCGAACTGCACGACGGCATCAGCCAGATGCTCGTTTCGGTGAAGCTGCTGCTGGAGTCGGCGCTGGCGCGCTTCGAGCGCGGCGAAACGCGTGTGCCTGCCGCCGAAGCGTCGCTCGCCACCGGCCTCTCGCGGCTTTCCGATACGCTGCGCGAAGTGCGCAGCATCTCGCACGCACTGCGCCCCTCGATGCTCGACGACCTGGGCCTCGCGGCCGCGCTCGAGCAACTCACGCGCGAGATGGCCGAGCAAACGGGCATCGAGATCGCCTTCACGCAAGCCGCGCCGAAGCCGGCGACGAGCCGCAAGGCGCCAGTCCTCACGCTGCCGGACGCCGTCAACACCGTGCTCTTTCGCATTGCTCAGGAAGCGCTCACCAACATCGTGCGGCACGCGCAAGCAGCGCGCGCCGCGCTCACGCTGGAGGTCGCCGCGAGCGGCGTGACACTCGCCATTGCCGACAACGGCCGCGGCTTCGACGTGGCGCACGCGCTGGTCGACCCGCGCGCGGGTCTGGGCCTGCGCAACATGCGCGAACGCCTGGAGGCGCTGGGCGGCCGCCTCGACATCACCTCGCAGCCCGGCCATACGCTCGTCACCGCGTGGGTGCCTATTGCGTCGCATGCGGCGTCGAATGCAGCACCCAAAGCCGCTGCCGTATCAGGAACACCGAAATGACGATGACGAATGCAAACGTGAACGATTCGACCAGCCCGGGCGCCAAACCCGCGCGCCTCGTCCTCGTGGACGACCATCCGCTCGTGCGCGACGGCCTGCGTGCACGGCTCGAAGCCGTGCCGGGTTTCGAGGTGGCGGGCGAAGCCGGCAACGCCGACGAAGCCATCGCGCTCGCCGCGTCGCTCGAACCCGATCTCGTGCTGATGGACGTGGGCATGGCCGGCGTGAACGGCATCGCGCTCGCGGGTATTTTCCATGAACGCTTTCCGGCCATCCGCGTCTTGATGCTGTCGATGCACGACAACGTCGAATACGTGACCGAGGCGGTGCGCGCGGGCGCGAGCGGCTACGTGCTCAAGGATTCGCCGGCCACCGAGATCATCCGCGCGATCGAGGCCGTGCTGGCCGGGCGCACGTATTTCAGCGCGGGCTTGAGTGCGCGCATGATCCAGGCGTCGGCGCGCAGCACGCCCGTCGAGCGTCTCACGCCGCGCGAGCGCGACATTCTCGACGCGCTCGCGCAAGGACTCTCGAGCAAGCAGATCGCGCAGCGCGAGGGGCTTTCGGTGCGCACAGTGGAAACGCACCGGCTCAACCTCAAGCGCAAACTGGAGATCGAAGGCCAGGCGGAGTTGATCAAGTTCGCGGTGGAGCACCGCAGAAAGTGAAACGGGCGCTCCGGCTTACCCGGAGCGCCCGCAGCGTCACAGTGCGTGTGCAACCACCGATCGAAGATCAGCTGCGCGCGTTGTGGTCGACGAGGAACTTGATGAGGCCGTCGATGCCGCCCTTGGCGATCTGGTCGGCAAATTGCGTCTGGTAGACCTGGATCAGCCAGGCACCCATCATGTTGATGTCGTAAATCTTCCAGCCGTTGGGCGTTTGCGCGAGACGGTAGTCGATGGCGTCGTCGCCGCCGTTGCTGATCACGTGCGACTGCACCACGGTGTCTTTCGCGCCCGCACCTGTGTTCGAAGGCGAGAACTTGAAGGTCACCTGGGTATCGCGCAGTTGCGAGAGCGACGAGGCGTAGGTCTTCACGAGCAGGAGTTGAAATTGCTCATACAGCTTCTGCTGTTGTTCGGGCGTGGCCGTCGCCCAGGGCTTGCCAACGGCGATCCGCGTGGTGCGTTTGAAGTCGGTGGCGGGAACGAAATGGGTCTCGACCACCTGGGTGATCTTGTTCATGTCGCCGCCCCGTGCCTGCGGGTCGGCCTGCATCGCCTTCACGGTGCCTTCCACGGCGGCCTTGACGACGGCGTCCGGCGTGGTTTGCGCGAACGCGGCGCCCGAAACGCCCGTGAAACAGGCGGCGACGAAAAATGCGGTCAGGTAACGTTTCATACGCTCTTCTGGAACAGTGAAATTCAGGCGCCGGTACAGTGCGACTCAGTGCGTGCGGTTAAGTGCAAGTGCAATCACGTAACCGTCGCGCCGCCGGCTGAGCCAGTATAACGGCTTTGGCAGATGCGCTGCCGGGGCGCCGCCTCGAGCCCAGGTGTGCATGACCCGCGCCGGGACGGGCGGGGCCGGTATACTTGTGCGTTTCGCGTCAAAGAACCTAATTGACAGGGCCCCCTCGCCTGTATGCTGAAGCCATTCATCATTAGCCTCGTCGCCTGGTCGGTGCGCCGCGCGGCGTGGGTGATCACACTCGCGATCGTGCTTGCCGTCCTCTCCGGCGTGTACGTAGCGAAGCATTTCAAGATCAATACCGACGTCAGCGGTCTCGTCGAGAACACGGCCCAATGGGCCGCGCTGAGCGAAGCCAAGGACAAGGCGTTCCCGCAGCGCGCGAGCTCGCTGCTCGTGGTCGTCGAAGCCGACGCGCCCGAGCTCGCCGACGCCGCCGCCGACAAACTCGCGCAAGCGCTCAAGGCTGACTCGCGCGAATTCAGCGCCGTCTCGCAGCCCGCGGGCGGCCCGTTCTTCCAGCACAACGGCCTGCTGTTCCCGTCCACGGCCACCGTGCTCTCGACCACGGGCCAGCTCGTGCAGGCGCGCCCGCTCGTCAACCAGCTCGCGAAGGACCCGAGCCTCGCGGGTCTGGCCGGCACGCTCACGACCACGCTGCAACTGCCGCTCACGATCGGCCAGATCAAGTTGCCGCAAATGGCGAATCTGCTTGGCAGCGCCGCCACCGTCGTCGACGAGGTGCTCGCCGGCAAGCCCGCGGCGTTTTCGTGGCGCGCGCTCGTCGACAAGGACGCGGCCACGAAGCCCGCGTTCGCGTTCATCACCGTGCAGCCGGTGCTCAACTTCGGCGCGCTCAAGGCGGGCGCGAACGCGTCGGAGGCGATCCGCGCGACCGCCGACTCGCTTCATCTCGACAGCGAATTCGGCGCGCGCGTGCGCCTCACGGGCGAACAGCCGCTCGCCGACGACGAGTTCGCCTCGGTACAGGACGGCGCCGCGCTCAACGGCGTGATCACGCTCGTCGTCGTGCTCGTGATCCTGTGGCTCGCGCTGCGCTCGGGCAAGCTGATCGGCGCGACGCTCATCACGCTCGTGATCGGTCTCGTCATCACGGCCGCGCTCGGCCTCATGATGATCGGCTCGTTCAACATGCTCTCGGTCGCCTTCATGGTGCTGTTCGTGGGGCTAGGGGTCGATTTCGGCGTGCAGTTCGGCGTGAAGTATCGCGAGGAGCGCTATCAGGACGAGCGGCTCGACGCCGCGCTCCTCAAGACCGCGCGCACCATCGGCGTGCCGCTCACGCTGGCCGCGATCGCCGTGGCCGAAAGTTTCTTTTCCTTCCTGCCGACCGCCTACAAGGGCCTCTCGGAACTCGGGCAGATCGCGGGCGTGGGCATGTTCGTGGCGTACGTCTGCAACATGACGGTGCTGCCGGCGCTCATCCGCGTGTTCAATCCGGGAGGCGAGCGCGCCTCGCCGGGCTTCGCGTTCCTCGCACCCGTCGACAGATGGCTCGCCGAGCATCGCAAGCCGGTGCTGATCACCACGCTCATCATCGTGGTGGGCGCGACGCCCTTGCTGCTGCACCTGCGCTTCGACTTCAATCCGCTGCATCTTAAGGATCCGCATACTGAGTCGATGGCGACGCTGCTCGCACTCAAGAACTCGCCCGTCATCTCGATCAACGACGTGAGCGTGCTTGCGCCGTCGCTCGAAGAAGCCGACAAGATCGCCGCGCGGCTCTCGAAGCTGCCGGAAGTGGCGCGCGCTACCACGCTCAGTTCGCTGATTCCCGACGATCAGCAGCAAAAGCTCATGCTGATCTCGAGCGCCGCGCAGCAGCTCCTGCCCGCGCTCACGCAGCAGCCGTCTTCGCCCGTGACCGACGAAGTGCGCGTGCAGACGCTCAAGCGCGCGGCCAACCAGCTGTCGCTCGCCGCGGGCGACCATCCGGGGCCGGGCGCGGCGGAGGCGAAGCATCTGTCCGACTCGCTCAACAAACTCGCGAACGCGAGCCCGGCCACGCGCGACCGCGCGGAAACCGCCTTCAGCCTCACGCTCAAGCTCGCCTTCGCGCAGCTCGCGCGCCTGTTGCAGCCCTCGGAAATCACGCGTGAAAACCTGCCGCCCGAGATGGCGCGCGACTGGGTGGCGCCGACCGGCCAGGCGATCGTGGACGTCGCGCCGCGCGTGCCGCCGGGCGTCGATCCCAACGACGACGTGATGCTCGCCCGCTTTGCACACGCGGTGAAGGCGGCCGAGCCGAACGCGATCGGCGGGCCGATCTCGATCCTGCACTCGGCGAACGTGATCATCCTCGCGTTCTTCCAGGCAGCGGGGTGGTCGGTGCTGCTCATCACCGCGCTGCTCTGGATCACGCTGCGCAATTTCGGCGACGTGCTGCGCACGCTCATTCCTCTGCTGGTATCGGCGCTCGTGACGCTCGAACTGTGCGTCGTATTTGGAATTCAGCTAAATTTCGCCAACATCATCGCGCTTCCCCTGATGCTCGGCGTCGGCGTCGCGTTCAAAATCTACTTCGTGATGGCCTGGCGCGCGGGGCAGACCGGCCTCCTGCATTCGAGCCTCACACACGCGGTGCTTTTTTCCGCCGCGACCACGGCCACGGCGTTCGGGAGCCTGTGGCTATCGCATCATCCGGGCACGTCGAGCATGGGCAAGCTGCTCGCGCTGTCCTTGTTCTGTACGCTAATAGGCGCCGTGGTGTTCCAGCCGGTGCTGATGGGCAAGCCGCGCGCAAAACGCGCGAGATCGGAAACTCAGGGGATCGACCAATGAAGAAGAATCAAGCCGCGCTCACCATGGCGGCGGCGAGCCTGGCGCTCCTCGTGACGTCAGGCTGCGCCACGGGCCCCGACCGCAAACCGGGCGATCCGTTCGAGCCCGCGAATCGCGCAATTTTCACGTTCAACGACAAACTCGATACCTACGTCGCGCAGCCGGTTGCCAAGGGCTACCAGAAGGTGACGCCGCAGCCGCTGCGTCAGGCGATCACGAACTTCTTCTCGAACATCGGAGACGTCGACAACTTTGCAAACAACGTGCTGCAGCTGAAGATCACCGACGCCGTCCAGGATCTGATGCGCATCGCGATGAACACGACCTTCGGTCTGGGCGGCCTGATCGACTTTGCGACGTTGGCGGGGCTGCCCAAGCATCATCAGGACTTTGGCCTCACGATGGGCCATTACGGCATGCCGGCCGGCCCGTATCTCGTGCTGCCGCTGTTCGGGCCCAGTTCGGTGCGCGACGGCATCGGCATGGCCGTGGACGTGAAGTTCAACGTCATCAACTACTTCGAGCCGGCGGTGCGCAACCCGATGTATCTCGCGCAGTTCATCAGCGCGCGTGCGGACCTGCTCGGCGCAACCGACCTGCTCAAGCAGGCCGCGCTCGACCCGTATTCGTTCGTGCGCGACGCCTACCGCCAGCAGCGCGAATCGCTGATCCGCGGCTCGCGTGGCAACAATGCGCCGCTGCCCAACTATGGCGAGCCGGACGGCGAGCCCACACCGAACGAGAACGGGGCACCCAATTACGAGGATCCGGGCGAGTCTGGCGGTGCCGGCGGTGCGGGTGGTGCGGCCGCCCCCGGCGCGTCGAACAATGGTCTGCCGAATTATGAGGATCCGGGCGACGGGAGCGCGGCGGGCGCTGCCGGGGCGGCTGCGACGGGTGCTGCCGCGGCGGGTGCGGGTCCAGGTGCTGCTGCCGCGGCCGGCACAGCGGGTGTAGCGGCAGCGGCGGCCGCTTCCGCACCGGCGAGCGCATCGGCGCCCGTCGCGGCTTCGGGTGCGACGGCAGTGCCTGCGAAGCCGGCATCGGCGCCCTGAACGGCACATAGCGGCCGCCCGTTTGTGGGCGGGCGGCGTACGAACGCAAAAAAACCCGGCAACCTTTCCAGGTTGCCGGGTTTTTTACTGCGTCGTGCGCGCCGCTCAATGCACCGAAGCGTCCTCGCTCTCGGCCTGGCGCTCGGCTTCGTTCGCCGCCGCCAGCGCCGTGGCGTCCGCCGACGTCTGCACGGTCTGGCGATATCGCTCGTAGGCTTCATCGGCATAGCGGATGCGTTCGCGGCCGTGCGGGGCCGGCACGCCATCGGCGCCCAGGTTCACGAACACCATCTTCTCGATCGTCAGGATGCTCTTGCGCGTGATCTTGTTGCGCACTTCGGCGCGCAGCGTGATCGACGTCCGGCCGAAATCCGTGGCCGTGATGCCGAGTTCGATGATGTCGCCCTGGCGCGCCGAGCTCACGAAGTTGATCTCCGACATGAACTTGGTCACCACGCGCTGGTTGTCGAGCTGGCAGATCGCGTAGATCGCCGCTTCTTCGTCGATCCAGCGCAGCAGGCTGCCGCCGAACAGCGTGCCGTTCGGATTCAGGTCTTCAGGCTTGACCCACTTGCGAGTATGAAAATTCATGGCTGGTAACTCCCCGAAATGTGATTCGTCCCCAGCTCGCGAGTACGAACCTAGGGTTAACACTCAGATCTTACCAGAGATAGGGGTTTACCCTATGTATTTCAATAACCCGCCAGGGTCATTTGGGGAAAAAGGCGCCGGTGGCCGTCAGTACCTGCCGCGCGGCGCTCAGCGACTCGCGTGCCGCTTTCGCGTCCGCCGCCACGCGCAGCAGGCCGCCCAGTTGCGCCGGGTCGCGCGCCAGCTCGCGCAGGACCGGGAGCACCGCCGTCGTGCCGTCGTCGCGCAAACCGGCCATGGCCGCTTTCGGCAGGCTGCGCCACGCCGGATCGACGATCGCGCGGCACACCGCGAACGGCACGCCATGCGCGGCCGCCGCGGCGGCGGCCAGATGCGATTCCATGTCGACGGCGAGCGCTCCGCACGCGCTGAACAGCGCGGCCTTGTCCGCCGCACCGGTGAGCGGCGCGGCAACGGCTGCCTCCACGCCGCGCCGGGTTTTCGCGGCGAGCGGCGAGGCCATCAGCGCGTCGGCCATGCGTGCGCTCCAGGCGGCATCGGTCGCGACACGCCCGAACGGTCCTTCGATCGCCTGCGCGATCACGAGGGTGCCCGGCTCGAGATCGGGCGCCAGACCGCCCGCCGTGCCGAAGCTGACGATGCCCGCCGCGCCGTCCTGGAGCGCCGCCGCGAGCGCACTCTGCAGCAGATCGGCGCGCGCGGCGTAGACGGCGCGCACGCCGTCCTGGCCCTTGCCCGCGGCAATGCTCGCCTCGAAGGCCATACCCGTTACTGCGATCACGGGCAGGGCACGCGCCTTGATACCAGCCGCCACGCTCACAGACCGACCGTGACGCGCGTCACGCCCGCGCGCTTGAGGTTGCGGTAGCGCGCCAGCGCCCACAGCGGGAAGAACTTGCGATAGCCGTGGTAGCGCAGATAGAACACGCGCGGGAAACCCGTGGCCGTGAAGCGCGTCTCGTCCCAGAGACCGTGCTCCTGCTGCGTTGTCTGCAGATACTCGATGCCGCGTGCCACCGCCGGATGATCGACCGCGCCCGCGGCCATCAGGCCGAGCAGCGCCCAGGCCGTTTGCGAGGCGGTGCTCGAGGCGCGCTCGTAGCCGCGGTATTCGAGCTTGTAGCTCGTGCCGTCTTCGCCCCAGCCGCCGTCGTCGTTCTGGATCTGCACGAGCCATTGCACCGCACGCTTCATGCGCGGGTCGTCGTGATCGAGGCCGGCCGCGTTGAGCGCGCACAGCGCCGTCCACGTGCCGTAGATGTAGTTCATGCCCCAGCGGCCGTACCAGCTGCCATCGGCTTCCTGCTCTTCGAGCAGGTAGTTGTACGCGCGGCGCGCGTGCTCGCTCGCGGCCGGCAGTTCGCCGAGCTGCGCGAGCATCGACAGGCAGCGGCCCGAGACGTCGGCGGTCGGCGGATCGAGCAGTGCGCCGTGGTCCGAGAACGGGATGTTGTTCAGGTAGTACTGCGTGTTCTCCGGCTCGAACGCGCCCCAGCCGCCGTTGCTGCTTTGCATGCCGACCACCCATTCGCGCGCGCGGGCGATCGGGGCGTCGTAGGCCTGCGTGTTGTCGAGCTTGTCCACGCGGTCCATCGCGGCCACGACCACGGCCGTGTCGTCGACGTCGGGGTAGTGCGGGTTCGCGTACTGGAACGCCCAGCCGCCCGGGCGTACCGCCTCGCGGCGCGAGATCCAGTCGCCGCGCACGTCGAGAATCTGCAGCGGACGCAGCCATTCGAGACCGCGGCGCGCGGCATCCTCGGCGCGCGCGTCGCCAGTCTCCAGCAGGGCGTGCGCCGCCAGCGACGTGTCCCACACGGGCGACAGGCAAGGCTGGACGTACGCTTCCTCCGTATGGACCGTCACCAGCTTTTCGAGCGACTGGCGCGCGATCGCGCGATGCGGATGATCGGCGGGATAGCCGAGCACGTCGTACATCATCACGGCGTTGGCCATGGCCGGGAAGATCGCACCGAGACCGTCCTCGCCGTTCAGGCGCTCGTCCACGAACGCCACCGCGGCGTCGATCGCGCGCTGGCGCAGATAGCTCGGAAAGAGCGGATCGGTCACGCGCAGCACGCCGTCCACGGCGCGGAAGAAACCGAACCAGCCCTTGCTCTGATGCGGGGAGCGGGCGTTCAGGCCCACGCTCACCGGCGCGCCGCGGAACAGCTCGTCGATGCGCACGCCACGCGGGTTGCGCGCCACCGGGCGCTTTGCGCCCAGCACGAGCAGCGGCACGATCACCGTGCGCGCCCAGTACGACACCTTCGACAGATGGAACGGGAACCACTGCGGCAGCAACGTGATCTCGACGGGCATCATCGGGACTGCGTACCACGTGATCACGCCGAAGAGCGCGAGCAGGATGCGCGTGAACACGTTGACCTGCTCCGCGCCTCCCGCCGCGAGAATCGCCTCGCGCGCACGCACCATGTGCTCGGCATCTTCGGCATCGCCGATCATCTTGAGTGCGAAGTAAGCCTTCACGCTCGCGCTCACGTCCATCGCGCCGTCGGTGAAGAGCGGCCAGCCGCCGTCCGGCAGCTGGATGCGGCGCAGGTAGCGCGCGATCTTCTGTTCGAGCTCGAGGTTCGCGGTTTCGCCCAGGTAATGCACGAGCAGCACGTATTCGGCCGGGATCGTGGCGTCCGCTTCGAGTTCGTAGACCCAATGGCCATCGGCGCGCTGGTCGGCGAGGATCGCGTCGGTCGCGCGCGCGACGGCGGCGTCGAGCGTGGCGAGCGGTGCGGCCGTCTCATCGGCAAACGTGGGGGTGGGCATCGCCACGCCTGGCGTGGCGACGCCGAGCATGTCCTGGGATAAATCGTTCATCTACGTTCCAAATTTTCGGTCAGGAGCAGCTCGGCGGCCTTGCGGCCCGAGCGGATCGCTCCTTCGATCGTCGCGGGCAGACCGGTAGCCGTCCAGTCGCCTGCAAGCATCAGATTGTTCCAGCGCGTGCGCGTCGCGGGGCGGCGCCATTCCTCGTCGGGCACCGCGGCGAAGGTCGCGCGCGCGTCGGCGCACACGCGCCAGGCGGGCAGCGGCTCGAGCGGCAGCGAGGCCGCCTCGGCCACGTCGGCCCACACGCGGCGCGCGATCTCCTCGGGATCGAGGTCGAGCACGCCCTGCGCGTCGTGGATCGTCGCCGAGAGGCGACCTTCGGCCGCGCACAGCCAGTGGGCCGTGCCGTTGACGAGCGCCATCGGCGTCACGAGGCCCGGCGGCGCCGGCACCGCGTAGTGCACCGTGACGATCGCATTGTGGCGCTGCGGCGCCTGCAGCGCAGGCACGAGCGCCGCGGCGGCCGCGCCGGGCACGGCCAGCACCACCGCCTCGTCGGGCGCGAGCGTGACGCGCCCGTCTGAAAAATCGAGTGCGGCGACGCGGCCCGCCGCGTCGTCGTACACGATCTCCCTGAGCGGCGAGTCGAGGCGAATCGCCGCGCCGCCGTGCTGAAGCATGCGCAAGGCCGGATCGACGAACGCGCTGGAAAGGCCCCCGCGCGCCGCCAGCGGCCGGAACGACTCGCCGCCCGCCGCGAGCGACTCGCGCAGCATCGCGCCCGCCAGCTCCGCGCTGCCCACGCGCGGCTCGACATTGAGCGCCGTGAGAAAGAACGGGTGCAGCAGCCGATCCCACAGCACGCCTTCGCAGCGCATGGTCTGCGCCATCGTGCGGCCCGGCTTGGCGAACAGCAGCGGCAGCAGCCCCAGATAGTCGGCGGCGCGCGTACCCGGCACGCGCGAGCGCGAATCGCCGATCCAGAACGGCATGCGCGAACGCGAGAAGCGCACCGTCCAGCGCGAGCGCGCGGCGATATCCATGAACGCGAAGCCCGGCTCGGTGGGGCCGGAGAGCGCGTCGCCGGCGCCGATCGTGCGCACGTACTCGAGCGTGCGCGCATGTCCCGCCAGCACCAGATGATTGCCCGTATCGAGCGTCGCCGACAGCGTGCGGTCGTAGTACGAGCGGCAGCGTCCACCTGCCTGGCTGGCGGCCTCGTAGAGCGCCACCTGCACGCCGCGCCGTTGAAGCCGCACGGCCGTCGCGAGGCCCGCAAGCCCAGCGCCGATGACGTGGACTAGCCGAGGCATCAGAACAGCGCGTAACGCGCGACGATCCACATGAGCCGTGCGCGCGGCTTGCTGACTTTCGTGCGCGGCAGGTCGAAGCCGCGATCCACGGTGCGCTCGAGCAGCACGCGGTAGACACCCGACATGATGCGCGGCGCTTTCACCTGCGCGCGCGGCGCGGCGTCCATGATCGCGTCGGCCTGCGCGAAGTGCGCGCGGGCGCGCTGCACGAGCGTCTCGCACACGCGCGGCAGCGACGGGTCGGCGGCGATCGTGTGCGGATTGCCGGCCGCGATGCCTTCGCGCGCGAGCAGTTCGCGCGGCAGATAGCAGCGGTTGATGTCCGCGTCTTCGTCGATGTCGCGCAGGATGTTGGTGAGCTGCAGCGCGCGCCCCAGATGGTGCGACAGCAAGCGGCCCGGCTCCTCCCGCATCCCGAAAATCCTCACCGACAGCCGGCCTGCGGCGCTCGCCACGCGGTCGCAGTACAGGTCGAGCGTGTCCTCGTCGGGGGCGCAGATGTCCTCGGCGGCGTCCATGGCCATGCCGTCGATCATCGCGTGGAAATCTTCGCGCTGCAGCCCGAACGTATGGATGTGGCGCGTGAGCGCCGCAAGCGAGGCGCGCGGCGTGCCGGCATAGCACGCGTCGATGTCGGCGCGCCATTGGTCGAGCCCTGCCGCGCGCTCGGCACGCGGCAGGTCGCTGTCCGCGATGTCGTCGACAGCGCGGCAGAAGGCGTAGACCTGATACATGGCGTCGCGCTGCGCGGGGGGCAGGATCCGCATCGCCAGATAAAACGAGCTGCCCGACGAAGCGGCGGCAGCGTCGGTTTGTTGTGTATCGTCCACGACGAGATTGGAAACAGCCAAGACGATCTCCGCTGGGGCGCCCTCACGGGCGTTCGACTCTATTCGGGCCCGCATTGCCGCGGGTCGCCCGCGCGCGCGGACACGCGCGAGGCACCCGGCCCTTAAATTGCTCACCAGGAGGCGCGCAAGGCCGGAAACGGGCAAAAGTATATCAACCTTTGGGCGACCCGCGCAGGGCGGTCGGCGCATCAGGACCGCAGCGGAGAGAGGGGCGCGCAGCCCCGGAGCATGCATGGGGCGAAGAGCCGGATTGAGGCGGGGGCCGTCGGCGCCCCGGCCGGGATCAGGCGAGCGCGACCGAGCGGTTGCGCCCCTGGCGCTTGGCCGTGTAGAGGGCGGCGTCCGCCTCGTTGATCATGCCTTCGTAGTCGGGCGCACCCGTGCGCGCCGTGGCGGCGCCGACGCTGGCCGTCACGGGCACGATCACGCCCTGCACCTCGATCGGCTCGTCGCCGATCGTGCGGCGGATTTTCTCCGCGACGTAAAGCGCGTCGTCCAGCGGCGTGCACGGCAGGAGCAGCGCGAATTCCTCCCCGCCGAAGCGGCCGAACACGTCCTGCTTGCGCACCACGCCCGAGACACGCTGCGCCATCGAGCGCAGCACCGTGTCGCCGGCCACGTGGCCGAATTCGTCGTTGATGCGCTTGAAGTGATCGAGGTCGAACAGCAGCATCGACAGCTCGCCGCCGTAGCGCTGCCAGCGCAGGAATTCGTCGGCGAGGCGCGTTTCGAAAAAGCGCCGGTTCGCGATGCCGGTGAGGCCGTCGCGGTCGGCGTATTCGCGCAGCTTCGCCACGGCGTCCTCGCGCTCGCGCTGCATGACGCTCACGTGCGTGACGTCCGAGATGGTCACGCACACGGCGATCACATCGCGCCCGCGCATGAGCGGCATGAAGGTGCAGTCCTGCTGCATGTAGTCCACACCGCCCGTGATCGGCCGGTCATGGTCGAACTGGAACAGATACGGGCGCTGCTCCCACGAGCTGAACGCGAAGCTGCCCAGCTGGAACACGCTCTCCACCTTGCGCGTGAGCCACGCGCGCGGCAGGTCGGGGAAGCGCTCGAAGATCGAGCGGCCGATCACTTCCTCGGCGGTCACGCCGCTGTGATCCTGCATGAAGCGGTTCCAGCTCAGCACGTTCATGTCGCGATCGACCACGAAGATGCCGAAGCCCACCCGTTCGACCACGAGGTCCGCTAGTGTTGGCAACCCGGCTGGCTCGTTCATAGGCTATGTAACAACGCGTCGATGGCCCGGCTCACGACATGGATCGACTCCTCGGCCATCAGCATGACGAGGTGGGCGCGAAAGCGCTGGTCTTCCAGCGCGAAATTGACTTCGACGAGCAGCGCGACGTCCCAGGCGAGCAGGCCCGGCTGGAACACCTCGTCGAGCATGATCGCCTCGCCGAGCAGGCCCGGCTGCGAAAACACCGGCATGCGCCCGAGCTGGTCGAGCATCGACGACACGCACGCGCCCGTGAGCGCGTTGGCGACGTCGAACATCAGTTCTTCCTCGGTGAGGGCATCGTCGCCGATCGTCGCATAAGGTCCGCCGACCAGGCTGCCAAGTTCGGCGATCTCGCCGCTGCGGCAGATCACCAGCGCCTCGCCCTTGATCTCCGAGCGAAAGCCCTGGCGCACGGCCGCAACCGGGCCGTCGATACCGGTCATCTCGCGCAGCGCCGCCGCGGCCTCGGAGACGGCGACCACGCGCACGCGCGGCACCGACAGCTCGATGAAGGCGTTGAGCAGCCCCGACAGTCGCGTCGCAGCCTGCCCCATGCCGAGATTGGCGATCTCCTGCAGCGCGTCGCGCTGGAGTTCCGTGAACACTCGATCAGGCATACAACCCGTACTCCTTCAGGATGGGCAGCAGCGCCTCCTGGGTTACCGGCTTTGCGACGAACGCCGCCGCGCCGAGCGCGTGCACGCGCTCGCGGGCACGAGGCTGGACGTCCGCGGAAACGACGATCACGAACGTATTCAGGTCTTCGTGCTGCAACGCTTCGAGGACCTGAAAGCCCGTCAGGTCGGGCATCGTGAGGTCGAGAAACATCACAGCCGCGCGACCGGCGCGGTAATGGGCGAGCGCTTCGTGTCCGTTCGACGCGTACGAAATCGCCACGTCCCAGTCCTCGGGCAGCGCCTTCGTGAGCACCTTGCGGGCTAACAGCGAGTCATCGGCGATCACGATGGGCAAGGACATGGATATGCTGAATGAGTGTGCGTTGGACGGAGTGCGTTTCGACGGATTAACGGCGGCGTGGGCAATTACTTTAGGGAAACTTCAAAGAAAATTGCAAACCGGGCCGAATAATTCGTAACGCATAAACGGACCCGCGCGCGGGCGCGCCGACGCAAGGCGCATGGCCGCGCCGTTGCCCAATGGCTACCGGCAACCCGTGCGCCGGTCGTGAAGGCCCTCGTCTGCATGCCTGCAGCCACCCCGTAGCATGGCCATGCGCCGCAATGGCGAGCATGGCGCTCATGCGAATGCGTTATTTATCGTGTCCGGGATTCTCGAATCAAATTGAATCAAATGCAACTCGCCGTTAATCAATCAACGAACAAAATCGACTCATTCCGACTAGTTTATGGAAATAAATGATCCATCCCCTAAATAAAGAACGTCGATTATCCCTTTGTGGTACGTTTGCGCTTCGCCGATTTTCGCGCATTCGGCATCCGGCGAGAGGAAAACCCCTGGGCGGCCAGCCTGCCGCACGATGCTTGCGGCGCGCCGGGGATGCGCTGGCGTCGGGGCGTCATCGCGGTCGTTTATCATGTCGACTGCCCCGCCGCCTTTTCCCTGCTTTTCCGTACGATGATTGCTGACCGGCCCGAGCGGCCAGACGAACGCATAGCCCAGCCGCCCCCTGCCGACGACGCGCCGTTTCCGGCCGCGCCGGGCCACGACTTCACGGTACGCCGGCGCACGCTGCTCGCGCTGCTCGTCGCGGCGATCGTGCTGCCGTGCCTCTACGTCGCCGCCATGGCGTACAACGACCTGCGCGCGCGCGAAGCCGACGCCACCGACACCACGCTGCGCACCGTGCGCGTGGCCGAAGAGCACGCGCTCAAGGTGTTCGACATGAACGAGGCGCTCGACGCGCGCGTCGTCGACCTCGTGCGCGACCTGAACGACGACGGCATCCGCGCCAGCGAGCCGCAGATCCACGAGAAACTCGATGCGATCGGCGGCGGTTATCCGCAGGTGGCGGCGGTGTCGATTTTCGGGACGGACGGCGCCCTGCTCGCGAGCAGCCGCTATTCGCCGCCGCCGCCCATGTCGATCGCCGCGCGCGACGACTTCACCGGCATCCGCGACGGCCACGTGCTCGACCACGTCTCGCGCGTGATGCAGGGCCAGGTGAGCGGCGAGACCGTGTTCAACATGGGCGTGGCGCGCCTCGACAACGCCGGCGGATTCGCGGGTCTCGTCTCGGTCGCCTTGCGCCCCGGCTATTTCAGCTCGTTCTACCGCGACCTGCTCGGCCCCGACTCGCCGATGTCGCTCGGCCTCGTGCGCAGCGACGGCACGATCCTCGCCTTCGACCCGCCGCCGCGCATGGACGCCCCGGCGATCACGCCGCACTCGCCGCTGGGCGCCGCGCTCCAGCGCGGCACCGAGTCCGGCGTCGTGCGCATGCATTCCGCGCTGCTCGGCAGCAACGTGATCCTCGCGTTCCGGCGCGTGGGCGCGTACCCCGTCTACGTGACCTGCGCGTATCGCACGCCGGCGATCTGGGCGGCCTGGTACCGGCACCTGAGCGTGCTCATCATCTCGATGTTCACGCCGTCGATTGCCCTCTGGTGCGTGATCTGGCTGTCGCTGCGGCGCCTCGCCGCCGAAGAGGAGGCGTGGGAGCGCTGGCAGGCCGAGGCTTCGATGCGCCGCTCGATCGAATCCGCCTACCGGCAGTCGCGCAAGATGGAAGCGCTCGGCAACCTCGTGGGCAGCGTCGCGCACGACTTCAACAACCTGCTGATGATCGTCTCGGCCAACGTGCAGATCGCGCGGCGGCGCGGCGCGGCGGGCTTCGAGCGCGAACTCTCGGCGGTCGAGCGCGCGCTCAAGAGCGGCCAGTCGCTCACGCGCCAGTTGCTCGGCGTGGCGCGCAAGCAGCCGCTGCGCAACGAGACGATCCACGTCGGGCGCTGGCTGCCGGCGGCCCGCGAACTGCTGCGCGCATCGCTCGGCGCGAAGGTGTCGCTCATCGTCGAAGTCGACGACGACGTGTGGTCCGTGCTCGTCGATGTGGCCGAATTCGAGCTTGCGCTCATCAATCTCGCCGTGAACGCGCGCGACGCGATGCCCAACGGCGGCCGCTTCACGGTGCGCGCGCGCAACATCAGCTTCCGGCCGGGCGAAGGCTTCCCGCTCGACGGCGACTTCGTGCATGTCACCCTCGAAGACACCGGCACGGGCATGCCGCCGGATGTGCTCGCGCGCGCGTTCGAGCCGCTCTATACGACCAAGTCGAAGGGCACGGGCACCGGACTCGGGCTGCCGCAGGTGTTCGCGTTCTGCGAGCGCACCGGCGGGCTCGCCGCCATCGACAGTGCGATCGGCGCGGGCACGACCGTGCATCTGTATCTGCCGCGCTCGCTCGCCGAGCCGCCCGTGCCGCGTCCGAGCGAGCCGCGCGAGGAGAGCGCCCAGGTGCAGCACGGGCTGAACGTGCTGCTCGTGGAGGACAACGACGAAGTCGCGGCCGGCACCGAGGCGCTCCTGCAGATGATGGGCCACCGCGTGACCTGCGCGAGCGACGCGGCGAGTGCGCTGGAACGGGTCGAAGCGCCGCCTGCCGAGGGCGAGCCCACGCCGCGCTTCGACCTCGTGCTTTCCGACATCCACATGCCGGGGACGATGAACGGCATCGATCTGGCCGAGGCCCTGCAGGGGCTCGAGCCGGACCTGCCCGTGATCCTCGTGACAGGCTACGCGGAGGAACTCGAGCGCACGCGCAATGCCGATGTGCGCGTGCTGTCGAAGCCGTTCGACATCGCGCTGCTGGAGAGGATGCTCGAGGCGATTCGCGAGGACAGCCAGGCGCGTGCGAAGCGCGAGCACGATGCGACGCTCCCGAGCCCTCGCGCATGACAGGCCGCGGGTGACGCGCCTCGCGGCACGAGGCTTGCGGCAGGCGGCACGACCCGCAGAATCAGGCGGTTAGACGTCGCGCGCAGCATGCGCCAGCCGATGCACGAGCCACGCACAATCGGCGCATGATGGAAGCAGGCGTCGCCATCTGGCGAAGGAGGCTGCCATGAAACAGACCGTGACCGGCGTTTTCCAAACCTACGACGAAGCACGCCACGCGCAGGAGGCGCTGCTGCAACGCGGCTTCGCGGCGGGCGACATCGACCTGCCGGCGCGCACCGAGGGCGTGCTGGCCGGCATCGAGCGGCTCGTGGGAAGTTTTTTCTCGTCGACGGGCGATGCGCGTCGCACCACCGAGGCGCAGGCGGGCATGACGCCGCCGCCGGGCGAAGCGGTGCGCATCGGCGTGCACGTGAGCGACGAGGCGCACGCCAATCTCGCGTACGAGACGCTGCGCGAAGAGCACGCGACGGAAGTCGCGCTACGCGGCACGCCGTGGGCTTGGCCCGCGACGGACCGTCCGGTTGCGCGCGAGCACTCGGCGCTCGACGAGCTGGGTCTCTCCGAATTCGCCGACGCCATGCGCCGCCGCGCCGCGCAGACCGAAGCGGCACGCGAACGAGGCTCCGTTGCCCCGACCGTCGAACCCACTGTCGAACCGGTGCGGCCGACGAGCGAGGCCGAAGCGACCGTGCTCACCTCCGCCAGTGCACCAGGCGCCGGTGCGGTGATGGGCGCGCATCACGTGGACGTTCCTGGCGCGCCCGAAGCGACGCGACCCGCAGCAGGTGTCGCGCCGCAAATTCCGGACGAATTCCTCGAATACGAGGAAGACACGCCCGAGCACCACAAGGATATGCCGGGGCAGCGCCGCACGTTGCACTGAAGCCCCTCGCGCCAATGCGGCGTGGTCGCGATCAGGCGTCAGCGGCCGAGCTGGCGCTTGACCCAGGCCACGTAGGTGTCGACGAAGCCCTGCAGGAACTTGCGCGTATCCTCGCTGACGATCTCGCCTTTCTCGTTGATGCGGCTCGGGTCGTGTTTGATGAACATTTCGGGCTGACCGAGCAGCGCAACATCGAGATAGGCGAGCACGTTGCGCAGATGCTGCTGCGAGAGCGCTGTGCCCGTTGCCCCCACCGACGTGCCGAGCACTGCGCCCGGCTTGCCGCGCCACGAATTCGTGCCCCACGGCCGCGAACCCCAGTCGAGTGCATTTTTCAACCCGCCCGGAATCGAGCGGTTGTATTCGGGCGTGACGAATAGCAGGGCGTCGACGGCTTCGATCTGCTGCTTGAAGCGGCGCGCCACCTCGGGATAGTCGGCGTCGTATTCCTGGCTGTACAGCGGCAGCACACCGATGTCGAGATACTCAAAAGTAAAATCGGCGGGGGCCAGCGAAGTCACCGCGTGTGCGAGTTGCCGGTTGAATGAATCCTTGCGCAGACTGCCGACCACAACTGCGATCTTGTAGGCCATTTCGGTTTCCTCGGAAGCGCGCGCGAAGCGCAGTGGAAGGAAACATCATCATAGACGCGTGCGCATTCCGGCGATGCGCACGCGCTCGCCCGGACCCGCCCGATATCAGTATCGGCGCGGCGCTGTGGATAACCAGGGGTAACGCGAGTTTATCCACAGATTTTGGGCATAAGCTTGTGGACAACTTGCGTGGAGAGCCGATGAACAGGGGCCTCGCGTCGGATTCGTCTGCAGGTTAGCAAAGATGCAATTTCCATGCGCGCATGGCCGGGTTGGCACCTCGTCCCTGCACGCGGGCGCATGCGCTCGCAATTCACTCGCGTTTGGCGCGTGAGCAACCCAACGCATGCATCCCGGCAAGGTCAACCGAACAGCGCCGCGATGCTTTCGGTCGGGCGTCCGATCACGGCGCGGCCATCGCGTACGACGATGGGTCGCTGCAGCAGAACCGGATGCCGCGCAATTGCTTCGTAGAGCTGATCATCGGTGACACCGGGTGCATCGAGGCCGAGCTCCGTGTACTCGGTTTCGCCGGTGCGGATCATGTCGAGCAACGTGCCGCCCAGCATTGCGTGCAGCGCCTTCAGTTGGTCGACGGTGAGCGGCTGCTTCAGGTATTCAATCACCTCGACTGGCTCGTTCGCCTTTGCGGTGGAGACCAGCTCGCAAGCCGCGCGGGACTTGGAGCAGCGGGGGTTGTGGTAGATCGTGATCATGGCGTCGGAAGTGCAAGAGGGGAGTAGTGGGTGAGCCTCGGTGAGACCGGGGGCGTCGCTGCGATTTTACCGGGGGGCGTGTTGGCACGCGTAGGGCTTCAGTCGATGAGGTCGGACTCTTGTGCTCAAGGCTTGCTGCCAGGGGGGCCCGCGTGTGGGATTCGCGCTGAGATTCTCCGGTCGCGCGCTTGTGCGAGACGGGAGTGCGACGAGGTGAGCCTGACTTTATGCGCATAAAGCGGTGAGGTCCGCGCAGGGTCATCTTCCAGCGCGCCCGTTATTCGACCGATCGACACCACGCACCGAGGGCATCGCTGAAGCGTATGTCAGTACTGCAGGCGACCGCTACGCGGCATCCCCATCCTCCGCCCGAGCTTTATGCGCATAAACCTTGTCCGAATGGCTAATTCAGCCACGAATTACGCCAAAAATCATTGAATTGAAAAACATTCCAGGTAAAATCCCAACCTAATAGCAAAAAGGAGAATACCAATTGGCAGCAGAGATAATCGCAGTCACGCAGCAAAAGGGCGGAGTCGGCAAGAGCACGATCGCGATGCATCTCGGCGCGGCCTTTCACGAGAAGGGGAAGCGGGTTCTCGTCGTGGATGCCGACGGCCAAAACACGCTGGTCCATTGGGCCAGTGCGTCAGCCGATGGTGATACCGGCATCCCGTTTCCGGTCGTCAATCTTTCGGAAGCCGGTGGCCAGATCCACCGGGAGATCAAGAAGTTCGTCAACGACTACGACGTGATCGTCGTGGACTGCCCGCCGTCGATCACGGAAAAGGTCTCCGGTGTGGTGTTGCTCGCTGCGACCGTCGCCGTCATCCCGACTTCGTCTTCTCCGGCTGACTACTGGTCGAGTGTCGGTCTCGTGAAGCTCATCCAGCAGGCCCAGGTCATGAATGAAGATCTGCGCGCGGTATTCCTGCTGAACAAGACCGAAGAGAAGCGCATGCTCACCCGCGAGCTGAAGCGCGCCCTCGAAGAGCTTGGTTTCCCTTTGCTCAGAACGCAGATTCCCACACGAGAGGCGTACAAGCAGGCGATGGCCTTGGGCCAGACGGTTCTGCAAATGAACGACCGCGGCGCTCGCCTCGCCGCAGTGGAAGTGCGCGCATGTGCCGACGAGATCGCGGCGATGCTCCCCTGACTTTATGCGCATAAAGGACCCTGAATGAAACCCTCCCAATTCGCCAAAGGCTTTCAGGCTCGCCCTGACACGACGAGCAGCGAGAAGCGCACTGCGCTCGACCGCCTCAACGCCATCGACGGGCTCGTCCAGGACAAGCCAAAAACGCGCGAAGTTGCTGGGCGCTCGAGTCAGCCTGCGCTTGTGACGGGCCTTGAACCTGCCGTCGAGCCGATTCTCGACGACGCAGTCGGCCTCGAAAACGAGTCGGTCGAATACCGCGCCTGGCGCATCGCGCAAGGCTACCGCCCGGGGCAGATCATCGAGTTGCCCCTCAAGGACATCAAGCCGAGCCCCTTCAACCCGCGTCACTTTTATCTGAAGGCCTCGATCGCCGAACTCGCTGTCAATCTCGCGAAACAAGGTCAGCAGCAGGCGATCCATGTGATCCCCGACTACGCAGCGCCGGGCAGCTACTACGTGAGCGATGGCGGCCGTCGCGTGCGGGCCCTGAAAGAAGCGAACAAGGAAGTCGTCAAGGCCATCGTCGTCGACCTGCCGATCGGCATCCAGAGCTACAAGCTCGGTTACGACCTGAACGTCCAGCGTGATTCGCAAACCGTTTTCGATAACGCGGTGGTCTGGAAGCGATTCATCGACGAAAAGCATTTTCAGAGTCAACGCGAACTTGCGGATCACCTCGGCCTCGACGAATCGACAGTGGCGGTCGCGCTCGCGATCGGCAAGTTGCCGGAACCGGTCATGCAGGAAATGGTGGCACGCACGGACCGCTTCGGCTCGAACATGGCCTATCAGGTCGGGCGCTATCACGGCGCGCGCGGCACCGACGCCACGCTGCGTCTCATCAACCGCATCGTGGCCGACGACCTCAGCACGCGTCAGGTGGCGGATATCGTGAAAGGCCGGGCGAGCGCACAGGAAAGCCCGAAGCCGGCTGGGCGGCAACGCTACGCACAACGGCTGGAGATCAAACTGGATGGTGTCGCCGTCGGCGACCTGAAGTCATATGGCGACGACCGGCTCGAGTTGCGCCTGAAGGGACTCACCAAAGATCGACGCGACGCGATTCTTCAGCAGATCGAGCAGATCCTGAAGACGAAGTAAGGTTGGAAAATGTGTCGACGGCTGCCATGCTTTGGGCGGACCGTCGACGATGGAAGCAGGATCGTTTCACGCCTTCCAATCGGCCGAACGGCCCCCACCATCACTGCCCCGCCTTGCACGGGACGGCCACTCCAGACGCTCAGGCAGCGCGCGTCTGGCTCAACGTGAACGCGAGCAGATCGCCGTCGGTCGGTTCGCCCCAGGTCTTGCGCGCGAGCCAGTCGAAGAACGCCGTATCGGCCAGTTTCGATTCGAGCCCACGACGACGCCAGTCGTCGCGCAAATGCGTGCCCAGTCCGGGCAGTTCATCCGTCTCAAACGACTGACGCGCCAGTTCGCGCTCCATGTCGCCCTGCTCCTCGTAGAGCGAGCGCGCTTCCTTGCGCCGATACGCCGCGTATTCATCGAGCAGGCGCGCCTTCGGATCGTCGGCCGTCACCGCTGCCGCCGCGCTGCGGCCCACGGCCGGTGTCGCGCCAGCCGCCGTCTCGACCGGCGGCGCATAGCCCTTCTTCAACGCGTCCTTGAACAGCGCCGCGGCGCTGCGCACCGGCGGCAGGCTCGTACTGCGCATGCGCTGTTCGGTCAGCTGCAACGCGGCGCGAATGCGGTTTTCCTCGCTGTCGGCGTAAAGCGACTGCGCTTCCTTGAGCGGGATCCCGATCTTGACCATGCGGTCGACGAGCGTGCTGTCGAACACATTCGGATGCTCGTCGAGCGCAAGCATCGGCTGTTTGCGCTCGGTTACGCGAAACTGGATTTCGGCGACCCGGCGCCCTTCGCGGTGCTCGATCAACTCGACGAAGATATTCGTCACCGCGTTCACTTCGGCAATCGCTGGCCGCAGATAATCGCGCTTGAAATACTTGTACTCGCGTTTGGCTTCGTCGCCCGCTTCGGTGTCCGGGGTGCCGGACAGGATCGGGCGCCACCACTCCCAGGTCTCGCGCATCGTCAGATGGCTGGGGTTGGTCAGATAGCGCACGCAGATCTCGTAGAGCGCCAGCCCCGCGCTGCTGCGCAACTGACTCTGGAATTGCAGGCTCAGGCGGGCGTACTGGACCGGATCCAGCAGCTTCTTCTTGATCTTCGGCGCGAACGAGAACTCCACCCAGACGCGACGAGTTTGCGGATCCTCAAGAATTTCCGCGTCCGCAATCAGCGTGGAGATCCCCCACTTGCGACCGGGCTTCTGGCTCGACGTGCCCTGACTCCATTCGACCTGCACCGACACCATGCGACGCAGGTGCTCCTTCACGAGCGCCGTATCGTTCGAATCGAACGCCGAGTTGGCGACGATGTCGGACAGCAGCGCACGGTAGGTATCGCCAGACTCGTCGGCCTGCTGGGCGACGGCCAGCAGGACGTTGAACAGCTTGCGGGTCAGCAGGGTGATCTTGCCGCTCTTCGGCTGGATCGCGATCGCCTCGACGGCCTTGCGCAATTCCGCCGAGCTGGGGCTTACCACATCGGTCTTTTTCACGCGCTTCGTGGCCATGCGTCGGGTCGAGGAGAGAATTTCGCGAAAGGATACCGTCTGTGGTGATAGGCGTCTATAGGGCCTCCCTCACCATTGCCGGTGATGCGCATCTCGCGCGCGCCGCTCACCGCGACACCTTCCCGTATCGCCTCACCTTTAGCCAGACGCCCATCCGGCGGGGCGCTTTGCGTCATGCACGATCCGGCTGGGTTCCGCATTTCTGCCGGTTGCCAGGGGGCGACATCGGCTCCCGTATTCGCTCACCTTAAATATTTTCGCGCGGACGGTGAAAAAAGTCCGTCGATGGTCGCGAAATCCTGGCGACCGGCCAGTTGTCAACCCAAACATACGCAATGAGGCGATCGCACTGCAACAAAACATGGCGTGTCACCGGCACAAAGCGATCGGAAAGCCCCAATTGTGGCGGCAAAAGTGGCCCGACACGGCGATCGAGGCACCCAATCATCGGCGCGGCGCCCAGAAGTGCCCGAAGCATCCCGAAAAGCCTCACCTGTCGTCGCGCGGACCAATCACATCGAACCGCTCCCGAAGGCCGCCGCTGCGGCTGCCATGCCGTAACCGCTCCTGAAAACCCTCACCTTTGGCGTCCAAGTACGGTTCCGCTGCACCGTCGTGGCCTCTCCCGGAGATCCTCACCATTCATCGCATCGAAAAGAAAAATTCAATGGATTCCGTGACTTATCCACATGCGTGGCAGGCGGGGGACGGCGATATCGGCTCCCGCATTTCCTCACCGCAGATCGCGACGCAAAATTCAGCCACGTGCGAGTTTGCCGCGAAAACCCTCCTGAAAAATCTCACCCACGCTGGATTCCAACCGGGAGCGACACCATCCGCGAACCCGTAATCTCGGCGTTTGCAGCGCAGTGAACACCAACTTTCTCCCGAATCGGCTCACCTTCGGCAGGAAATGTGCCAAAAAGCGCCCCCGAAAAGCCTCACCTTATCCCTCCAGGCGCCAACGAACGCCTCTGCTTTCGCGGCACTGCGGCAATCTCCCGAAAATCCTCACCTTATGTCGCGAAAAGTCTTCGCGAACGTCCTGCGGGCAGCTGGCCGAACCGCGCGGCTCGCGTGCAAGCCCCCGAAAAAGCTCACCTCTGGGCCCCGAAAGCGCCCATTTCGCCCGATTTCGGGCGTCGGCTCCCGAAAAACTTCACCTTCGACCCGCATTTTTTCCCGATCCTTCTCACCCCACGCGTTTTCGCCCCTCGATTTCGCCGAAAAATGGCGCCAATCGCCGCTCCCGAATCCGCTCACCGTTGCATTTCCCGTAACATCCAAGCCAGGCCCGGCCACGCGTGATCTGCCCGGCCGTGACTTCCCGTATCGCCTCACCCTTGCCGGGAAGTCAAGAATCCCCCCGCTCCTGAACCCGCTCACGTCCTCTCCTGCAGTGGCTCACCGGCGTTCCCGAAGCCCGCCACCCATCTGTCCCGCAGGCGCTCACCCAGGGTCCCGTAAAGCTTCACCTGATCGGCCGCAAAGTCCCGCCAGGTAAGGATTTGCCGTGGCGTTAACGTTTTTAACCGGTATCAAGGGTGTTTACTTTTATATCTCTCAAGCAAGAATCCCCCCGCGAGCTACCCGAGATATCCACATCCCAAACCAGACACCGCGCCAGATCCTCGAGGCCGCTCGCGTGAAACAACGGATCGCAGTAGAATCGAGCGAGAAATTCGCGCGTTTACAAGGGCTTATGAAACAAAGTTCGATTTGTTTCACGGAAGCCACACGCTAATTGCCTCTCGCGACGAGATAAAAGGCCCCATGAGCGCCATTTCGCCACTCCCGGCAATCTCAGATTCAAAAACGTAGCAAATAGAACGTAATTTGTTATTATTCGTCCACTCCCCTGCCGAGAAGACGAAGATGCGAGACCAGGACCGCCAGGCAATCCGCGAAGAAATCGAGGATTTGCGCAAAAACGGAGCACGCAGGCAGGAACTGTCCTTACACGCCTGCAAACGCTTGTTCTTCGATTTCGAGATCAAGCCATCGATGGCTGCCGTCCGTGAGCTGACCCAAACCGGAAGCGCCAGCGACATCCCCAAGGACATCGAGCTTTTCTGGCAGCGCATTCGCGCGACTTCCAAAGTGCGGGTCGGCGCCGGGGCCATTCCGCCCGCGCTGGAAGAGCGCGCCGGCGAGTTGCTGGGCGCGCTTTTCGAGGAAGCGCTCGCGCTCGCGGGCGAAGCCCTGCAGGCGGACCGCACGGCATTCGAAGCCGGCCGCCTCGATGCCGAGCAGGCGACCCGGGAGGCCGAAGCCCGTCGTTCAGCCGCCGATGAGATGCTGCAACGCAGCGAAGCGCGTGTGGAAGCCGCCTATGAGCGGGTGCGCGAACTCGAAAGCCAGCTCGCCGCGGCATCTGCCCAGGGCGTCGCGGCACACGGCAACCGCGAAGTGCTGGTGCAGCGTCTGGAAATGGAAAACGACGCCCTGCGCAAACGGGTCGAGGCGGAGCAGACCACCAACGCGGGGTTGCGCGATCGCATCGACGGCTTGCACGAGGAAATGCGCAAGAGCACCGAGCATTACGCGCAGCAGATCAAGGACGCGCTCGCCGAGGCCGAACGGCGCGTCAAGCCGATGCTGGTCGAACTGGATTCGTTGCGTACGATGTCGTCGACCTGGCAGGCGGCCCAGCGCGATGCCAGCAAGAAGGAATTCGATTTCATCCAGCAGCTGGCGACGGCGAAGGCCCGCGCCGACCGGCTCGACGCCGTGCTGCGCGAACGCTCCGACGAAGTGGACGTGCTCACCCGCCAGGTCACGGCATTGCGCGGACAGCAGGGACTCGACACCTCGGTCGCGTCCTTGCTGTGTTCACTCGCCGCCGCGGGCCGGCTAGGCGCAACCGAACTGGCGAACCTCGGCACCGTGGTCGATGGTCACGTCGCCTTGCCCGCGCGTTGTCCTAACTGTCACGAAGGGGAACCGGAGTTGTCCGAAGTGGACGAGGGTTTCGAATTCACGTGCCCGGAGTGCGAGCACACCTCGGGAGCGGGGGCGTCGAAGCTTGCGGCGTACGCGCGCTTCATGGCCGGCAAGCATTCGCACGAACAGGCTTGACGTGAGCTTTTACGGGAGGCGCGCACGCGCCTCTCAAACGCCCAATCGCCGGCCGACGCGGCGTTTCACGCCTCGTCCGCTTGCTCAGAGATGTGCTGGGACGCCTCGCGTTCCGCCCACGTTTTCCATGCGCGATGGAGCCGGCCCGCAGAGATCGGCTGCAGGAAGCCGAGCCACTGCCCTACCTGATCCGTATCGACGCCGCGCTCGAACAGGTCCGCCGCGAACGTGTTGCGCAAGGTCTGTGGGCTCGCGCGTTCGGCGCGCGTTTCCGCCACGCCGGCCGCTTTCATCAATGCGTCGATGGCGCGCAGCACCGTGGCCTTGTGCATGGGGCGCCCCGAGGGCGAGCCCGGAAACACCAGCTGTCCCGGCAGTCCAGCCAGGCGGCGTGCTTCGAGCCAGGCGCCGAGTACGTCGACGGCAAACGGTGTCAGTCGCGTGACGCGCGTGAATGCCGGGTTGGCGGCTTCGATCGTGACCCACTCCGAGCCGATCGCCACGCAATCGAGCGTGAGCGCGATGGCGTCCCCCGTTTTCAATCCGCCGCCCAGAAAGATGGCGACGAGCGCCCGGTCGCGGCGTTCGCGCCATCGTTTCGCAGCCGATGGCTCGACGAGCGGTGAGAACAACTGGCCGATGATCGCGGCGCGCTCGGCGGTCGCCAGGAAGCCGGTCGGCTCGTTTTCGCGCGCGTTGCGCCATGCGGCCTCGCCGTCCTGGGCGATGAAGCGCGCCGGATTCGTCGAGGCAAGTTCGATTTCGCGCACGTGATCGAGCACGCGCTCGATGAGCCGCAGGTAGCGAAGCCGTTGCGGTTTCTTCACGTCGAGGCTCGCGACGAATTCGGCGATCGTGCCGGTATCCACGGTCATGATCGTCTTGCGCTTGAGCGCGAGCCATTCGAGAAAGCGTCCCCATTGCACGCGATAGACCTCGGCGGAGGAACGGCGCAAGTCCTGTGAGGCGAGCCAGGCGTCGAACGCGGCGACAGGGTCGCGCTGCCAGTCCTGGCGTTGCTGGTCGAAGAGGTCGCGTGAGGAAGTGGAAGACGCCATCTCTATCATTCCGTTAGTTGCGTTACAGGGCCATTATAGCGATAGCACGATCCTGGCTGACGCTATTGTTCCGTGCGATGCCTCGCCGCCTTGCGATCAGCCACCCCAGGCCCTCGCACGCCGTACAGCGTCGTGGCGTCTTGCCTGCCGGCGCGATTCTTCTGCGCCTTGTGCGGCGCGTTCGTAGGCCGACACCGCGAACGCAAATACGGCCGGCAGCGCGTTGGATTGTCCGAAGTCGACGGTCTCGTCCGTTTCCGGCCAGGCGAGGTCGCCCGGCCGCTGAAAGAGGCCGAGCATGAGGGCGTCGTGGCGGCTGGCGAAGCCGAGATCCGCGAGGGCTTCGGCCTCGATGGCATGCAGCAGACGCCAGGTGAGCGGCACCTGCCGCGCGATATAGCGCTGCGCGATGTTGCGGACGATGCGTTCGAGGTCGCGCGCGGCGGCCTGAAAGCGCAAGGCCGCTAGAGCAGGCTCGCGCGGCAGTTCGGTTGGGAGGGACATCGACGGCTCCGGTCGGACTTTCACTGTATAAATATACAGTAGTCAAGCCGATCGCGCAGCCTCGTCCGTTCGGTCAGGGCGAGTGGTGAAGCGCACTCTCAGCCGTGGATCACCACCAGCAGAGCACGCGCCTCGCCCTTGCCGACGTTGCGGATCGCATGCGGCTGATCGGCGATGTAGCGCGCCGTGTCCGCGGCCTTCAGACGCTGTGCCGCGCCGGCCGCCTCCACCTCGATGCTTCCCTGCAGCACCGTGAGATGCTCGCGCGTGCCCGGTTCGTGCGCCGCCGAAACCAGCGCCCCGCCCGGCTTGAGCGTCAACTCGTACCATTCGAAATGGCCGGCCAGCTCGATGGGCCCCCACACGCGCAGCTGGTAACCCGCGTCGTGGCCGTGCAGCGTCGGGATGTCGTGCGGACCGGCCACGGCGATCGCTTCGGGCGCCTTCGGGGCGGCGAACAGCGAATCGAGTTTGACGCCTAGCGCGTTCGTGAGCCGCCAGGCCACGGCAATCGTCGGGTTCGCCTTGTCGCGCTCGATTTCCGATAGCATGGATTTTGAGACGCCCGCGGCGCGCGACAGGTCGTCGAGCGTCATCTTGCGCTCGGTGCGCAGCCGCTGGATCTGTTCGCCCACGCGCGGCGGCGTGGTGGCAGGTACGGCGGATGCAGGCGGTACGTTGGTTGCAGCCGATGCAGCCGATGCCGGAGCGTCAGGAACAGCGCCCGCCGGGGCGGTTCGCGATTTGCGGGTGCTTGCCATTCACGGCCTCATCCATTAGAGTGCGTTCGACATATCGAACTTAGGTTCGAAATAAAGGAAATTTTCGCCAACGGCTGACGGCGACTATAGCACCGCAGCAAAACTGCGGCAGGCCGCAGCGATGTGAGGAGCACGACTCATGCGTACCCCGTATCTCGACCACTTGCGCGCAACGCTCGACCAGATCCGCGCCGACGGCTTCTACAAGAACGAGCGCGTGATCGCCACGCCGCAGTCGGCCGACATCCGGCTCGCAGACGGCAGCGAAGTGCTCAACTTCTGCGCGAACAACTACCTCGGCCTGGCGAATGACGCGCGGCTCATCGCCGCCGCCAAAGACGGCCTCGAGCGCGATGGCTTCGGCATGGCGTCCGTGCGGTTCATCTGCGGTACGCAAACCGTGCACAAGCAGCTCGAAGGCGCGCTCGCCACGTTTTTGCAAACCGAAGACTGCATTCTCTATTCCAGCTGTTTCGACGCGAACGGCGGTCTCTTCGAAACGCTGCTTGGCGAAGAAGACGCCATCATCAGCGACGAACTCAATCACGCGAGCATCATCGACGGCGTGCGTCTTTCGAAGGCGCGCCGCTATCGCTACAGGAACAACGATCTCGCGGATCTCGAAGCCAGGCTGAAAGAAGCCGACGAAGCCGGCGCGCGCTACAAGCTCATCGCCACGGACGGCGTGTTCTCGATGGACGGCATCATCGCCGACCTCAAGGGCATCTGCGATCTCGCCGACCGCTACGACGCGCTCGTGATGGTCGACGACTCGCACGCGGTGGGCTTCATCGGCGAGCATGGGCGCGGCACGCCTGAGCACTGCGGCGTCCTGCAGCGCGTCGACATCATTACCGGCACGCTCGGCAAGGCGCTGGGCGGCGCGTCGGGCGGCTATATCGCGGCGAAGCAGGAAGTCGTCGACTTGCTGCGCCAGCGCTCGCGTCCGTATCTTTTCTCGAACACGCTGACGCCGAGCATCGCGGCCGCCACGCTCGCGGTGCTCGAGCTGATTGCGAGCGACGAAGGCGCGCGACTGCGCCGCCGGGTGCGCGAGAACGGCGCGCAGTTCCGCCGCGAAATGAGCGCACTCGGCTTCACGCTCGTGCCCGGCGAGCACCCGATCATTCCGGTGATGCTCGGCGACGCCCAGGTCGCCTCGAAAATGGCCGACGCGCTCCTGCACGAGGGCGTCTACGTCATCGGCTTTTCGTATCCCGTCGTGCCCAAGGGCCGCGCGCGCATTCGCACGCAGATGAGCGCCGCCCACACGTCCGCGCAGATCGGGCGCGCCGTCGAGGCGTTTGCACGCGTCGGCAGACAGCTCGGCGTGATTTAACAAGGATTGCGAATCAAATGAAAGCACTCGCCAAACTCGAACGCGCGCCCGGACTCACGCTCACGCGCGTGAAGAAGCCCGAAGTCGGCCATAACGACGTGATGATCAAGATCCGCAAGACCGCGATCTGCGGCACGGACATCCACATCTGGAAATGGGACGACTGGGCGCAGAAGACCATTCCGGTGCCGATGCACGTGGGCCACGAATACGTGGGCGAGATCGTCGAGATGGGCCAGGAGGTGCGCGGCTTCCAGATTGGCGACCGCGTGTCGGGCGAAGGGCATATCACCTGCGGCTTTTGCCGCAACTGCCGCGCGGGGCGGCGCCACCTGTGCCGCAACACTACGGGCGTGGGCGTGAACCGCGAAGGCGCGTTCGCCGAATACCTCGTGATTCCGGCCTTCAACGCGTTCAAGATCCCGCCCGAGATCTCCGACGAGCTCGCCGCGATCTTCGATCCGTTCGGCAATGCCACGCACACGGCGCTGTCGTTCAACCTCGTCGGCGAGGACGTGCTGATCACGGGCGCGGGGCCGATCGGCATCATGGCCGTGGCGATCGCGAAGCACGTGGGTGCGCGCAACGTCGTCATCACGGACGTCAACGACTACCGGCTCGAGCTTGCGCGCAAGATGGGCGCGACGCGCGCCGTGAACGTTTCGCGCGAGTCGCTGCGCGACGTGATGAACGAACTGCACATGACCGAAGGCTTCGACGTGGGCCTCGAAATGTCGGGTGTGCCGAGCGCGTTTACGGCGCTGCTCGAGTCGATGAACCACGGCGGCAAGGTGGCGCTGCTCGGCATTCCGCCCGCGCAAACCGCCATCGACTGGAACCAGGTCATCTTCAAGGGGCTGGAAATCAAGGGCATTTACGGCCGCGAGATGTTCGAGACCTGGTACAAGATGGTCGCGATGCTGCAGAGTGGGCTCGATCTCTCGCCCATCATCACGCACCGCTTCGACGTGGACGACTACGAGAAGGGTTTCGCGGCGATGCTCTCGGGCGAGAGCGGCAAGGTCATTCTCGACTGGACCACGGCCTGATCGTGCATTGATTCGATGCTGCGCTTACGACGCTGCGCCCGGCGCCGGCTGCTCGAATTCGGCCTCGATGCGCACGTCGATCTCGTCGCCCACGGCCGGATACCAGCTCGTCAATCCGAACGCCGAGCGCTTGAAGTGGCCCGCTGCGGTGAAGCCGAGCGTGGGCTGCTTGGTGAGCGGATTCGGCGCGTAGCCGTTCAAGGTGACGTCGAGCGTGACTGGTTGCGTCACGCCGCGGATCGTGAGATTGCCCGTGAGCGTGCCGCGCCCTTCGCCCGTGCGCTCGAAGTGCGTGCTCGTGAAGCGGATCTGCGCATAGCGCGCTACATCGAGCATCTGCGGTCCTTTCACCATGGTGTCGAGTGCGCCGACGTTGGTGTCGAGGCTCGTGGCGTCGATGGTCGCGTCGACCGTGGCCGCTTCAAGGCCGCCGGCCTGCCAGTCGAGCGTCGCCTGCGCGCGGTCGAAGCGCATGACGAAGCGCGTGTAGTGGAAGTGATCGACGTCGAACACGACGCTCCAGTGATGCGCGTCCATCACGTAATGTCCCGCCGGCACGTCGGTTTCCGTGCGGCTCACGCTGTGCGTGACGACGCGCAGCGGCGTGCACGCCGCGAGACTCGCTGCGCATAGCGCCATGCAGAAGGCGCGGCGCGAGCCGCGAACGAGAGGCGCAAGCGATACCAGCGGCCGGTCTTTCATCTCATCTCCCTTTGACTCGTCGACACCCGTAAGGACGTTTGGCGACGTGCGTTTCTTCCATCCGGTTCGCGAAGCATAACGGACGGGGCCGGATCACGGCGAACCGCGCAGTTCCTCGTCCAGGTCACGCGCACATTGCGCGCCGCGCGAAACTCGGGTCTCATACGCCGATTGGAGCCCGAACGAGCGGAGAGCCGAGCATGCCAGCCACGAACCACGCCGTGCGTTTTCACGCCACGCTGGTGCGCGACGTCGACGCGATGACGGCGGCCACGGCGCGCGCGTTCGGGCGTCACACGCACGACCAGTACGGCATTGGCGTGATCGATCGCGGCGGCCATGTCTCGCTCAGCGATGCCGGCCAGGTCGAGGCCGTGCCGGGCGACCTCATCCTCGTCAATCCAGGCGAGGTGCACGACGGCCGCCCGCTCGACGCCGCCGGGCGCACGTGGCGCATGCTGTATTTCGAGCCGCGCTGGGTCGATGCGCTGCAAGCCGACATCACGCAGGGTGACGACGCGGCGTTTGCGCTGCACGCGCCGGTGATCAGCGAACCGCGTTTGCGCGCCTTGTTCGATGCGGCGTTCACCCACGTCACCAACCAGAGCAGCGACCTCTCGCAGATGGCCTTCGACGCCGCCGCGCTCGAGGTGATGACGCGGCTCGTCGAGGCGCTCGGCCACCGGCGCGCGCTCGCGCAGTGCTCACCGGCGTCGCTTGCGCGCGTGCGCGAGATGATCGACACCGATCCGGCTCAGCCGTTCTCACTCGCCGAACTCGCGCAGGCGGCGGGGCTGAGCCGCTTCCAGCTCCATCGCGGCTTCCTGCGTGCGTTCGGCGTCGCGCCGCACGGCTACATCCTGCATCGCCGCGTGGCGCTCGCGCGGCGCCTGCTCAAGGCGGGCCATGCGCCGGCGCAGACCGCGCTGGCCGCCGGTTTCTGCGACCAGAGCCACCTGAACCGCGCGTTCGCGCGGCAGTTCGGCGTATCGCCGGGACGTTACCGGCTCGCGCGCGCGGCATGAGTCGCACGCGCGTCAGGCGCTGACGCACAACGATCCAAGACGGCGCGTCGTGGTGAGCCTATACAGGCGTATCACCACGAGGAGCGCTCCATGTCGAACCGATTGCCGTCGCGCGAAAATGCGCGGCGCTTGACCCACTCCCCCCGATCCGTCGCGCAGGCGCAATTGACGGCGGCCATGCTCACCGTCGGCAGCACGGTCATTGCGAGCAAGGCCATCGGCGCCGGGCTCGATCCGCTGCCTGCCACCGCGCTGCGCTTCGGCATGGCGTTGCCGGTATTTCTGCTGCTCATGCGTCTCACCGGCACAGCGTTTCCGCGTCCCGGCCTGCGCGACGCGCTGCTGCTCGTCGCGCAGGCGGCGATCGGCAGCGTCGGCTATACGGTCTTGCTGATCGCGGGCACGCAGCGTACTTCGGCGAGCGACGCCGGCATCATCCTCGGCACCCTGCCGGCCGTTTGCGCGTTGACTGCCGCGCTCGTGCTGGGCGAGCGGCTGCGCGCGAGCACGCTCGTTTCGGTGACGATCGCGAGCCTCGGCGTGGCGCTGGTCACGCTCGCGCCCGGGGCGCATCGCGATGGCGCACGCTCGCTCACGGGCGACGCGATGATCCTCGGCGCCGTCGTGTGCGAAAGCCTGTTCGTCCTGCTGAACAAACGCCTTTCGCGGCCGTGGCCGCCCCTTGCGCAGGCTGGCGCGATGACCGGAATCGGCTTCGTCGTAGCGGGTTTGTGCGCGCTACCCGGCTGGCTTGGTGCGCCCCACGCCGTGCCGCTGAACGCCGTGCTCGGCGTGGCGTATTACGCGCTCGTGCCGACCGTGGGCGGATTCTGGCTCTGGTACGCGGGCGCGGCCCGCGTGCCGGGCAGCGAGGCCGCGGTGTTTACCGCGGTGGCGCCGGTGTCGAGCGTGGCACTGGCCACGGTGCTGCTAGGCGAGCCGCTTACGCTCACGCGCGTGCTCGGCCTCACCCTGGTCGTGGCCGCCGTGTTCGCGGTCTCGGGGCGCGCGCTTTGGGAACGCTTAAGCGCGCAACGCGGCGCGCGCGACAGCAAAGTGTCTTGACTTCGGAGAATGATCGTTCTACATTGCGGGCTGGGAGAACGATCATTCTCCCGCTGATTCCCGCAATCCCGCCGCAATCGCGCTGAACGAGACTAGCCATGAGCCCGCCCGCCGTAACGAACCCCGAAGCGAATGCAGACGCGCCGCAGGCCGACGCGCGCGAGCGCCTGCTCGAAGCCGCCGAGGCGTTGATCTACGCGGGCGGCATTCACGCAACGGGCGTCGATGCGATCGTTCGCGCAGCGGGTGCGGCGCGCAAGAGCTTCTACACGTACTTCGAATCGAAGGACGCGTTAGTCGCGGCTGCGCTTTCGCGGCGCGACGAGCGCTGGATGCGGTGGTTCGTCGCCGGCACGCTCGCTCACGGACGTACGCCGCAGGCACGCCTTGTCGGCATGTTCGACGTCTTGCGCGCGTGGTTCACGTCCGAAGGCTTTCACGGTTGCGCGTTTCTCAACGCCGCCGGCGAGATCGCGTCGCCCGACGACCCCGTGCGCGTGGTCGCGCGCGAACACAAGGAGCGTCTGCTCGACTTCGTGCGCGAACAGAGCGAGGCGTGGGCCGCGAGCGTCGGCGTCGATCGCCGGGTCGCCGCCCGCCTCGCGCGGCAATGGCTGATCCTGATCGACGGCGCGATCGGTGTCGCGTTAGTAAGCGGCGACGCTGATGCGGCGCTCGACGCGCGCGCGGCAGGCCGATCGTTGCTCGACACCCTCGCACCGAAAAGCGGTGCCGATTCCCAAAACCGATCCCCATCGCGCGCACCGTCCAGGCGCGCCATCCAACGCAAGGAGCAAGACCATGAGTGATTCGCCCGAAGTGCGTCCGCCGCTGCCGCCGTTCACGCGCGAGAGCGCCATACAGAAAGTGCGCGCCGCCGAAGACGGCTGGAACACGCGCGACCCGCAACGCGTTTCGCTTGCGTACACGCCGCAAAGCGTGTGGCGCAATCGCGCCGAGTTCGTGACGGGCCGCGAGGCCATCGTCGAACTTCTCACGCGCAAGTGGGCGCGCGAGCTCGACTATCGCCTGATCAAGGAGCTATGGGCGTACACGGACAATCGCATCGCGGTGCGGTTCGCCTATGAGTGGCACGACGATTCGGGCAGCTGGTTTCGCTCGTATGGCAACGAAAACTGGGAGTTCGACGCGAACGGCCTGATGGCGCACCGTCACGCATCGATCAACGACCTGCCGATCCGTGAGGCGGATCGTCTCTACCACTGGCCGCTCGGGCGCCGTCCCGACGATCATCCGGGCCTCACCGAGCTCGGCCTCTGACGCTTCGCTTTCATCGGGACGACTCGCTACGCGGCACCATGCCAGCGGTGAGCGAGTTGCCCGATCCGAGCCTGGACTCCATTGCGCACGCATCGGGTTGCGGTACAGTTCGTCATTCACCGCGAACCAGCAATCAGAAAACAGGCGATCCCCAGGTGGATCGGCGCAAGAAAGGACGGAGAGCCCATGCGGTTTTGGCAGAAGCAAGGTGGCGCAACTACCATAGCGACAACGAACGCGACAACGCGAGCGAACACGCAATCGAAGAGAACGAAACGCGGCGCGGCGGCTGCCCTGCTGCTCCTGCCGCTGCTGTTCGGCGCGGCGCAGTCGGCACACGCGGCGAACTGGTGTAGTTCGGGACTGTGGGTCGATGCGATGGTGGGCTCGTACCACATCCATCCCGACAAGGACTTCGAACAATTCAACCCGGGCCTCGGCATCGAATGCTGGCCCGGCGATACGTGGGCGCTCACGGCTGGTGGCTTTCGCAACTCCTTGCGCCGGCCCTCTTATTATGGCGGCGCAGTGTGGGCGCCCGAGTTTCTGCACTGGGGCTTCGTGCGGCTAGCGGCGATGGGCGGCATCATCTCCGGCTACAACTATGGCAACTGGGGCCTTGGCCACGACCATACGATCGGGCCCGTGGTCGCGCCTATCGTGATGGTCGCGTACAAGCGCGTGGGCGTGAACTTCATCGTCATTCCGCCGATACCGTCTGACGATCTGCCGTTTACCATCGGGTTTCAGTTGCGGTTCAAGTTTTAAGGGCCCTGTCGGCGGGCAAATAAGTCCGGACTTGGAGGAAACTGCGGATTTTCGGCAAATAAGTTCAGAGTTGCCTTGCTGGGCGGGGGGCGGTTCTGCCCAGATGCAAACTTTTCCGAACGGAATTGCATCGTTATGCGAATTATAAGTTTGGAGTTGCCTTGCGTAGCCGGCATTGCAGCGATTCTCACCACGCGAAGGTGAGGCTTTTCGGGATATGCGATATATCGCACATGAAAAAAGCTGCGATGATCAGAAAGGGGCGCAAAACTGACAATAGAGTCCAGTGATCAAAAAACAGCAGATGCAAGCCTAAGCGCTTCCTGAGGGAGGTGGAGCGCGGATGGGTGAGCGTTTCCAGGATGGTGAGGACTTCCAGGAGGTAAAAAAGCGTTGAGAATAAGGTGAGCGCTTTCGGGCGCCAGCGACGCGGCACGAATTGGCGAATCGAACGCATGTCACGTGGTCGGTGATGAATCTGGCTCACGCGATCCCAACAAAACCTGCATGTATGTGTCAAGGACGGTGAAGGAGTTCGGGACGGTGAGGATTTCCAGGAGCTAAGACGATGGGCAAGTCCGTATCTCCCGAATTTGCTCACCTTGCCTCCGGTGGCCGCAGCGAAATGTATGGTTCGCGCCAATTGGCGTGAGAAGATGCGTCCCATGCGACGTCGCCGCAGGCGTTTACGGTTGGAATGAGTCGCCGATTCTACGGCTTTAGCGTAAGTCGGCGGCCATCCTTTCCGCTTCTTGACCATCGCTTTCCAGGACTACGCATCGCGACGTACGCCTGAAGATTGTTGGCCCATGCATATCCGCGAGTTCATCCCAAATCTCGCACAAGTTTGAGAACTTTCACTCGAATGCAGTACCCGAGAATTGAGGTTAAAACGTCAACGCGAAGATTACGCATTAGTTTAGCGAGATGCATTGCCTTTTCCAGAGTCTGTCCTTTACCACTCGCCTTGCCGCTGGCGCTTGCAAGTTCCAGAAGGGCTAGTCCCGGGATTGAAACGAGAATGTCGTTGTCCTTGTTGGGTAATGATCGTAGCCAAGCTGTTATTCGTGCATCGTCCTGAAACAGCTGGGTGGTCTGAAAGCTGAAGGGCATGTGTTCGGCGCCCCAGTCCTGGAACCTAAACGATTGGAAAGCCCATAGAGCCATTCTGGGGCGGATCGCTATGTTGTGTCTTATCCCTTGCCAATCAAGCGCAGTTTTCCCCCCGACGTCTAGGCCGGGCACGCATCGGCTCACATTCTGCTTCGATGACGCTAGTCCGCGTCACAGGCGGCAGTTCTACCAAGGCGCAGCGGGATCACCCCGGAATTCGCCCTTTGCGATCGTGATCACGCGCGCCGGTGCGACCGGAAATACCTCTGCAGGCGTCTGGCCTTCGAGAAGAGCATGCGGCGAATAGAGCCAGAATGCACGCCTCCAGCCACCGTCATCGTTGTTGCTGGGCAGTATGGCAAGGAGTTCGGCAACCTCCTGCCGGATTGCGCCCAAGTGGTCAAACTGGAAGTCGGGATAGATGAAGCCTTGCAACCGGACTGACCAGACACCCAGCAGAGCGCCCCTCGCTCTCGCCTGAGCCGCACAGGTTGTCGATTCTGGACCGGAATTCTTGCCGGTCAGCACTGCAACGCCATGATCGTCCGGCCACCCCTTTGCGAGCAGTTCGTCCCGAAACTCGATCGCCGTCGCAGTAGGCGGCTCTTGTGCAGGATGGATAGTCATGGACAGTCTCCACAGGTTTCATGTTCTTCGGGCCGGGGTCGCGGCGACCGGCAGCCGTGCCCGTCATTCCCAAGGACCGGATCGCGGGCTCGGTTCTGAGGATACCGTCGCAGGACACGTTGCGGGTACTACGGTTGATCACCACCCCGTCATAGGACAGAAAGGGCCGGTATTTATTGGTCGACCACGGGTCGGGCTCCCTAACCCGTAGCATCCAGACCTTGCACTTCGGGCAGTGGATGCGAGCGGGATCGGCAGCGACAGCCAGCATCTTGTTCGTCGCGGCACTCAAAAGCGTCGTCAGCGCCGCGACGGTCTTGAAGTCGTGCCGCGTCCCATGACCGTTCAGCAACAGGTGCTTAAACTCGTAACGCGTCTCGCCGAGCGCCCCGCCTCGAGGGTGGACGTACAGGCCCGTTGCTTGGACGAACCACTCGTCATCAAGGCGACGATGGAAGGTGTCCCCTTAGAGCCCGAGCCCGGTGCCACGAGCTTATCAAGCGGGAGTCGACTCGAGACTGATACGCTCAACCGGTACTTGCAGGCGCTCGAACGGCTGAAAAAGGGCGCAACTAAGGTGGTTCGAACGGCACTTGGATCTCGAGGGATGCAGTGGCGCTGGAGGCAGGCCGCGGAAAAGGTAGCATCAAAAGTATCGGTCTTGTCGGTGCGCAGATGGTTTGATTGTTTTTTTGGTTTTGACGTAATTCAGCGGCTGGTCGCATCGCGTCCCGCGACCGAGTGCGCCAATTGTCGCCGGCGTGCAAATCATGCAAACCGCATAAATTGACCTCCGTATCGTTTATTCGGATTTCAGCAACCTGACGGCTGCTTCCAAGGGCGAATTAGCCGCTCGACGTCCTGAATTGGGAAAGCGGTAACGAGAGTTCACTCCCGATAACTGTGGCGAAGCGGCAAGAGGGTGCTTGCCTAGGCGAATGCATCTGAAAATGAGTTCAGCGGCCCCCGTTACTCAACGAATGAAGCGAATATAGCTCCGCGCACAGTGCGCCCTTCTATCTGATAATGTCCTTTATCACACGTAGAAGGAGACCAACGATGTTTAAGATTGATGGACTGGACAAACTGACGCGCGATCTGGAAGCCGCCCAGAAAGCGCTTGGCGAACTTGATGGCGAGCTGGGCTCGGTTAGCATGGACCCGCACGATCCGGCCAGTATCGAAGCAGCAATCCAGGAAGCCTCACGCCTCGTCGACGAGCGCGTGGCGCACTATGCATCGAATCCGCTGGTTGCCCAGCTTGTCGAGGGCGTGAAGGAAACACAGCGCGAAGCGATCCTTGAGCGGGCTGCGGCTGTGCGTCTCGAGAAGGATGCGACCTGATGGTGCAGGCCGACCTTTTCCAGCAGATCAACAATGCGGTTCTCGATCTGCAATCCTCCGATTTGCAGTCGTACGTCCGCCCGGTCAAGACGCTCGCGCGGCTGCTTCAGGACCCAGCTCTTGACGTGATTAACCAGCAACTTACTGCTGGCTTGGATCTCGATACGTTCCTGGCCGAGAGCATCAAGTCCCAAGGTGGAATGGTCGGCAGCGCCCGGCTGGCTTGGCCGGATGATCGTGATAAGGGCCTCGGACTGGAGTGGCTGCTCATCCGCAAGTTCGCAGACGACCCGGACTTCATGATCAACTTCGGCCATACCTATTACTACGGTGGGTCGAAGGTCATGGCTGGGATTCATAACATCACCCGCCAGATGATCATTCCCTTCACACGGGACTACAAAGGTTACGTCATGGCTCGTGGTAACACTCAACCGAAGCTGGTGATGCCTATGTCGAACAAGGTTTTTATCGTGCACGGCCACGACGGCGAAGCACGCGAGACCGTGGCCAGATACCTGCATGGGCTAGGTTTCCAGCCGGTCATCCTTCATGAACAGGCCAACCAGGGACGCACGGTTATCGAGAAAATTGAGGCGAACCGCGATGTGGGCTTCGCCGTCGTGTTGCTGACCCCTGATGATGTTGGTCGCAGTGTGAAAGAGGACGAATTGAAGCCCCGGGCGCGACAAAACGTGCTGCTCGAGCTCGGCTATTTCATTTGCCATCTCGGACGCGAGAGGGTCTGTACGCTCAGACGCGGCAATGTCGATATTCCCAGCGATTTCGCTGGTGTCGTCTGGGAAAACATGGATGACGGCGGCGGCTGGAGGCTGAACTTGGCCCGTGAGCTCAAGGCCGCGGGCCACGAGGTTGATCTGAACAAGGCGTTCTAGTCGTGCGCCCGCTTGTCGCGCTCGATTCTTCGTCCATGCCGACACACGTCGTTGAGGTGGGGGGGGCGTGCGTTTTCTGGGGTTTTTCGCGTCCGCGATTCGCAACCCGTGCAGACGCGTAGATCGCCTTTTAAACTGGGCCGGCGGCTCGCCGATTGAGACGAATATTGCGTGCTTTTAGCAGCCAGGAACGCCGGAATAAGTCATTCTGGGCGGCAGTTCGCGCTATGGGGAAACAGTGGCAATTGACATAATCGACGTTGAGGAAATGCTCAGTCAGCGGCCTCGGCCATTAGAGCTCATTGGATTGCAGGCGCTGAACCCCGCCCGTGAGCCGTATCGCGCGCTCCTGCTGCAGCCTACCGGCGTAATCGAAGCGAATGACATGAGGGTGGGGCATGCGGACGCGGCGCTTGGTCATGCGCTCTGCAGTGGCTTTCTCTCGACTGCAGTCGAAGCTCACGCGGACTTGGCTGTCGCCCCTGAGTATTGCGTTCCATGGAGCGTTGTTGACGAAATTATTGACGGGCGACATCGCCCGCCGGTAGGCGCCCTGTGGGTTCTTGGCTGCGAAAGTATTCCTCCGGCGGAAATGGAGGCGTTAGCCGAACGCTGCAACACCGGTGGACGGTGTGAGTTTCACCACGAGGCGCTCGATCCCCGGCAAGTAGCGCAAAAGCGCTACGTCGACCCGTTGCTCTATGTTTTCTGGGTGAAGGATGTGGACGGGAAAGCTGTACTGTTCCTGCTAGTGCAGTTTAAGACGGTCGCGTGCAGAGACTATCGCGACATCGAACAGACCTCGCTCTGTGTGGGTAAGTCTGTGTACGCGTTCAATCGCGGGCTTGGGAAGATGAGCCTGTTGTCGATCATCTGCTCAGACGCTTTCGACTTTACCGAACACGTCGATCAGGCCCACCTCAATTGCTTGCTTATTCACATTCAACTCAATCCCAAGCCGGCTCACTCCGACTACGCCGCATATCGCGCGCGGCTATGTGCCGTCGGCACGAACAATGATGTCGAGCTTCTTTGTCTGAACTGGGCTCAAAATATCAAGGAAGCGAAAGCCGGGGGAAAGTTTGCCGAGTGGAAAAACGTCGCCGGGTCAGCTTGGTACGCACCGCCAGCGAAGTTCGGAGCTGACGACGGGCTAATCGACGAGTTGCATCGCCAAGGACTTTATTACAACGTTCTGGCACAACGATGGCACTCCTTCTTCCTGAACTACGAAGGCCAAATCCTTCAGTTGCAGAAGCAGAAGCTGCTCTTCCCGGGCGAACAAGCTCTCGTTCCGAAGAACTTTGTCGCGGTCGAAGAGCGCTTTACCTGGAATTCGGACGCGAGCGCCTGGGAGCGGGGCGCGGTCGCACACGATGGCTTCGCTCTTGCGTTGGTAAGCTATCAGGCAATCGCTGAACCATTGCAGCGCGCATCCCAAACCAGTCCACTCGCTGTGGAGCGAGCCATTGAGATCCTCGTTGGTCCCCACGGAAATCCAAGCAGTTGGTACGCGGTCAACGAACTTGACTCGTTTCAACTGGACCGGGACGAGGAATCGATTCGACGGGTGACAGTTCATCAGGAAATCGAACTAACCCGGCCAGGTGTCGCTTACCGCAGAAGAAGGCTGCAGCGTGCTCAAGATGCGATCGGGCTAGCTCGGAGCAACGTGCCATGGCCTGCACCGGTGCGGGATCTGGCCGGTGGCTTCCGCTTCTCCTGGCGACGAGAGGTGCCACATCACAACGTGGAGCCGGCTACCGGGGCGCGTGGATCGGCTGCGCTGGTATATCTTGCGGACCAAGCAGACGACGCGGAAATTGATAGCGCACATCAAAAACTCACACAGGCTATCGTCAATCACGCTCTGAATATCGCTATTAGAGAGGGCAAGTTCGGTGAAGAATTGGGGGACGCCATTGTGCGTGCGCAGGACCGACTGTGCGTTGTCTTTCGCAGGGGCAACGAGTACGGCGCACGCGGACCGCAAGGCATGAATCTCATTGACATTCCCGCTGGCGCATCGCCGGTGGACTTCGCGGAAGACAGGTCATGATTAATGCCCAGCGCGTGGAAGCAATCCTCAGAGGCCGATACCCCGATCTCGAAGATGTGGGTCGCGGGGTTTTTCGTGGGGTCGATCGTTTCGGCACGCGGGAATATGCTATTCGCTATTTCGATTTGAATGATCGGCTAGGCGCAACGGTCCCGATGCTCAAGCGATACCAGGAAGAGGTCCTCTCCGAGATGTACTTTTCCACCCAGGTCGCTACGGATCTGCGATGGAGCCATTATCTCTATTTCGTCACGAGTGACGAAGAGGCGAGCCGAACCGAGTTTGGCCGCCTCAAGGCCACAATTGAAGCCGACCGAGAATACGCGCGCAAGCAGGTCATCCGTGAAGGGGACATGCCCGCACTGCTTGCGAAAGGAAGCCCTGCCGCCGCGTCAACAGGCGCCATGCCGCTCGATTTGGCGACTACTTGGTCGAATACGCTTGAGCAGCACGGGCTCGGATTCATACTGGATGACGACATCTCAGTACCCGATGCTGTGCGCCGTATCGTCGCCGGAACGAAGGACAAAGCCGCGCGGCCGGTCTCGCCGATGGCACTCCTGCCTGCCGAAATGGCGGCGGCTGCTCATTTCCTTAGGCGTCTGACAATCAAGGGGTTTCGCCCCCATCCCGAACAAAAAGACCACCCTCTAGGGAGGGTCAATTTGATCGTTGGCAGCAACGGGGTGGGCAAGACCTCGCTGCTCGAAGCGATCGAATTCGGCTACTGCGGTCGAAACCGACGCTCATCAGTCTTGCTGGATCGGACATCCATCACTCTGGAGCTTGCTGGCAGCGCGGAAAAGCTGTCCTCCACGACGGATGCGGCGCGACTCAGAGCGCGCCACTCGAACTGGTACGCAAAGACCGAACTCAAGAAGGTCAGCATCCACGACAGCTTCGGGAAATTCAACTTTCTCGATACCGATGCCGCGGTCAATCTCAGTGTGTCGGCAAGTTCCGATCAGATCGGCGCCGACGTCACCCGTCTGGTGCTTGGGGCCGCCGCTGAAAGCCTGGCAGATCGGCTACGCCGTGTGATGGATCAAGTACGTGAAGAATTGAAGGGGCTGCGTCGCGACAAGACGACTAACGAACAATTGCGGGTGGCCGCCGCAGGCCGTGTCGATGCTATCAAGAAAGCGCCGAAGCTCTCGGACAGTCTGTTCCTGGAGCTGCTTGCGGCTTTGACGCAGTTGGGCTGGCTGCAACCCCCGGAAGAGAAAGGTGGCATGGCTTCCTTGCGCGAAAGTCTGCAAGAGGCGGTCTCGGCGGCTGAGCTGCTTCGTCAGTCCTCGGTCGACGTGCTTCACAGTGATTTGCACAGCGCATTGCAGCTTTTGGCGAACCTGAACGAGGAAGCCGACAAGGCAGCTGCCCTGGACGAACGAGCCAAGGCCGTAAAGATTGACCTGGCCAAGGCGAAGCGCGCAACGCAAGCTACCGCCGACCGAATTGCGGCCATTGATGCGCTGCTACCCTACGCACGCGTCGATTTTTCGCGGCTGACCAAGGAGGCAAGCGAACGACAGGATCGTTTGCGCGCACGCACTGTAAGGCTTGCGCTGGTCCCGGAGAATGTGAACGAGAACACGGTCGAGCATCTGCTGGACCAACGTTTCGAGGCAGCCGTCTCTTCGGTAGAGGCGCGGGCTGAAGAACTTCAACGTTGGCTCACCACAAATCGGGCATCTCTTCAGGCGTTGGAGAAGTCGCAGAGCAGCCTGACAGTGCTCACGCAGCGTCTGCGCGCTACAGCACTAGATATCTTGCAGCGCGTCCCCAATCCCGACCACTGCCCTGTTTGCCACACCGAGTTCGAACGCGGCCAGCTGCTCGTTAGGATGACGTCCGACGTCGACGGCAACACATCAGAGCATGCGGCCCTGCTTCAAACCGAGATTGCCGGGGCAGATGAGGCATTGATCAGTGTTCGCTCAACCCAATCGGCACTGGAGTCTATGCGGTCATTTATTGGGGAGAGCGCTCGATCTGCGACGGTCCGCGAGGCTCTCGCGCAGATTGAGCAGGAGAGGGCATCCCTCGAGCGCGAGCGGGTGACCGTTGAAGCGGCGCAAAGTCAGGTTCATCAACTGCAGACCGACGGACTCTCTTCTGAAGACTTGTTCGACAGGTTGCTGGAGGTCGGCCTGACTGAGCTGCCGTCGCTTGATGAGTTGGAGGTCTTACGAGCGAGCAACAAAGAGGCGCTCTCCACTTCGCAAGAGGCATCGAACGATTCCTTGCAGGAGTCAAATGAAGTCCAACGCGAGTGCGAAGCCTTGGCCGCGCGTCTGTCGATCAACCTTCCCGACAGTGCCGAAGCACTCGCGAAGGTGGTCAGTCGGCAAGTTTCCGACATCGAAGCCGCGCTAGGGGCTCGTCAGACTCTCACATCGATTCTGACAATCGGATCAGACACGACCGCCGACGAAATTGCCATCAATCTCTCAGCTGCCCAGCAGGTGGTTGCGAAGGTCGCCACGGCCATTGAGCAAGAAGGTGCGAACGATGTGGCACTCGAAAAGGAAGCCAAAGCAGTTGACGGCCTGAACACCAAGATCGAGGCGTGCGAGACGAAAATCGGGAACTTGGTCGAAGCCGAGCATGTTTTGGAGACTCTGACGCGACAAAGCTCGGGCGGAGAACTGACCAACCAGATACTTGCCGAGAACGCACAAGAGATTGCTCGCACGTTCGCCAGCATTCACATGCCCAACGAGTTCGAACTGAGCGCCGAACACGGGACGCTGGCTATCGTCCGTCGCCAAACGGGCGCCAAGGTCGAACTCGATCAGATGAGTACCGGACAGCGCGCCGCATTCGCGCTTTCGCTTTTCTTGGCCATGAACGGGCGCCTACGATCGGGCCCACCAGTGCTGCTCTTCGATGATCCGGTTGCACACGTGGACGACATCAACGTCCTATCGTTCCTGGATCATCTGCGCTACCTGGCGATCAGCGGATCTCGGCAGATTTTCTTTGCGACTGCGGATACCAAGCTCGCGGGCTTGTTCCGCCACAAGTTTCGCTTCCTTGGCGAGGAGTTCAAGGAATTGTCACTGACTCGTACGTAATGTGAGAGACAAATAGGAAGCGAGAATGTTTCATCTCCACACGCTGGGCTGGCATAGTTTCCAGCAACTGTGTCTGTCAGTATCGCGCGAGGTTCTCGGTCAAACAGTCCAGTCATTTCTCGATACAAATGATGGCGGTCGAGACGGTGCGTTCTCAGGTCACTGGACAGACCAGGATGGTGAATTACTCACCGGTCGATTTGTCATCCAGTGCAAATTCACGTCTCGGGCCGGGTACGCGCTCACACCTTCAGATCTCGAAGAGGAATTCGCAAAAGTCAGACGGTTGGTCGACAAGGATGAGTGTGACATCTACATCTTGATGACGAATGCCGGTGTTTCTGCTGAGACTGACCTAAAGATAAAACAGAAGCTGCGAGAGGCTGGCGTTGAGAGCGTCCGTATATTTGGCGCAACCTGGCTTGAAGATCAAATCCGCGAGAGCAAGCACTTGAGAATGATGGTCCCGCGGGTCTACGGTCTCGGGGATTTGAGTCAAATCTTGGACGAGCGGGCGTACGCACAGGCGAGGGCGGTACTCGAGTCGATGCGCGATGAGTTGGCTAAGGTCGTGGTGACAGATTCCTATCGCAAGGCGGCCAAAGCCCTGGACGCGCATGGTTTCGTGCTCCTAATAGGGGAGCCAGCATCAGGAAAGACGACCATCGCCTCATTGCTTGCGATGGCGTCTGCTGATCAGTGGGGCGCGTCCGTTCTGAAGTTAGTGGACCCAAAATCTGTTGTGGAGCGCTGGAACCCAGACGAGAAATCCCAATTTTTCTGGATCGATGACGCATTTGGCGTGACTCAGTATGAAAGCGGTCTTGCAGCTGGTTGGAATCAGGTCCTGAATGAGGTAAAGACGATACTGCAACGAGGTAATCGCGTGGTGATGACGTCTCGCGACTACATCTATAACCGTGCGCGGCAGGACTTGAAGGAGAGCTCGTTTCCACTTTTCCGTGAGAGCCAAGTCGTCATTGATGTCCACGACCTCGCGGAGATCGAGCGGCAACAGATTCTTTTCAATCATTTAAGGTTGGGAAAGCAAACACGCCAGTTCCGGACCGAAGTGAAGCCGCATCTGGTTACTGTAGCTGCGCACGATAGGTTCATTCCGGAAATCGCACGGAGGTTGGCAGATCCCTTCTTCACCAAAAAACTGGTGCTGTCCGACTGGAGCTTGGCGAGGTTTGTCGATGAGCGTGAGCAGCTCCTCATTGATGTCTGCAGTGAGCTCGATGCGGACAGCAAAGCGGCGCTCGCATTGATATATATGGGAAATGGACGCCTGCTGAGTCCGATTTCATTGACAGCTACCGAGGAGGAGGCATTAAAGCGATTGGGTAGCAACCTGGGTGCTTGTTCGACTGCTCTCGAAGCGCTACGCGGCAGTCTAGCGGTCCACGTGATTTCCGACGGCGATTCCTTCTGGACTTTCAAGCATCCGACCATTGGCGATGCATTCTCCGCCATGTTGCGCAGCAGCCCGGAGTTGCTCGGCATTTACGTGCGTGGTGCCGAAATCGAAAAGATGATGCTGCAGGTAACTTGCGGAGACGTCGGCGTGGAGGGGGCCGTCGTGCTTCCCGCCTCCTTGTTTGGCCTGGTGATCGAGAGGCTCACGGGGCATAAGAAGAGTTCTGCCTACAAGACCAGATGGCTGTCAGACTGGAGAGCCCGACAGGACTTGCATCGGTTCCTGGCTAGACGGTGCAGCAAGCAATTCCTGGTGGCCTATCTCGAGGCTGACGAGAGATTGATTGAGTCTATCGTGAAGCCGATGATGTCCCTGGAATTTTCCGGTGAAGTTGATCTGGCTATACGCTTGTTCAAATTGGGCCTCCTGCCGGAAGAAGCGCGCCGAACGTTGATCGAAACTGTCAGCGAATACGCTAAAACGGGCGATGATGTCCATGTCTTGAACGACCCAGAACTATGTTCTCTGTTGAAGGAAGGCGAACTACGTAGATTGCGGGAAGCGATGCGAACACAGTTGCTACCACGAATCGAGGAGGTACGGTTACAACATCAGGAGCGTTGTGATCGGGAATATGATGCAGAGTGGGAAATGAGGCACTTTAGGCGGTTGCTTTCTTCATTCGAGGAGTCATACCCCTCGAGTTGGCGTATCAGGAGGATAGTCAAGGAGGAGCGTCTTAGGCTTCAAGAATGGATTGATCAAAATCCACCAGAAAGGGAGACCTCGAGTTCGCGGGACATCGCGGTCGATGAACCGAGTGCAACTCACGAAGGGAGTCGTAGCATTTTTGACGATGTCGACGAGTGAAGTTACCGGGGAGCTTCCTCAATGAGCCGAAGGATACCGGATCGACTAACAGGCGTAGCATATTGAGGCAAACATGATCGTCGATCCGGGAAGGCTCGAGGTCGCGCGGGTAGCCCAGCATCTGGCTTCGGGCTATTACGCCTTCCTGGTGGCGCATCTGGTTGCCGTCAACCCAATGTCAATCAATTCGCTTCCACCTTCGCCGGTTTTGGGTACAAATCCGACTGGCGAGATCAGGCGAAAAGATGGCACGTTCCATACACTCGATCTCCGTTTCTATCTTGACCTCCTGCGCGAAGATCAGAGCCTGCAAAGTCATTTCCTTCGCACCTGGGCGATGGGTGCCCTGCTGATGTTGGGGGATGAACTCGGGGCACATGACTACTTTGACCATGCACCGATTCTCGAACTCGTGTATCACTTGCGCAATGGCGTCGCTCACGGCAACCGCTTCAACATCACTTACAGCGGCAAGAGGCGCCTGGCGAGGCATGACGCTCACAACCGACAAGCGGCAGTAAAAAGTCGTAAGCGGCTCGCGGCGGCCGTCGTAGACGGCTGCAGGGATCGGCATCAAAGTGATGTCCATCATTTTCGAAGTGATGGACACCACTTTGTCAGAGCCAACACAGAGTCCCGGCAGCCGTAAAGGTC